>DATGHD010000249.1:0-5063 GCA_035308145.1 Roseiarcus sp.
GCGGGAAATTCTCGCGACCATGTCGGCGCATCTCGTGACTGAGGCCTTCGTCACTGCGAAAGCGCCCAGCGAAGCTTCGAGCGCGGATGTCATCCTTGCCAACGAGCCGCTGACGGCGGCCTTGCGCTTAGGCCTCGATCGCTTTGTGGAAGTCTTGCGCGGCCAGACCTTAGGTTTGCGATCCGCGCCGACGACCTCTTTGGAGCCTTAAGACCGTTTCGCGAGCGCCTTTTTGAGCCTCGCGGTCAAGGCGCGCTCTTCCTTCAACTCGCATTCGAAAATCGTCAGCGCGCGCCAGCCGAGCGCTTGCAATGCGGTGACGTTCTTTTCATCGCGAGCGCGGTTGCGAGCGATCTTGCCCCGCCAATAGTCGGCGTTGCTCTTCGGCATGCGCGCGCCGCGCTTGCAGTCATGGCCGTGCCAGAAGCAGCCATGCATGAAAATGGCGAGCCGACGCGGCCCATAGACGATGTCGGGCTTCCCCGGCAAATCGCGGCGATGCAGGCGATAGCCGGGCGCGATGGCGCGGAGCAGCTTGCGCAAAATCCGCTCGGGCCCGGTGTCCTCCGATTTCACCGCGCGCATGACGGCGGAGCGGTCCATCGGGATGGGAGGATCGTACTGTCGTTTGGAACGCTCGCTCACTCGGCCGCCGCCAGGGTGATCGACGCTTGCCGCATGAGCAGAGGCTCGAGTAAGTTCGCGGCGAGAAAGCGCACGATCGGAACAACGACGCCGTCGCCAGCGAGATGATAGGCATCGTTGTAGCGCGCCGGCAGCTTGTACTCTTCCGCTAACCCCATGAGTCTCGCCGCCTCCCGCGCCGTGATGAGGCGGGAGCGCAGCGCGCCATCCTCGATGATCAAAAGGAACTGCCGGCTGGAGCCGCCCCGCGGCGTGCGCAGGCACCCGGCGACGCCATCGAAGCGAACTTCCGCCCGCATGCTGCGTCCGCCTTGATCATTCGGCCGCATCCGCCGATAGACGGCGCCGATCTGCCGGCCGACCTTGGTCCGCGCCCTGTCGAGCTTGGCGCGCGAGCCTTTCGAGAGAATGGCGACCAGCGCGTTCGTCTCGTCTTCGCTATGCCAGCGCGCATCGGCAGGCGCGCGTTCGATGAGGTCGGAAAGGTCAACGTTGCGCAATGGCGGCGCGTCGAGCGCCCACCACAGCCAGTCCGCGGCGACGTCACGCGGAAGCGACGCTTGCGCCCGCAAGAGCGTGGCGGAGGCAAAGGACGCGCTTGGCCCAGTCGCGATAAGCTCAGGCGCTATTCGCATCTCGCGATGAACGGCGACGAAGAACAGGCGCGGCCGCGACTGCGGCAGAAAATGCGCGGCGTCGATCGTCAGCGCGCCGAAGCGACAGCCTAGGCCTTGCAGCGCGCGACAGATGGCGACGAAGTCGCCGCCACGGTTGGAGGTCAACGCGCCGACAACATTTTCCAGCGCGATGACGCGTGGGCCGCGGCCCTCACGGGCCAGCGTCTCCATCAGCGCGCGAAAGCCCCAGAAAGCGCCGGACCGCGCGCCGTCGAGCCCAGCCCCTGGGCCGGCAAGCGAAAGATCCTGGCAGGGAAAGGACGCCCAGGCGAGATCGGCGCGGCCCGGCAGATCGGCTGCGCCGACCTTATGAATGTCGCCGACCTGCAAGGCTTCCGCGTCCCAGTTGTCGGCATAGGCGCGCGCCTTCTTGGCGTCGACGTCGTTGGCGAAGAGACAGTCCCATCCTTCGCCGAGGCCGGCTCGCGCCATGCCGCCGCCGCAGAAGAACTCGTAGAAGCCTGGTCTGCGCATCGATCGCGAATCGCTTTCTTGAAACAAGCTAGCTTGCCGAGGCGCCCTGGTCACCGATCCTGACGCCTCCCTCTTGCACGATCGTTCAAGGCGGCCGCATCGCGCCGCGATAGGCTCCCTGCTGGTTGCGGCGGAGAACTTGAGCTCCATGTCCGAACTCTGGCGCCCTCTGGCGTCGTTGCTCCTGGCGTCGGTCGTCGTCATGGGGAGCCCCGGCCCCTCGACGATCAGCGCAACCGCCGTCGGCGCGGCCTTCGGCTTTCGCCGATCGTTCCCTTACGTCTGCGGCCTCGTCGCCGGGACGGCGGCCGCGCTGTTGCTGGTCGCGATCGGCGTCGTCGCGCTTTTGGTCGCGACGCCATACGCGGCGCGTGCGCTGAGCCTTGCCGCGGCCGCCTATATTCTCTTCCTCGCCTTCAAAATCGCGACGGCGCCGCCGCTTGATCGTGGCGACAGGCCGGCGGCGGCGCCAAAATTCCTCGCCGGTTTTCTCCTCGCCGTCGCCAATCCAAAGGCCTATCTCGCCATCGCCGCCGTCTTCGCCGGCGCGACAGTCGTCGCCGATGACCACGGTTTGGATGCGATCGTCAAAACCTTACTGCTGGCTTTGATGATCGTGATCATCCATGGCTTCTGGCTCATGTTGGGCTCGTCTCTCTCGCGCGTCCTTCATGACCCCAAAAACTCGCGCATCATCAATGTCGCGTTGGCGGGGGCGCTGGTGATCGCGACCGCGGCGGCGCTGATAAGCTGAAAGCTCAGCGCCGCCCGTCCTTTTCGAATTGCGGCACGGCCGCCGGCGGCTCGATCCAGGCCGGCTTCGAGCGCAGCCATATTTGCCGCTTCGGCGACAATTCCGCCCTTTGCTCGAGGCAGCCGACGCGCAACGTATAGGCCGGCGGATCGATCTCCGCCGCCGAATAGACCGGCGAGCCGCAATTTCCGCAGAAGGCTTGAACGCGGCGCGCGCCGCTCTCGGCGGTCTTGACGTAAGTCTTGGGCTTGCCCGAGCGGAGCACGAAGCTCGCCGCGGGAACGGTGAGCGAAATGCGGAACGTCGAGCCGCCGAGGCGCTGGCAGTCCGTACAATAGCAGATCGCCACGTGCTCCGGGTCACCCTCGGCGCTATAGGCGATCTCGCCGCAATGGCATCGTCCGTCGACCCGCATCGGCTCTTCCTCGTCTTCCTTGCGTCGGCCCCTTTTGTCTTCGCAGCGCGGGGAATCCGTCAACGGGGATTTTGGCGTCAATTCATCGGCGGCGGCTTGACGGGCGCGCCGGCCCCAAGGTCAATGAGGGCAATGAGAAACGCCCAATTCCCCTATCCGGTTTTCGTCTGCGACACCGGCGGCACCAATGTGCGCTTTGCCGCCAAGGTCGAGGCTGACGCGCCGCTCGGCCAGGTTATCCACCTCAAGACAGGCGATTACCCGGGGCTCGGCGAGGCGATCGAGGCGGCCTCGGGCAGGCTCGGCGTTGTCCCGCGCTCGGTGATCGCTTGCGGCGCCGGTCCTGTCCAGGGCCGGCGGCTCAAGCTCACCAATGCGCCGTGGCTGATGGACGGGCCGAAAGTCGCGGAGGCGCTGGGCCTGTCGCAGGGCCTGCTGCTCAATGATTTCGAAGCGCAGGCTCTGTCCTTGCCGACCATACCGGAGCAATGGGCGATGCCGATCGGGCCCGGCCGCTTCGGCGACGAGGGCCCTGAAGTCATCCTCGGGCCAGGCACCGGCCTTGGCGTCGGCGCGCTGATCCGCGCGGCCGGAAGGTTCACGCCAATGGCTTCCGAAGTCTGCCACGCCGATTTCGGCCCAGTGGGCGAAGAGGAAATGGCGATCTGGCCGCATTTGGAGCGGGTGCGCGGCCGCGTCACCACCGAAAGCGTGATGGCCGGTCCGGGCCTCGCCCGGCTGCATCGCGCCCGGCTTCTCGCCGAAGGTAAGCCCGCGCCAGCCATAGACCCTGCCGATGTCGACGCCCGCGCGCATGAGAATCGCGCGGGCGAAGAGGCCAAGAGCGTCGCCCTCTATTGGCGGATCATCGCGCGTTTCGCCGGCGATATGGGGGTGACCTTCGTCGCCACCGGCGGCGTCACCTTGGCCGGCGGCGTCCTGCCGCGCCTCCGTGATTTTCTCGACGAAAAGACTTTCCGCGCCGCCTTCGAGGCGAAGGCGCCGGTCGACGCTCTCGCCCGCCGCATCCCGACGCGTCTCGTCATCCAGGCCGATTCAGTGCTTGTCGGCATGGCGGCCATTGCGGCGGCGCCGGAGCGCTATGCAATCGATTACGACAATCGCTGCTGGCGATAGCGCCGTTTTTCTGGCGAATGAAGTCTATGGGTCTAAACGTGGAGGTCCTGGTCCTCTACATATGAGACGCCGTCAATGGCGACGTTACGCTGAGCCAGCGGCAGTCTCAGATGTGCCTGTCCGGGGACAGGACGCTCATTTGAGTTCCGCGGCCATTTCCGCGAGCTTGGCGATCGTGTTGATGTTGCGCGCCGTTCCTTCGCGAGCCGCGGGAATCTTGAGCTTCGACTGACCCATACCGTCGCCATAGAAGACGTAGATTTCTCTTGCGCCCAATTTCATCTCTTCGTCCTTCCGGCCAGAAGCCTCAGCCAAGGCGTCGGCGGGCGGCCGCTGATCCAGGAATATAGCGACGGTTCGATTGCGCGGCGCGTTAGGAAAGGGGTTGCGCCGGACAACGTCCGCCATCTCGGCGGCGGTGCGCACAGCCAGTTTTCCTGTTCCGCCGACATTGACGGCTCGCAACAAAACAAATGAATTGGGTCATGCCTTAACGATCCCGTGCGGAGAGAACTTTTTCGCGCTCGGACCCGGCGCGATTCGGACAAACTTGCCGGATTTCGCCAAGCGATTAAATAGGGGCCATCTTTTTCGAGCCAGAAAGGCCCGCCCCATGACCTATGCCGATGTTTCGCTGTTCATCGATGGATCATGGAGCAAAGCGGCCGGTCCGGCGATCGATGTCGTCAACCCGGCGACCGGCGATCGGATCGGCCTCGTCGAGCACGCCAAGCCCGCCGATCTCGATAAAGCCCTTGCCGCCGCGGGCCGCGCCTTCAAGACCTGGAGCAAGGTCTCGGCCTTCGAACGCTACAAAATCATGCGCAAATCGGCTGAAATTTTGCGCGGCCGCGCCGATCAGATCGCGCGGCTGCTGACGCTGGAGCAGGGCAAGCCGCTCGCCCAAGCCAAACAAGAGGCGCTCAGCGGCGCCGACATTATCGATTGGTTCGCGGAAGAA
>DATGHD010000250.1:0-3001 GCA_035308145.1 Roseiarcus sp.
AAACAATCTTAGCTCAATTGATGCGTGGCTGGGCCGTTTCCTCCCGGCTTGGCAAACGACTTCAAGCCCCGAAGGCTCGACCGACAAGGGCGGCGCGCCGGTAGATTGTTCTACGTGGCCGCCGTCCGCTGCCGGCGCGTAAGTTTCCGCGCGCGGCGCTCGTCAAGCGAAAAGGTCGAGGCCGGCCGCGCTCCTGGCCGCTCGCGGCTCGGCGAGCCTCACGTCTCTCGAAGGGAAGCAGCTTTCGTTAGCGATTTGACTTGTCGTCGCTCCGGCGCGTCACAAGACGACGAAGACCGCGATCACGACGATTCCGATCGCGATCGCGGCGGCGCCCAGGAACTGCAAACGCGCCATCGTCCTCGACTCGATTGCGCCGAGCAGCGGGTCAGACAGTTCGTTCCAATGGGGGTGAGCGTCTCGCATGAGGCCCTCGAAGGCTTGTCTTGCACGACTTGACCTCTACCTCGTCATTGATAGCTCAGCCCTCGCGGGCATGATGTGGCAGTCGCCACAGATCGCGCGACCTCGTCTTCCAAGTACAATCCTAGCGCCAGACGGACAGAAAGGATTACGTCGAAAGCGGCATGGGGTCGCCGGCGGCGAGGGCTGCGACCGAAAGGCGAAGAATCTGACTATGCGCTCTGAGCGGCGCCGGCTCGCGGGAGCTTGGTCCAATAACAGGCCCTCAGCCCCTCGCGGGCGCGCCTCCTGACGCGGGACGCGTTGGCGCCGGCGATCAGGCCGCCTCGCGGTCGGACTCAATGTCCCGGCCCATCTTGGAGGGTCCCTTCCTCGAAGTTGGCGTTGATGATCGCCGACCCTGGCCGCCGCGCTAACCGCCCTTAAACGCTATCTCGAATACTCCGCTTGAAAATGTTTCGCCGTTGTTAAGACCGGTTCGTTTTTATGGATCGCGACAGCGCGTTCCTGAGACGGCGGCCGCGATGACGCTTGATATTTCAACCCTTGCCTTCGCGGGCGGCGCGGTCGCGCTCGCGAGCGGCGTCATCCTCCTCTTGTATTGGCGGCAGGACTGCGCGGCCTGGGCCGCCTTCTGGTGGGCCATTTCGAGCCTGGCGATTGGGGTCGGCGTCATAATGCTGGCCATGCATGGCGTTTTGCCGCCCTTCGCCTCGAGCGCCGCAGCGCCAGTGATCCTCAATGTGGGCGGGCTGTTGGCCTGGGTCGCCGCACGGATTTTCCGCCGCGGTTCGGTCAAGGTCTGGTTGGTTTTTTGCGCCGCGGGCGCTTGGCTTGCGGTCGTCGCCGCCGCGGGCGCGCTGGGGCAGCCGCGGCTCGCCGCCGCGCTTGGCGCGGGCATTCAGGCCTGCGCTTGTTTGGTCGCGGCGCTTGAATTCCGGCTTGCCGAGCCGTCGCGCGGGCGCGGGCCAATGACGTGCATACTCGGCGCGGAGGCGATCGCGCTTTTTCTTGTCGCCGCCGGATTCCTGTGGTCTGCGCCTCCTTTGCCGCTCCCCGAGATCAATTGGTTCGGGACGATTCATTTTGTCGGCCTGGTCTATTCGGCGACGAGCGCGATATTTCTCATCATGATGCTGAACGAGCGGAACGAGGCCAGGCATAAAGCCGCCGCTCTGGTCGATCCCTTGACCGGCCTCGCCAATCGGCGCGCCTTCATGGAGCACGCCGAGCGCTTATTCGAAAGAAGCCGTCGAGACGATGCGCCGATCTCGCTGCTCGCCTTCGACCTCGACGGCTTCAAAAAGATCAACGACGCCTTTGGACATCCGACCGGCGATCGTGTGCTGTGCGTCTTCGCGGACACGGTCTTAAGAACCCTGCGGCCAGGAGACCTCGCCGCCCGCATTGGCGGCGAGGAATTTGCCGCCGTCTTGCCGGACTGCGACGCTGAGGCGGCGCTCGCGATCGCGCGACGCATTCGTCTCGCCTTTCAACAGGACGCCCTTTATGTCGACCAAACGAAGATCGGCGCAACGCTGAGCATCGGAGTCGCGACGGCGGTCGAGCATGCGCGGGATTTGAGCGAGCTTATCGGGAGCGCCGACCGCGCCCTTTATCGAGCCAAGAGTTTGGGCCGCAATCGCGTCGCGCCGGCGCGTTCGCCGCGCGATCCTGAGGCCCCTGATGTGGTGCGGATTGCCTAAGCCGGCATGGCCATCGCTCAATACCTTGAATGAATGACCGTCGGTCCGGGGGCGATCGGCGGCGGCGCCATCAGGACTTGCATTCCGTTGTGAGCGATGGCGACGGGCGCTGGCCCCATGTCCGGCCCAACGAGAGCGTCGGCGACCTCCTGCCTTTGATGAAAGATGAGCGCCCGGCACCGCGTATAGGCGGGCGTCCACGGCTGCGCCCCATAGAATTGACATTCGTCGTCGTCCGCGGCGACGACGGCGGCCGCACGTTCTTCCGAGGTCATGCATCCTGAGAGAAGGCTCGCCAGAAGAAGCGCGAGCGAAACGCGGCGCATGGAAGGTTCCCGATTGTAGGGCCTCAAGGCTATGCCCGATTGCCTTGCCTCAGGCTGACGAGCCAAGCGTCGTCGTATCGCGCGCTCGGCCGTCATTCCGGGGCTCGCCGAAGGCGAGAACCCGGAACCCATGAACGCCCCGTGAGGAGCGCCCCGAGCGCACGGTAAGAGTTCAGGACGCGCTTGGACGTCAGTGTTCATGGGTTCCGGGTTCGCCTTCGGCGATCCGGAATGACGAGCGCTAACAGCCACAATGAGCTGAAACGCTCAAAAGCAGGCGATTCCGCGCGAGCTCCGCTTCGAAGGGCGGCGTGAGCCAATTCGCGCGGGTCTTTTCACAATTGCCATGGCGGCAAAAGCGGTGATGATCTAGGGTCAGGACCCATTAAATTTCTTGCGGAGGAACGGATTGGCTGATTCATAGGCGAGGCGAGGAGGCTTCGCCATGGCTGATTTGTTCTTGCTGTCCCAGGCTCAGATGCGTCGGATTGAGCGGTATTTTCCACTCTCGCATGGGATCGCGCGGGTGGACGACCGGCGGATCGT
>DATGHD010000251.1:0-7199 GCA_035308145.1 Roseiarcus sp.
CGGGCCGATCCGCACGCCGTCCGCGGCCTCGAGGAGAGCGGAAGGAAGGCTTGGCGACGGGACAGACCTCAAACGCTCTCCCTCGAGCAGCAGAATTGAGGCGTGGACGCCGGCCGTTTCCGCCTCGATGAGACGCATCAATCGGTCGAGCACCTGCTCGAGCGGGGCGCTGGTCGCGATCATCTCGAGGATTTGCGTCTCGCCCTCGCGCAGCATTTCAGCCCGCTTGCGCTCGGTAATGTCGCGGGCGACGCCGACCAACCCGACGACTTCGTCACGATCGTTTCGCATCGGCATCTTGGTCGACGACAACCATTTGACGGCGCCGGAGGCGTCGATGATCGATTCCTCGAGGTCGACCACCGGCTTCCCGCTGTGAACGATTCTCTGCTCAACCTCGAAGAAGCACTGCGCCGCCTCAGGGGAATGGAGATCGAAGTCGGTCAAGCCGATCATGTCTCGAGCGTCCGCGCGCCCGCTGTCGGCGGCAAGCGCCTTATTGGCGACGATGAAGCGTCCGTTGACATCCTTCACCCAAAGATAGTCTGGCACCTGATCGATAAGCGCCTGGAAGGACTGCTCGCCAGACGTCCCATCAGCCGAACGCCAGAGCTTGAGAAAGGCGAGCAAGCGCGCGGCGTTCTCGTCATTGGAGCGAGCAGGAACGGCGTTGGAGACCTGGAGGGCCTGGGCCCATTGTTGCAGGGCGTCTTGTCCAATCATTCAAAACGATCCGTTTGTCGCGCGAAGCAGCCACGACTTCGCGCGCGCCAAGGCGCCTTTAAAAGGACATTCGGATTCGCACCGGACGACGAAGCGGCGTGATGCCTATAGGCTCGATGCTCAAGCCTACTCGTCGTATTTCCGATCGCCGCTTAAACGGCGATCTTATTGTCAGATGTTTGGACTATGCGGAGGCTCGTTTAAGAATCGGTAAAAATTCGCCTTCCCCAGCGTCATCTCGGGGCTGAGAATCGGCTCTAGGAAACCTCGGCCACGAGATCGACGAGCTCGCCAAGATGCGGAGCTGGCGAAAGCGCTGCGCCCGCAAAGGCGGCGCGGCGCGCTCGATCGCCCAAGTCAGCGCGTGCGGGCGCATGGACGCCCCATCCGCCTACCTCGGTGGCCGGGATCACATCCGATCTTAGCGAATTGCCAACCATCATCGCGCGTTCCGGACCGTCGGCGTGGCGGGCGAATCCGGCCGTCTCTCGCCTGCCCTATAGGTCGCCGCGATCTTGTCGCTGACTGTGTCGCGTAGGCAATTGAAATAGCGTCCGCAACCCGATGTGTGGCGCCAGCGCTCGGCGTGCAAGCCCTTTGGATTGGCGCGGAAATAGAGGAATTCGGCCCATTCTTCGTCGCTCGCCGTATGCGCCGGGCGCGCGAGATGCGCTTCGCCGGCGTGTCTGAACTCGACCTCGGGCCGGTCCATCTCGCAATAGGGACAGAAAATGAGCAGCATAAGAGCCTCAATGGGCGACGGCGGCGGCCGCGGCCTCGTTGACGAGACGGCCGGCGCGAAAACGATCGAGGCTGAATGGCGCGTTGATCGGATGAGGCTCGCCCGTTGCGACCTGATGGGCGAAGACATGGCCCGAGCCGGGCGTGGCCTTGAAGCCGCCGGTCCCCCAGCCGCAATTCACATAGAGGCCTGGAACTGGCGTCTTAGAAATGATCGGCGAACGGTCAGGCGTCGTATCGACGATGCCGCCCCAATTGCGCATCATCCGAACGCGCGAGACGATCGGAAACATCTCGCAGATCGCCTCCAATGTCTGCGTCGCAATATGCAACCCGCCCATCTGGCTGTACGACGTATAAGCGTCCATGCCGGCGCCGATCACCAATTCGCCCTTGTCGGACTGCGACATATAGGCGTGGATCGTGTTCGACATGCAAACGCAAGGCATGAACGGCTTCAAAGGCTCCGAGACTAACGCCTGCAACGGAAAAGATTCGAGCGGCATCCTGACGCCGGCCATCGCCATGATCACGCTGGTGTGCCCGGCCGCCGCGACGCCGATCTTCTTCGTCGCGATCGGGCCGCGCGACGTCTCGAGGCCGCTCACCGCGCCTGACGGGTCGCGATTGATCCCCTTGACCTCGCAATTCTCGACTATGTCAACGCCCCGCGCCGAGGCCGCGCGCGCATAGCCCCAAGCGACCGCGTCGTGCCTCGCCGTGCCGCCGCGCCGTTGGAACGCGGCGCCGACGACCGGGTAGCGGATCGAACGGTCGATATTGAGGGGCGGGCAGATTTCCTTGGCTCGCTCCGGCGTCAGCCATTCGTTCTGAATGCCGGCCAGCCGATTGGCGTAGATATGGCGCTTAAACACCTGCTCGTCATGGTGGCTGTGCGCGAGGAGCATCACGCCGCGCGGCGAGAACATCACGTTATAGTTCAATTCCTGCGACAGGCTCTCCCATAGCCTATGGGCGTGACCGTAAATGCGCTCTGAAGGCTCCCACAAGTAGTTGGAGCGGATCACGGTGGTGTTCCGTCCGGTGTTGCCGCCGCCGAGCCAGCCCTTCTCCAGCACGGCGATATTTTGGATGCCGTGCTCCTTGGCCATGTAATAGGCGGTCGCAAGGCCGTGGCCGCCGGCCCCCACAATAACCACGTCATAGGCCTTTTTCGGCTCCGGCGAGCGCCATTGCGCGGGCCAGCCCCGATGACCGCCAAGCGCCTGGACAGCCAGATTAAGGAAGGAAAACCTCATGGGCGACGGCGTTCTCCGTGGCGGGCGCGCTCGAAACGAGACATGCCGTCTCTATACCTTGCACGCTCCATTGCGCCTCCCATAATTGTTCAATGTGGGCGCTAAGTCTTGTCATGCCGCGCTCCACCGTCGACCTGGATTCAAGCTCCGGTCCGTGCAAACATTTTTGGAACGCAAATGTCGGAATTAGCGGCCATCGATCGGATCGGCAAGGCCGAGAAATAAGTCAATGGGGAGCCCGCGGTGGCCTACGATCTAAGCAGTGAAATTCGCCGCCCCGTGCCGCTGGCGCTCGCCGCCGTGGCGATCATCGGCTGGTTGCTGGTCGCCTATTTCGCCTCGCAGGTCTCGGATGTGCAAAATCAGATGCACGACGCGTTGAACCGGGCCGAGAAGGCGCGCGAGAGCATGGCCGCCGACCTCCAGAACCTGCAACGGGCCTCCGGCGCCCTTGCCGACGTGGAGAAGCTGCTCGTCAACGCCAAAAACGCCGTCCTGGAAGCGACCGCGGCGCGGGAGGCGGCCCAGGCCGATCTCGCTGACCTCACCAAGCAAATCACTGAGTCGCGCCTCGCCGCCTCGGGCGCGAGCGACGAGGCTGCGGCGAAGATCAAGGCTTTGGAAGCGCTTGAAGAGAAGCTGAAGGGTCTCAACGATCAACTCGCCGCGACCCAGCCGCAAGTGGAAAGCGCATTGAGCGAGCGCGACAAGCTCGCGAAGGCGGTCGAGGAGGCGAGAAATCTGCTGGCCAGCCTCCAGCAGCAAGGCGACGCAGCGACCAAGGCGATCGGGGAAGCCAAGAGCCAGCTCGCTGATCTCCAACAGCAGAGTGAAGCCGCCAATAAAGCGATCGCGGAAGCCAAGAGCCAACTGGCCGATCTCCAGCAGCAGGGCGAAGCGACCAACAAGGCGCTCGCCGACGCCGAGGCCAAGCTGCAGGCGACGCAACAGCAGATTCAGGATCAGACGAAGCCGAAATCCGACTAGGCGGCGCGCCGCTCGGGGAAGAGGCCGGCAAGGCCGTCACGCGTCGCGGCGCAGAGGCCGCGGTCGGTGATGAGCCCGGTTATCAATTCGGCCGGCGTCACGTCGAAGGCGGGATTGAGCGCGGGGCTGCCTGGCGCGGCGATGGCGAAGCGCGCGACCCCGCCATTCTCGAGACGGCCGGTCATGTAGAGAACCTCGCCGCTGTCGCGCTCCTCGATTTCGATTCCCGTTACGCCGTCTTCGATCGTCCAGTCGATGGTCGTTTGCGGCAAGGCGACATAGAAGGGCACGCCATTGGCCTTGGCCGCGAGCGCCTTCAAATAGGTGCCGATCTTGTTTGCGGCGTCGCCGCGCGCGGTGACGCGGTCGGCGCCGACAATCGCCATATCGATGCGGCCATGTTGCATAAGATGGCCGCCGGCGTTGTCCACGATGATCGTATGCGGCACGCCATGCTGGCCGAGTTCGAAGGCGGTCAACGCCGCGCCCTGATTGCGCGGACGAGTCTCGTCGACAAAGACATGGACCGGGACGCCGCGATCATGAGCCATATAAATCGGCGCGGTCGCCGTGCCCCAGTCGACCGTTGCGAGCCAGCCCGCGTTGCAGTGGGTGAGGATATTAACGGGCCGGCGCGCGCGCCTGTAAATGTCCGCAATCAGCGGCAGCCCCGCCTCGCCGATCAGTCGGCAATTTTCGACGTCCTCTTCGCAGATCGCCGCGGCGCGCGCCCAAGCGGCGTCAGCGCGCTCGCTCATAGGCAACCGGACGACATGGGCCCGGACATCGTCGAGCGCGTGGCGCAGATTGACGGCGGTCGGCCGCGCCTTGATAAGCCGCCGATGAGCGCCGTCGAGCCCGGCGTCGGTCGAATCACGCCTTAGCGCCAGCGCCAAGCCATAGGCGGCGGTCGCGCCGATCAGCGGCGCGCCGCGCACGACCATGGTCGCAATGGCCGCGAACGCCTCTTCAACATCGCCAATGCGACGCGTTGCGAAGCGATGGGGAAGCTGCGTCTGATCGATGACCTCGACCGCGACGCCGTCGGCCGTCGGCCAGATCGTGCGATAGGGGCGCCCTTCGATCTTCATCATATTTCTCCGCTGCGCTTCATTCGATCAATTATCGCCCGGCGTGGCGCGTTTGGCCAACGGAGATCCGCGCCGACGGATTTCCGGAGCGATAGCCGCGGCTTGTCTTGATTCCGACACATCCGAGCCCCGCGCCTCGCGCCGGGACGGACGATTTCACGTGGAGCGAAAGCCTCGCGAGCTGCAAAGTCGGGCGCTAACTGGACAGGACGCCGGAAAGACGCTTTTCTCGACCCGCCCGGACAACCGATGGGGGACCGCGTGGACCAAGCTGAACTCCAAGCGCCGCCAGAGGCCGAGAAGCCCCGGGAACGCCAAGGCGACATGAGGCCGCCGACGCCGGAGGCGCTGCGCGAAGCGGTGCTGGCGAAACTTACCTATTCGGTTGGCAAGGACCCCGTCGCCGCAAGCCAACGCGACTGGTTTCTCGCCGTCGCCTTTGCGACCCGCGACATCATCGTCGATCGATGGATGAATTCGACGCGCGACACCTACGACGACGACCGCAAGCGCGTCTATTACCTATCTCTGGAATTCCTGATCGGCCGCATGCTGTTCGACTCGATGACCAATCTCGGCATCGTCGAGCCGATGCGCGCAGCGCTGTCGCAGCTTGGCGTCGATCTCGGCGTTCTTCGCCGAATCGAACCCGACGCGGCTCTCGGCAACGGCGGCCTCGGCCGCCTCGCCGCCTGCTTCATGGATTCGATGGCGACGCTCTCCATCGCGGCGCATGGGTATGGCATCCGCTATGACAATGGACTGTTTCGCCAGGTCATTCGCGACGGCTGGCAGCAAGAAGTCCCCGAGGACTGGCTCGCCTTCGGCAATCCATGGGAATTTGCGCGCCCCGAGAGCAACTACGCCATCGGGTTCGGCGGCCATGTCGAAGCGGTGCCGGGCGCCGACGACAAGATGCGTCATGAATGGAAGCCGGCCGAGACCGTGCAAGCAGTCGGCTATGACACGCCGATCGTCGGCTGGCGCGGCCGGCATGTGAACACCTTGCGCCTCTGGTCGGCGCGCGCGCCAGACCCGCTCAATCTCGATGTTTTCAACGCCGGCGACTACATCGGCGCGCTCGCCGACCGCGTCCGCTCCGAAGCCATTTCGAAAGTTCTCTACCCAAGCGACGCGACGCCGGCGGGGCAGGAACTGCGGCTGCGTCAGGAATATTTTTTCGCCGCCGCCTCCCTGCTCGATCTCGTGCGCCGTCATCTCAAGCAGCACCGCGAGATTCGCTCGCTCGGCGAGCACGTCGCCATTCAATTGAACGACACGCATCCGACCATCGCGATCGCCGAATTGATGCGCATCCTGGTGGACCTCAACGGCGTCGACTGGGACGAAGCCTGGGAGATTACGAAGACCGTTTTCTCCTACACCAATCATACGCTTTTGCCCGAGGCGCTGGAGAGCTGGCCGGTGCCCTTGATGGAGCGGCTGCTGCCGCGCCACATGCAGATCATCTATTTGATCAACGCCGCCCATCTCGACGGCGCGCGAAAAAGCGGCCACGACGATCCGGGCTTGCTCTCCTCGGTCTCGCTGATCGACGAACACGCCGGACGACGGGTGCGAATGGGCAATCTCGCCTTCGTCGGCTCGCATAAGATCAATGGCGTTTCAGCCCTGCATACCGATCTGATGCGCAAGACCGTCTTCAGCGACCTCAATGCATTGTACCCCGGCCGCATCGTCAATAAGACCAACGGCATCACGTTCCGGCGCTGGCTGATGGAGACCAATCCGCGGCTGACCGAAATTCTGGTCGGCGCGCTCGGCGCGAGGGTGCTTGACGATTACGACGCGCTGGTCGGCCTCGCCGACCACGCCGACGACCCCAGCTTGCACGAACAGCTGGCCTTGGCGCGCCGCTCGAACAAGGTCGCGCTCGGCCGCTACGCCGCCGAGCGGCTCAACGTGCGGCTCGATCCCGACGCGCTCTACGACGTGCAGATCAAGCGAATCCACGAGTACAAACGCCAACTCTTGAATCTGCTCGAGACGATCGCGCGTTACAACGCAATCCGCTCCAATCCGATGCGCGATTTTGCGCCGCGGGTCAAGATTTTCGCCGGCAAGGCGGCGGCGAGCTACACGCAGGCCAAGCTCATCATCAAGCTGGCGATCGACGTGGCGCGGGTCGTTAATTCGGATCCGACGGTGCGCGGCCTGCTCAAAGTCGTGTTCCTGCCCAACTACAACGTGAGCCTCGCCGAGACGATTATCCCGGCGGCCGACCTCTCCGAGCAGATCTCCACCGCAGGCATGGAGGCTTCGGGCACCGGCAACATGAAGATGGCGCTCAACGGCGCGCTGACCATCGGCACCCTCGACGGCGCCAATGTCGAGATCAAGGAGCACGTCGGCGACGAGAACATCTTCATCTTCGGCC
>DATGHD010000252.1:0-15782 GCA_035308145.1 Roseiarcus sp.
TCGATCCGCCGGGCGGCGTCTTCATGCATTGGACGCGCGTTCTCGACGTTCCGCTCGCGCTTCTGATCAAATTCTTTTCGTTCTTCTTGTCGGGCGTCGAGGCCGAGCGGCTGACGCGCATCGTCTTCCCGCTCGCCCTCCATTACGGCTTGTTCGTTGCGGTGATCAGCTTGGCGCGCAAGCTCGCAGGCCCAAGCGCAACATTGCCGGCGATGATGATCGCGGTTCTGACCGGCCCCATTTTCGCGCAGTTCCAGCCGGGACGCATCCATCATCACATCGCGCAAATCCTGCTGGTTGTGCTGATCTTGCGCGCGACGCTCGATGCGATCGAGACCCAAAGTCCCCGGCGCGCCGCGTGGGCGGCGGCGCTCGCCGCGCTGTCGCTCTCGATCAACATCGAGAACATCGCCTATATTGTTGTCGAGATCGCCGCCTTTGCGCTTGTCTTCGCCGCGCGGGGCGCGGCGTTTCGCGCCGCGCTTCTCGGCTTCGCGATTGCGCTCGCCGGCTTCTCGCTCCTCGCCTTTGTCGCGACGGTCGGACCTTCGCGCTATTTCCTCGGCGTCTGCGACGCCTTTTCGACGGCGCATCTCTTCGCGATTTTCGTCGGCGCCGCGGCGCTCGCCGCTGCGGCTATATGCGCGCCCGTGCTGCGCAGCGCGCCTCTACGGCTCGCCGCGATCGGCGTTGGCGCGGCGCTCGTCGTTGGGGCGACGGCGCTCGCCTATCCTGCGTGTCTCCATGATCCGCAGGCCGCGGTCGATCCGCTCTTGCGCGAATTCTGGCTCTCGCATGTCGCCGAGGCCCGCCCGCTGATCGCGATGATTCTGGCCGACCCGACCGATCTCCTGATTTTCGCGCTCGCCGCCATTCTCGGCGTCGCCGCGGCTCTCCTCGCGGCCTGGCGCGAGAGGGACAACCGCACGGCTTGGCTGGTCGTCTCAGCCTTCGCGGCGATCGGTCTTTTGACCTCGTTCTGGCAGATCCGAGCGATTTCCTCCGCCTCTGCCCTGGCGTTGTTTGGCGGCGTCTGGGCCGCCGCCAAGACGATGGATTGGGCAAGCGCGCAAAAGAACATCTTCGCCAAGCTCGCGCCTGTCGCGGCGATCCTCCCGTTCTGCTCGTTCTTCTGGGCGATCGTCGCAGCCGCCGCCGTCAAGCCGAAGGACGACCAAGGCGGCGAAGCCTGCCGCAAGCCCGCCGCGATCCAAGCGCTTGGGGCGCTGCCGCGGTCTCTCATCATGGCGCCGATCGACATGGGCTCCGACATTCTGGCGGATACGAACCACTCGGTCCTTGCCGCGCCGTATCATCGCAACAATCATGGCAATGGCGCGCTGGTCAGGGCCATGCTCGCCAACCCGGGCGAGGCGCGTCGCATTGTCGAAGAGAGCGGGGCGAACTATCTGATCTTCTGCGCGGCGCTGCCGGAATTCAGGCTCTATGCACAAGGAAACGCCGACGGATTGGCCGCAGCCCTACGCCGCGGCGACCCGCCCGGCTGGCTGGCGCCTGTCGTGATCGAGCCTGACTCGCCGTTCCAGGTCTTCAAGGTGCAGTGACGGCAGTGAGCCTTGGCGATCACGAAATTGTGATCTCTGTAGATTGGAATAAAGAAAAACTATTCCTAAGCAAATTATGAAGAATTCGGCCCGTCTGGAATTATTAAAAACAAGAATTCCAAATTAGAGGCTATACGCGGGAATGAATTGTCGCCGATAGCTGCGCCGCGCCTGATTGGACGTTTCTTTCAGGGCGGAGGCTTTGGTGGCGACAGGTCTTTGGCGCGCGGCGACGCATTCCGGTTTGTTGGGCTTGACTGCGTTGGCGGCGCTATCCGCCGACGCAGCCGCGGCCGACGAGGCGAGCGCCCACCACACATCTGAAGTTCACGGTCGAATTCGAAAGAGTCGCACGCCGCGGCTAATGAGGAAATGTGCATGAGAACGATAAGACCCAGCAGCTATGCGCGCCGCGTCGCGGCTTTTGCGATCGCCTTGCTCGCCGCAACGCAATCGGCGCGCGCGGAGGAGGTGGTGATCCATCTTGTTCTCAAGGATCATCGTTTCCAGCCGCAGGAATCGAGCGCGCCCGCGGGTCAGCGCATCACGATCGAGCTTACGAACCAGGATCCGACGCCGGCGGAGCTCGAGAGCAAGACGCTGCGGTTTGAAAAAGTCGTCGCCGGCGGCGGCAAGATCACCATGCAAGTGCGACCCCTGGTTCCCGGACGCTACCGCTTCTATGACGACTATCACGAAGACACCACCGAAGGCTTTCTGGTCGTTCGGTAAGGGAGCGGTTTGAATGCTCGGCGCGCTGATCATTGTTTTTCGCGAAGTCATCGAGGCCGGAATCATCGTCGGCATCATCCTGGCGGTGACGAGGGGCGTCGCGCGAAGCCGCTTGTGGATTTCCGTCGGCGTCGTCGCCGGCGTCCTGGGCGCGAGCCTTGTCGCCGCATTTGCGGGCGCGCTCGCCAACGCTCTCGAGGGCGTCGGGCAGGAGGTGTTCAACGGCTCGATCCTCGCCTTCGCCGTCGTCATGCTCGCCTGGCATAACATCTGGATGGCGACGCATGGCCGCCAAATGGCGGCGGAAGCGCGTCAACTCGGCGAGGAGGTAAGAAGCGGCGCTCGCTCGCTCGCCGCGCTTGCCATCGTCGTCGGCGTCGCGGTGATGCGCGAAGGCTCCGAAATCGCGCTGTTCCTCTACGGCTTGGCGGCCGCCGGCGGCTCTGACGCGCCGAGTCTGATCATCGGCGGGTTGCTTGGATTGATCGCCGGCTCGGCGGTGAGCGCGCTCACCTTCTTTGGATTGGTCGCCATCCCGCAGCGCCACCTTTTTCGGGTGACGACCATCCTCATCACATTCTTGGCCGCCGGGCTCGCTGCGCAGAGCGTGGCCTTCTTTCAGCAGGCCGGTCTCGTCGTCGCCCTGTCGGAAACGGCGTGGGATACGTCGAACATCCTTTCCGACACGAGCCTCTTCGGCCGCGTGCTGCATACGCTGATCGGCTATTCCGACCAGCCCTCGATGCTCCAAGTCATGGTCTATATCGCGACGCTCGCGGCGATCTTCGGGCTTTCGAAGGCTTTCTCGTCGAGAGGCGGCGCCGGATCGCGCGTCGCCAAATCGGCCTCGGCCTCCAGCAACGCGCACGCTGCTTAAGATCGTTGCGATTAGCGCGCTGACCTTGCAAGATCAGCCGGAGGCCGGCGCTTCGACCTCGCGCCCTTTCTTCGCGGCGACATAGGCCTTGAATTCGCTCATCGAGGCAAAGCGAAAATCGCCTTGTCCGGTCTGAGCTTCGATCGAGCCGTCGGAGAATATCTGATAGCTGGCGCCACCCGCGCTGTATCGTCCGACGAGCGTCGGCGCGGCTGCCTCCGCTTCGACGGTCTCCGGAACTTCGGGCGGCGCCGGCGGAGCAGGCGGCGCGACCGCAGACGCCTGAGCAACAGTTGGCTCGACCGGGTCGCGCCATTGCGGGTCCACCGCGACCGGCGGCGCAAAGGTGACCGGCGGCGGAACCTGCCGCGCCTCGGTCAGGCCCTGCCGCGCGATCGTCGCGCCCAGCGCGTCAATCCGGTAGGTCACGGCGCCGAGGGCGAGGATGATGAGACCGGCTGCAAGAGCGATCGCCGAGCAGGCGCCATAAAGAACGCCGGTCTCAGTGGTCAAAAGGTCGATGCTCGCGATATAGCCGACGGCGGCGACGCCGACGAGAACAAGGCCGACTAGGAAAAGAAGCCATTTCATCTCAAACGTCCCGCCTGTTCGCGAAATCCAAAGCACCCAATTTGTCAGAATGGCGGCGCCTGGTTGGCGCTTCCAAGCCTTTTTTGGCCTTAGGCCGGCTCCTTCATCCTCGGTTGCGGGCGGCGCCCGACGGGTTTAACAATGCGCGGCATCTCGCAGGCGGCCTTTTCGTCGCGGCGGCCCTCGCCCCAATTTTCTTTAGGATGGAGCGTAATCCATGTCCTTCACTTTGCCCGATCTTCCCTACGCCCATGACGCGCTCGCGCCCTACATGTCAAAGGAGACGCTCGAGTTCCATCACGATAAGCATCATTTGGCCTATGTGAACAATGGCAACAATCTTCTCAAAGGGACCGAGTGGGAGGGCAAGTCGCTCGAAGAGGTGGTCAAGGGCGCGTACAACAAGAACGCCGGCCTCTTCAACAACGCGGGACAGCACTACAATCACACTCATTTCTGGAAATGGATGAAGCCGCACGGCGGCGGCAAGATTCCCGGCGCGCTTGAAAAGGCCATCGTCGATTCGTTGGGGTCGGTCGACAAAGCCAAAGAGGAGTTCATCCAGGCCGGCGTTACGCAATTCGGCTCCGGCTGGGCTTGGCTCGCGGTCAAGGGCGGCAAGATCGTCGTCATGAAGACGCCCAATGGCGAGAACCCTCTCGTCCATCAAGCCCACCCAATCCTCGGCGTCGATGTCTGGGAGCATTCCTACTACATCGACTATCGCAATCGACGACCCGACTATCTGAAGGCCTTTGTCGAGAACTTGGTCAATTGGGATTACGTCGCCGAGCGCTATGCGGCGGCGACGAAATAGACCTTTTTCAAAATCAAAACCCGCTCCCTGCCTGGGAGCGGGTTTCGTCAGCGCTCTTCAGCTTCAATCGATGAGATTGACTCGCCCGTCCTTGCAAAGGTCGGTCGAGGAAATATCGGTCGTCGTTCCGTCGTCGTACACGCCGTGCAGGTCATAGAGGCAGCCCTTGCTCTTGGGCAGCCTGACCGTCGCCTTCTTTCCCGGCGCGAGCTTGGTGACGATCTTCTTGGTTTCAGGTCCGCCCGCCGGCGCGGCGTCGAGCTCGACAAGGCCGACGGAACGGTTGTTGGTGACCACCACCACGATCATCGGTTTCAGCTTGGGCTTTGGCGCGGCGGTTGCGTCGCCGGCGGGGGCCGCAGGCGCTGTCGCTGCAGGGGCGCTCCCGGCGGGAGCAGCCGGCGCTGCGTCGGTTTGCGCTCTCGCACTCCCGGCGAACGAGACGCCGGCAATGAGAGCCGCGATCGCTGCCGCGTTCAATAATGCCCTGTTCATCCTTCCTCCTCCGAGACGGCGCCCCGCGCCTCATTTTGAAATTGCCGCCGCCAGCATGACATCAAGCCGTCATGGGGCAAAGTCCGAGCCGTAGGCGGGCGTGAGAGACGCTGACCGCGCTCGGTTGGCCGCGCGTTCGAGCATGGGCAGCACATCCTCGATTTTTTCGGCGACGAGATAGTGCAGATCGAAGCCTTCCCGTATCAGCTCGAAATTGCGCATATGCGCGAAGAGCGCCAGGAGCGGGCGCCAAAAGCCGCCTATGTCGGCGATCAGCACCGGCTTGCTGTGCCGTTGCAACTGCGCCCAGGTCAGTTGCTCGACCAACTCCTCCAACGTGCCGACCCCGCCCGGCAAGGCGACAAAGGCGTCGGCGCGCTCGAACATCAACTGCTTCCGTTGATGCATGCTCTCGACGACGATCAATTCCTGCGCCGCTTTCAGGGCGTGCTCTTGCCGGATGAGGAACGTCGGGATGATTCCGGTGACGCGGCCGCCATTGTCCAGCGCGGCGTGGGCGACCCGTCCCATCAGCCCATCTTCGCCGCCGCCGAAGACGAGGCCGATTCCAGCTCGCGCAATCGAACGTCCAAGCGCCTCCGCGGCCTCGCCGAATCGCAGATCGGAACCTTCGCTCGAGCCGCAATAAACGCAAATATTGCGAATCGTCTTCATCGGACCTTGTGACGCTCGTCCAGGGCCAAGGTCAAGCGCGCCTGCGCCAAAGCGACGCCAAGGGCGCGTCGCGCTTGAGGCCAGCGTAAGATCGTTGTGTCTTTCGCGGCGGGGCGCGGGTCCTGAGAGCCGCGCCGCAGGGCGCCGAGAAAGGGCTATTTGCGTCGGCGGCGCTGTTGACCAAGGCCCATCTGCTTGGCCAACGCCGAACGCGCCTTGGCATAGGCCGGAGCGACCATCGGATAGTCCGGCGGGAGGCTCCACTTCTCGCGATATTGTTCCGGCGACATGTTGTACTGAGTGCGCAGGTGGCGCTTCAACGACTTGAATTTGCGGCCGTCCTCCAGGCAAACGATATAGTCGTTGGTGATCGACTTCTTCGGCGGAACGGCGGGCTTGGCGATTTCCGGCGCCGCGACCGACGCGCCGCTCGAGACGCGCATCAGCGCCGAGTGAATGTCGCCAAGGAGCCCGGGCAAGTCGCTGGCCGGCACAGAGTTGTTCGAAACATAGGCGGAAACAATTTCCGCGGCGAGCTCAATATAATTTACCGTATCAGCCATGTTCGTCATCGCTCCAGATGCAACCCCGCCGAGGGATTCGGCATTGGTTGCGCGATTGCTGTGTTAAGTCGCGCCGCAAGCATCGATTCTATAGTCGCAAATAAAGAATGCGGCAAGATCAGACGACTGGTCTCACAAGCTTATTCCTTTGATCGAAGCTGGACGTTCTTTATGTTCGTTTTCCGAATCGAGGTCTGAGCGCGAAGTACACAAAAGCGCGATTGTCGCCCGCCGCCTATAGCTGACGTTGAATATAGTCGCCTGACGCGCGGGCTCACGTTCCTCGCGCCAAGCCGCGGCTCGGCGCGCCGCGACTCGGGGCTCGTCTCGCTTTTGACCCTTGGGGATGCGCCAGCCGCGTGAGCGCCCTATATTGGGCTGAAGTCCTCATAGAAAACACAAAATGCAGCTCGTCAAAGCCTCGAATTTCAAGGCCGCCGCTCGTCCGGCGGGGCGCGCCGGCTTGGTCTCGACCGCCGTCAGATTATGGCCCTATATTTGGCCGAAGGATCGCGGGGACCTCAAGCTCAGGGTTGTTCTCGCAGTCTGGCTGATGATCGCCGCCAAGCTCGCGACGATCGCGGTGCCTTATGCTTTCAAATGGGCGACCGACGCCCTGGCTGGGGAGCGCGCGCTCGACAAGATTCCTTTGCCGGCGCTGCTTTCCGGCGTCGCGATGCTGACGGTCGTCTATGGCGTCTTGCGCATCCTGATGTCCCTGTTCACGCAAGGACGCGACGCGCTCTTCGCTGCGGTCGCCATGAACGCGGTGCGGCGCATGGCGATCGAGGTCTTCGTCCATATTCATCAATTGTCGCTGCGCTTTCACCTCGAGCGCAAGACCGGGGGCTTGACGCGCATTCTCGAGCGCGGCCGGAACGCGATCGAGACGATCATCCGCACGTCGATGCTGACCGCCGCGCCGACGATCGTTGAATTCGCCTTCATCGTCGTCGCGCTCTTCTTCTCTTTCGATTGGCGCTACGTCGCCGTCGTCAGCGCGACGATTTTCGCCTATCTCGTCTTTACAACGATTGCGACCAACTGGCGTATCTCCATCCGTCGCTCGATGAACGAGAGCGACACTGACGCCAACACCAAAGCGATCGACAGCCTTCTCAACTATGAGACGGTCAAATATTTCGGCGCCGAGACGCGTGAAGCCGCCCGCTACGACAAGTCGATGGCGCGCTACGAACGCCTGAGCGTCAGGACCTATGTCTCCTTGGCTGTTCTGAACTCGGGCCAAGCCGTGATCTTCACCGCGGGTCTTGTCGCCGCGATCCTGATGTGCGTTTCAGGAATTCGCGCTGGCCGCAACACCATCGGCGACTTTGCGCTGATCAACCTGATGATGCTGCAGCTCTACCAGCCGCTCAACTTCATGGGCATGGTCTATCGCGAGATCAAACAGGCGGTCGTCGACATCGAGATGATGTTCGACATTCTCGGTCAGCACGCCGAAATTCAGGATGCGCCCGGCGCGCCGCCGCTGAAAGTGACCGAAGGCGCCGTGCGCTTCGAGAATGTTAAATTCAACTATGATCCCAACCGCGAGATCCTGCGCGGCGTTTCTTTCGAGGCGCCCGCCGGGCGGACGGTCGCCATCGTCGGACCGTCCGGCGCCGGCAAGTCGACGATCTCGAGATTGCTGTTTCGGTTTTACGGGCCCTCCTCCGGCCGCATCACGATCGACGGTCAGGACATCTCTCAGGTGACGCAGGCGTCGCTCCGCGCGGCAATCGGCATGGTGCCGCAGGACACGGTGCTGTTCAACGACACGATCGCCTACAACATTCGCTACGGCCGCGCCGGCGCCGCTGACGCCGATGTCGCAGAGGCTGCGGCCAGCGCGCAGATCGACGCCTTCATCCGCTCTCTGCCGCAGGGCTATGAGGCCCATGTCGGCGAACGCGGCCTCAAACTCTCCGGCGGCGAAAAGCAACGCGTCGCGATTGCGCGGACGATCCTCAAGGCGCCGCCCATCCTCGTGCTCGATGAGGCGACGTCAGCGCTCGACAGCTTCACCGAGCGGGAAATTCAGGCCGCGCTCGAGCGCGTCTCGGAGGGACGCACGACGCTGATCATCGCCCATCGGCTGTCGACGGTGATCCATGCCGACGAAATCCTCGTGTTGGACAAGGGCGTCATCGTCGAGAGAGGCCGCCACGAGGAGCTCTTGGCCAAGGATGGCCTTTACGCAGCGCTATGGAGCCGCCAACGCGCGGTCGATGCGGCTCAGGAGACGCTGCGCCGCGCCGCGGCCGTCGAAGGTCGCGAGGAGGAGGCGGTCGTCGCGCCGCTTGCGGCGCCATCGCTCGCCGAGGCGCCCGTCGAGGAGGAGGGGGCGAGCGCCTGACCGCGCCGGTGACTTTCCGCCGGATTGGCGCCAAATAAACCGCGCCGCGGCGACGAGCTTAAGCATGATGTCCGGTTTCGACTCGATTCGACGACAGTTCGCGCCCATTCATCCCGAGGGCTATGTCTTCATTGGGGCCTTTGTCGTCGTGACGATCGCGCTCGATTGGCTATGGAGCCCGCTCGGCTGGATCGCCGCCATCCTGACCCTCTGGTGCGCTTACTTCTTCCGCGATCCCGCCCGCGTGACGCCGTGGCGCGAAGGCCTCGTCGTCGCCCCGGCCGACGGGATCGTAACCTCCGCCGGCTTCGCCGCGCCGCCGCCGGAACTCGGCCTTGGCGAGCGACCCCTGCAGCGGGTCTCGATCTTCATGTCGGTGTTCGATTGCCACATCAATCGGGCGCCGGTCGCCGGGCGGGTGACCCGCATCGCTTATAAGCCGGGGCTCTTCCTCAACGCCGACCTCGACAAGGCGAGCGAGGACAATGAGCGTAACGGACTTCTCATCGAATCCGCGTCGGGCGTGTTTGGAATCGTGCAGATCGCGGGACTTATCGCCAGGCGCATCGTCTGCTTCGTCAGCGAGGGCGCTACGGTGAGCGCCGGCGACCGCTTTGGCCTCATTCGCTTCGGGTCGCGCGTCGACGTCTACCTGCCCGACGGCGCGCAAATTCTGGTTGGCGTCAATTCGCGCGCGATCGCCGGCGAGACGGTGATCGCCGACATGAACAGGGCCGAGGCGCCCAGAACCTTTCGCCAGAGCTGACGACATGGACGCGCCGATCACGGAGAGAACGCGCGATTCGGCTGAAGTCGCCGCGCCAAGACCGGCCGCCGCCCGGCGCTTTCGCGGCGTGCCGCTGCGTCTTCTGATCCCCAATCTGATCACGCTCCTGGCGCTGTGCCTCGGCCTTACCGCAATTCGATTTGCGCTCGAGAATCATATCGAATGGGCGGTGATGGCGATCGCCATCGCCGCCGTGCTCGATGGGCTCGACGGGCGCATCGCGCGCGCGCTGAAGGGAACCTCGCGTTTCGGCGCCGAGCTCGATTCGCTCGCGGATTTCGTCGATTTCGGCGTCGCGCCGGCGCTCGTTCTCTACGTTTTCTCTCTCGGCGAGATGAAGAGCCTCGGCTGGTTCGCGGCGCTCATTTTCGCGATCGCCTGCGCGTTGCGGCTCGCCCGATTCAACGTGATGATCGATGACCCGAACCGCCCCAAATGGCAAAGCCAGTTCTTCGTCGGCATGCCGGCGCCGGCCGGGGCGATCGCCGGCCTCCTGCCGGTCTATCTGCATCTATCGTTTCTTCATCTGCCGCTGTCGCCGGCGCTGACGCCCTTCGAGATCGCCTATGTGCTGGCGATCGCGTCGTTGATGGCGAGCCGGGTGCCGCATTTCTCGGGAAAGTCGATCGGACGCGTGCCGCGCGAGTATGTCGCCGTCGTTCTTTTCATGCTGGCCGCAGGGATCCTGTTGCTCGCGAACTTTCCCTTGGAAATGCTGGCGACGATGACGGTCGTCTATCTCGCTTCGATCCCCTTCAGCGTCAGACGGTTTGAGCGAATGCGGCGCGCTGAGGGCGAGGACGAGGCATAGAAGCCGCGCTGGACCCGGCCGAGGGGCGAATTCTGGTTTTCTTTTTAGGGAAATCATATAGGGTCCGCCGCAATTTGGCCGCGTCCCCCGCGCGACACGGGCGATGGGCGCGATGAAAGAAAGGCCCCTATGTCGAAGGAAGAATTGCTGGAATTTCCCGGTTTCGTCGTCGAGCTTCTGCCCAATGCAACGTTCCGGGTGAAACTTGAAAACGAACATGAAATCATCGCCCACACCGCGGGCAAGATGCGCAAGAACCGGATTCGCGTGCTGGCCGGCGACAAAGTCCTCGTCGAAATGACGCCCTATGATCTGACCAAGGGCCGCATCACCTATCGGTTCAAATAATTTCGCGAGGGGCCGGACGTTCCGGCGTTCCGAGACTTTCAAGATGAGCGACGGTCAGCGCCCAAAACTTGTTCTGGCGTCGGCGTCGGCGCGGCGCCTTGCGCTGCTCGAGCAGGTCGGAATCGAACCGGACGCGATCATTCCCGCCGATCTCGACGAGACGCCGCGGCGCGGCGAGTCGCCGCGCGCGCTGGTGCGGCGGCTCGCCGAGGAGAAGGCCAAGGTTGCCGCAGGCGTCGCCCAGCGCCGCGACGAACTCGGCCGTTGCCTCGTGCTCGCCGCCGACACGGCGGTTTGCGTCGGCCGCCGGGTGTTGCCCAAGTGCGAGGTGTCGCGAGAGGCGGAAGCTTGCCTGCGCCTCCTTTCCGGGCGCGCCCATCGGGTCTATACGGCCATCGCGCTCGCGCTGCCGAGCGGGGCGTCGCGGCGCCGGCTCGTTGAAACGCGCGTTCGCTTCAAGCGCCTGTCACGAGAAGAAATGGACGCTTATGTCGCGTCGGGTGAGTGGCGCGGCAAAGCTGGCGGCTACGCCATTCAGGGGCTCGCTGGCGCGTTCGTGGTGCGGCTCGTTGGGTCCTATACGAACGTCGTCGGCTTGCCGCTCGCCGAAGTTCTGGCCATGCTGGGCGGGGAAGGCGTCGTGGCGCATCGGCAATGGGCGAAGGGCGAGCCTCAAATCGCGGAGATTCTATGAAGACGCCGCCCGCCAACGACAATGCTGACCACAATGGCGCGCCGTGCCCGATTTGCGGCCGGCCTGGCGCGCAACGTCATCGTCCCTTCTGCACCCGGCGCTGCGCCGACATCGATTTGCATCGATGGCTGGTCGGGGCCTATGTCATCGCAAGTTCAGGAAAAAAGGACGATAAGGTCGGTTCGACCAGCTTGGACGAAGATTAATCTGAAGAGGCGAGGAAATGCTGTCCGGCCTTTGAATTGTGGCGTCTGCCAAAAAGCCGCCCCAAAGGCGGCCTCAATGAGTTTCTTCGCTTGTTTTATTTTCTCAGTAGGGAGATGTAAAATGTCGCGATATTTTCGGCTTTTCGGCGCCGCGTCGGCGCTCATGGGGTCCTTGGCGATTGGGCTTGTCTCGGCGCAGGCGCAGAGCGGGATCAAGACGGGCTCTTTACTTTGCCGGGTCTCGGGTGGGATCGGCTACCTCATTGGTTCGCGCAAAGCGATCCGCTGCCGGTTCACCGGCGAGAATGGACATGTCGAACATTACGACGGGCACATCACCAAGGTCGGCCTCGACATCGGCGCCACGACTGGCGGAACGATCGTTTGGGCCGTTTTCGAGCCGACAGCGCAACATGGCTCGCTTGGCGGCAGCTATGCTGGCGTCTCGGCTCAAGCGACGTTTGGCGCCGGCCTCGGCGCAAACGCTCTCATCGGGGGATCGAACAATTCAGTGGCGCTGCAACCCTTCTCGATCGAGGGCCAGACCGGCCTCAATCTGGCGGCCGGCGTCGGCGGCATCGACCTGGTGAGAGTGCGCTAAAGGCCGCATTCCCCAAGTCGAAATAATATCTGCGCCAGCCGCTCGGCGGCAAAGATTGCGCTTCTGCTTGGAAGCGCCCGGACTTGGGCGCTTCCGATCTATTTTCGGCGCGCTCCTTCTTAAGTGTTCGATGCGGCAAGGGAGAAAAGGATGGAGTACCGGCAGCTCGGCAATTCGGGCCTGAAAGTTTCCATCTTGGCGATGGGCACGATGACGCTGGGCGGCAAAGGCGTCCTCTCCAAGGTCGGCTCGGTCGGGCTCTCTGAAGCGCGCCGGCTCATCGACCTCGTCATTGACGCCGGGGTCAACCTCATCGACACCGCCAATGTTTATTCGGGCGGCGTCTCGGAGGAGATCGTCGGCGAAGCGCTGGACGGCAGACGAAAGGGCGACGTGCTGATCGCCACCAAGGCGCGCTTCCCGATGGGGGAGGGGCCGAATGATCGCGGTTTATCGCGTCGCCATTTGATCCGGGAATGCGAGGCGAGCCTCAGACGCCTGCGCACCGACGTCATCGATCTCTATCAGGTCCATCAGTGGGATGGGCTCACGCCGCTCGAGGAGACGATGGAAGCGCTCGACAGCCTCGTGCGCAATGGCAAGGTTCGCTACGTCGGCTGCTCGAACTATTCCGGCTGGCATGTGATGAAGGCGTTGGAGATCGCCCGCCGCGACGGGCGCATTCCGTTCATCTCTCAACAAATTCACTACACGTTGCAGGCGCGCGAAGCCGAATATGAGCTCGTCCCGATCTCGATCGACCAGAAGCTTGGGATCCTTGTATGGAGTCCGATCGCCGGCGGCCTGCTCTCGGGCAAGCACCGGCGCAATCAACAAACGCCTGAGGGCACAAGGCAATTCGCCGGCTGGAAAGAGCCGCCGATCCGCGATGAAGCAAAACTATGGGACATCGTGGACGCGCTCGTCGCCATTGGCGCCCAGCGCGGCGTCTCCGCCGCGCAAGTCGCCCTCGCCTGGCTCCTGGAGCGGCCGGGCGTGACCTCGGCGATCATCGGCGGGCGCACGGAAGAGCAGTTCAAGGACAATCTCGCCGCTGCCGACCTGAAGCTCACGGCGGAGGAGAGGAAACGGCTGGACGAGGCGAGCCAGCCGCCGCTGCTCTATCCATATTGGCACCAGGCATGGACGGCCAGCGATCGGTTGAGCGCGGCGGATCTTGCGTTCCTGAAGCCATATCTCGGTCGACAGCGCTAAGGCGATCGGGGAAACGCACACCGCGGCAAGAAAAACGGCGGCGGCGCGGCGACTTCAGCCTGTTCCCGCCCCGCGGGCGTCTAGTGTGGCCTCGCGAATGCGGAATAGCTTCCGACTGCGCTCGTCGTCCACCGGCTCTGCGGGCCTGGATTCAGCGTGAGGCCGACGCCCGGCAGGTTTCTCCAATCCGGCATTGTCACATTCAGCGGCGGCGACGTCTGAAAACCCATTTGCTCCGGCGTCATCGGGGTTTCGATTTTTGCCTTGACAGTATCGTAGGCTGCTCTAACCGGATTGAGATCCGCGATCGTAAATCCGGGAAAGTCTTCCGAGACGGCGCGCGCCGCCTCGGAAATCCGCGCGGCCGGAAAAAGCGTCGCGGCCGCGCCGCCCGCCAAAACGCCGAGCGTCGCCGCGCCGACCCAAATCATAGCGCGCATGGAAAGAGCTCCCCAATCGTCTCAGGCGAGCATCGCACGGATTCGTTCACCCCTCGCGTTAAGCTTGGCTAGATTTTTAGGAAAATTGGGACGACGATCTTCAGCGCCGCTTCAGGAGGACCCCCAAGGCCATAGGAGCGTACTCTCGGAGAAGGGATTGTCGTAAAGATCGCAAGGCGAAGCGGTTCGCGACGTAGATCGGATTGGCGGCGCTGATCGCGCTGGCGGCCAAGAATGGCATCCTCACGTCGAATTCGCGGTCAATCAGTGACGGCAAGCAAGTCGATTCGCGAGGCGGTCGCCGCGGGCGCCAGATTGCGATTCCGGCCGGTGATGATGACTAGCTTCGCCTTCATCCTGGGACTGCTGCCCCTTGTTGTCGCGATCGGCGCGGGAGCGACCAGGCGCCGCGCGGTCGGCACGCCGGTGTTCGGCGGCATGCTCGCCGCGTCGATCTTTGGCGTCTTCATCATTCCCATGCTCTATGTTGTCTTCCAGACCTTACGCGAGTGCGTAGGCGGGTCGGCGAAGGCGTCCGCCGACGCACCGACGTGAGCGCCGAGGTTTTCTGAAGAAGGCAACGAGCGCGGCGGCCTATCGGGGGCTCGCCCTGTGCTAAACTTGAGACTGCGCGGTGAACAGATTTCCCCATTGATTTCTTGGCGGAGCGAGAGCGCGAGAAGAATTCGAAGTCAAGGACGATGCGCGTAGCGCATCGCCGCCTTCGGCGGCGCTTCGTGTCCTTAAGTTCGAATTCTCTCGCGCAAAATGCTCGCCAAGCAATCAATGAGGAGGTGGCGCTGAGATCAGCGCGTGTCTCGGACGCGTTCGAAGATCAGAGGAGCGGAGAAATGGCGGATCGTGATCTCCCGATCGTACGTCCATTTCGGCCGGATTGGTAGTCGGTATCGCGTGACCGCAAAAGGTCTGATTTTTCACCGGATAAATCTCGGTTTGACTGTCGTTATGTCATTGTCATGCCTCATTGTATTCTGGGCTACGAATAGCGCCGTCAACATCTATTTCGTTTCGGTCGTTGCTATGTATTTGTATATCCGGGAGATATTTCTAGTGCTGACTCTAAACGAGGCGACTCGAGTAGAATAGTACGGCTACGCTGATGACAATCCGATCAGCTGGGGGGTTCGCCGCGGCCTCAACCCGCTTGTCGGCGATCGTCTTCGCCGCTTGCCTCAAGCTCGAAGGGTCGTTCCGGCGGAGGTTTCTCTCCGGCCAACCTCTCCGCCAATCGTCGCAGGGCCATGACGCGAGCGTCAGCCAATTCGCTCTCGAGACGGCTGACCTCGCCGTTCAGTTTACGAATTTGCGAGCGCAAGCCCGTCTTCGAAATCCACCCGACGGCGATCCAGCAGATCGCGAAGAAGAGCGCCGCAAGGGCCAGCGAAAGTTCAGGGTTGGCCTCGAGCCAAAAATGTTCCATCAGCCGTCACTCCGCTATCCGCGCGGGCCGGTCGCCTCCCCTTATCTTGGCCGGCTGAGTTTTTCACTTATGTGGCGCGCCCGACAGGATTCGAACCTGTGGCCTCTGCCTTCGGAGGGCAACGCTCTATCCAGCTGAGCTACGGGCGCTTAACGAGCCTCAATAGCCCATTCTTCGCCGAAGGGAAATCGGCCCTCCAAAGAGGCTCTTAAGCGGCGAGCGAAGCGGCCTCGCGCTCGGGCGAGAAATAGGCGAGGTAGCGGGTCTCGATCTCGGCGATCGGCATGATGACGAAAACATCGGTCGTGCCGAATTTCGCATCGACCACCGCTTCGCGCCCGAATCGCGCGCCAAGCCGGAGATAGCCTTTCACCAGCGGCGGCAGCGCGCGCAGCGCCTTGCGCGCATCAATCTCCAGCGCAGTCGCCGCGGCGACGCCGCGGCCGGCCGCCGCTTCGACAGCCCAATTCTTGCCGGCCTCGGCCTCGGCGTTGAGAAAGGCGAGCGTCAGCGCGTGCGATCCGGGATCCGCGCCCTCCAGAGAGGCGCAGCCGAACATCGCGTC
>DATGHD010000253.1:0-15731 GCA_035308145.1 Roseiarcus sp.
AATCGGCTAAAAGTCCGTCCTTCCTAGCATGAAACGAGCCAAGAAAGTCATATAAGCTGTCATGTTCCTGTCACAACCCTTGCGAAAACGAGAACATCGACGGTCGCGGCGCCGCCGCGGAGCAGCGCCCGCGCCGCGGCGTTGGCCGTCGCGCCGGAGGTCAGGACATCGTCGACAAGCACGATGCGCGCGCCTCTGACGCGCCCCTCGGCCCCAGGCGCGATGCGGAAAGCCCCTTGGACATTGTCGGCGCGCTGGGCTCGGCTGAGCCCGACTTGGGAGCGTGTGGCTTTGACCCGGGCGAGCAAGGATGGATCGCAGCGCAATCCAGTTTCCCGGCCGACGGCCTCGGCCAGCGCCGCCGCCTGATTGAAGCGGCGCGTCCAGAGGCGAAGCGGATGGAGAGGAACCGGCGTCAGGATGCCGGCGTCGGCGAGAATGTCGGCGCCGGCGCGCGCCATCCATCGCCCCAGAGGCCGCGCCAGCTCGCCGCGGTCTGAATATTTCAGGCGGTGAATGAGACGGCGCGCCGGCCCGTCCTCGAAGCGCGCCACGGCGCGGGCCCGGCCGAACGCCGGCGGATCGGCCGCCGCCTGCGGCGAGATAAGGCCCGGACCGAAGTCCTGTTCGAAGGGGGTGCCGAGCCTCTCGCAATAAGGGCGCTCGATGAAACGCATCTCGCGCCAACAGCGGGCGCAGAGCGCGTCCGCGGCGGCGGTGGCGGCGCGGCAGGCCGGGCAGGTCGGCGGATAGACGACATCGAGCGCGGCGCGCGTAAGCGAAGCGAATGCGGCGCCGAGGGCTCGGACCCGCCAAGCGGGCGCGGCCGCGTTTTCTTCCGCTTCGGCGATCGGCGTTGGCATTTGGAAAGACTAACGCGCCGGCGAACTTTACGCGAGGGATCGACGGGGCGATAAGCGAACCTGTGCCGGAACTTCGCCCTGCGCATCAGATTTTCGACGCTTCGCTCGCCCGCCTTCGATTGGAGCGCGCGCGGCGGCAAAACCGCGGCGGCGTTGATTTTCTCATGCGACGGGCGGCCGATGAGCTCGCTGACCGCCTCGCGCTCGTCAATCGCGAATTCGCGCTGGCGGTCGATCTCCTGTCGCCGGCCCCCCACGGCGCGCTCGTCCTGACCCGGCATCCGCGCGTCGGCTTCGCCGTACGAGCCGCGCCGATCCTCGGCGGTCTCGGCGCCTGCGATTTCGCCGGCTTCGTCAGCGAGCCGGAGCGGCTGGCGCTAAAACCGCGGAGCTGCGATCTCATCGTCTCACTCCTCGCGTTGCAGACCGTCAACGATCTGCCCGGCCTGCTGATACAAATCGGCGGCGCGCTCAAGCCGGACGGCCTCTTTCTCGGCTGCCTTGCTGGCGGCGACACGCTGACCGAATTGCGCCAATCGCTGCTCGCGGCCGAGAGTGAGACGCTCGGCGGCGCTGCGCCGCGCGTCTCGCCCTTTGCGGACGTCAGGGCCCTCGGCGCATTGCTGCAGCGCGCCGGCTTTGGGTTGCCGGTGGTCGATCTTGATCGCGTCATCGTTCGCTATGACGATATGATCGCGCTGATGCGAGACCTGCGCGGCATGGGCGCGACCAATGCGCTTATCGCGCGGAGCCGGCGTTTTCTGCGCCGCGACGTGCTGGCGCGCGCCGCAGCGGTCTATGCCGAACGTTTCGCGGACGCCGATGGGCGCCTGCGCGCGACTTTCGATCTCATTTGGCTCTCCGGCTGGGCCCCGCATGAGAGCCAGCAAAAGCCTCTCAAGCCCGGCTCGGCGGCGATGCGGCTTGAGGACGCCTTGAAGGCGGTACGCGGCGAGGGCGCCGGCCGATAGCGTCATCGAAAAAATCCGTTACATTTGCGAGGGGACGGTCTCGCCCGCCTGGGAGCGCTGATGAGCCATCGCGCAGTTTGCTTCGTCATCATGCCCTTCGGCCGCAAGGCCGATTCAACCGGTCGCACGATCGATTTCGACCGCATCTACGGCGACATCATCGGCCCGGCTGTCGAGGCGGCGGGGCTTGCGGGCATTCGCGCGGATGAGGAGAAAGGCGCGGGCTTCATCCATAAGCTGATGTACGAGCGCATTCTGCTCAGCGAATTTGCGATAGCCGATCTCACCATTCTCAACGCCAACGTCTATTACGAACTCGGCATCCGCCACGCCGCTCGCCCTGAGACGACGGTGCTGACCATGGCGCTCGGCAGCCCCTTGCCTTTCGACGTCGGGCCTTTACGCGCGCTGTCCTATACGCTCGGCGTCGACGGCGTTCCCGACAACGCGGCGACGGCGCTCGCGGCGTTGACGCAAAGGCTGATCGAGTGCCGCCAGCATCGCGGCATGGATTCGCCGCTGTTCCAATTGCTCGAGGGTTATCAGGCTGCGCCGATCGACCGCCTGAAGACGGACGTCTTTCGCGGCCAGGTCGCCTATGCGCAGGACCTCAAGAAACGGCTCGCCGACGCGCGCGGCGCAGGTCTCGAAGCGCTCGACAAGTTGCGCGACGACCTTGGCGACATCGATACGACCGAGGCCGGCGTCGCGATCGATCTGCTTCTCTCCTATCGCGCGGTGTCGCAATGGCGGCGGATGATCGATCTCACCGCCAAATTCGATCCGGCGCTCGCGCGCACCGCGCTGGTGCGCGAGCAGCGCGCTCTCGCGCTCAATCGCGTCGGGCGCGACCGCGAGGCCGAGGAGATCCTCAACGCGCTCATCGTGGAGCGCGGGCCGTCGAGCGAGACCTGCGCCTTGCTTGGCCGCATCCATAAAGACCGCTGGGAGAAGGCGCTGAAGGCCGGCCAGACTTTCGAGGCTCGCGGACATTTGCGTAAGGCGATCGCCGCCTACCGGCAGGGGTTCGAGGCCGACTGGCGCGACGCCTATCCTGGGATCAATGCGGCGACGCTGATGACCATCGCCGATCCAAAGGATTCGCAAGCGCGCGAAATCGCCGGCGTCGTGCGCTACGCGGTGCGTCGGCGGCTGGCGCAGAAGCCGGATTATTGGGACCATGCGACGCTGATCGAGCTTGCGGCGATCGAGGGCGATTGGGCGGCGGCGGAGACGGCGCTTGGCGACGCACTCGTCGCGCTCGACGAAGGATGGAAGGCGGAGACGACGGCGCGCAATTTGCGTCTGATCGCCGAGGCGCGCGAAGGCGCCAAGATGGAGACGCCGGATCTTCGCGCCATCATCGGCGAGCTGGAGAAGCGCGCCGGCGCGAAAGCTTGATGTGGCGTTAGTGAAAACGCCGCCCCAGCGGCACAGCTTCGAGCAGGTCGCGTTGCTCCGCCATCGGCGACGCCGATGGCGCGGCAAGGGCGGGAGGCCGGCAGGCGCGATTTCCCGGTCTCTTCTCGCGCGGATCGGGCCGCGACGCGCGCGCTTCGTCGGCTCGCGCCATAGCGTTGATTTCGTCGCCGTGCTCGGAGAGAAGCCCAAGCATCGGCGTTAAATCCTCGATCCTTTCGGCGACGATGTGGATGACGCCGCTTTCGCTTTGCACTTTGCCGGTCGCCGCAACCAAACGCGCGCCGATGACGATGGCCCGCAGCCTCTCGAAGACTTTCGGCCAGACGATGAGATTGGCGATCCCCGTCTCGTCTTCAAGCGTCATGAACACGACGCCCGAGGCTGTGCCGGGCCGTTGGCGCACCAGCACAAGGCCGGCGACGGCGACGCGCTGGCCTGACGCGACCTCAGCCAATTGTTCGCAGCGGCGAATGCCGCGCGCGTTGAACCGGCCGCGCATGAAAGCCACCGGATGGCTTTTCAGCGAAAGGGAGAGCCGCCGATAATCCTCGACGACATGCGCGCCAAGCGGCATGGGCGGCAGATGGGCGTCCGGCTCGAGGCCGCGTTGCGGGCGGCTCATCGAGAAGAGCGGCAGGTCGTCTTGATCGCCGACCCGGTCGAGCCCGCGCGCCGCCCAGAGCGCGGCGCGCCGGTCGAGGCCGAGCGAGCGGAAGGCGTCGGCTTCGGCAAGCCTTTCGATCACCGCCGCGCCAAGTCCTGTGCGCAGCCAAAGGTCGCGGATCGAGTCATAGCCGGCGCCGCGCCTGGCGACGAGAAGCTTCATGTCCTCCTCGCGCGCGCCGGCGATCTGACGAAAGCCGAGGCGCACGGCGCAAGTCGTGCGGATGTCAGGCGCCATGGAGGCGTGGCGGAGGTGAATCGATGACGAGTGCGCCGGAGCGGCTTCTTCCCTTCTTCCGCCTGCGGGAGAAGGCGGCGCGAAGCGCCGGATGAGGGGTTGAGCCCCGTCTTCCAAAATTCGCGGCTTGCCCTCACTCCAACCCTCTCCCGCAAGCGGGAGAGGGAGTTCATTGAGACTTTCCAACGTGCAGTCCCAATCGGAGAGATTGACGTCGACTTCACGAACGTCGACGCCATGCTCGCGCGCATCGCGCACGATTTGCGCGGGCGCATAAAAGCCCATCGGCTGCGCATTGATGAGCGCGGCGCAGAAGGCGTCCGGGTAACGGCATTTCATCCAGGCCGAATCGTAGACCAACAGCGCGAAGCTCGCCGCGTGACTCTCGGGAAAGCCGTAGTCGCCGAAGCCTTCGATCTGTTTGAAGCAGCGTTCAGCGAAGTCGCGCGGATAGTTTTTGGCCACCATGCCTTCAATCAATTTGTTCTTGAAATAACCGATCGTGCCGACGCGGCGGAAAGTCGCCATGGCGCGGCGCAGCTTGTCAGCCTCGACCGGCGTGAAGCCGGCTGCGACAATGGCGATGCTCATCGCCTGTTCTTGAAATAAAGGCACGCCGAGCGTCCTTTCGAGCACCTCCTTCAGCTCTTCGGAATGATAGGAAACCTTGTCGATTCCCTGCCGCCGCCGGAGGTAGGGATGCACCATGTCGCCTTGGATCGGGCCGGGGCGCACGATGGCGACTTCGATGACGAGATCGTAGAAATTCTCAGGCTTGAGCCGGGGCAACATGGACATTTGCGCGCGGCTCTCGATCTGGAAGACGCCGATCGTGTCGGCGCGCTGGATCATCGCATAGACGCAAGCCTCCTCGGGCGGAATGTCCGAGAGCGTGAGCTTCTGTCCATAATGCTTGTCGATGAGGTCGAAACCTTTGCGCAAGGCCGTCAGCATGCCGAGCGCCAGCACGTCGACCTTCAAGATGTTGAGGGCGTCGAGATCGTCCTTGTCCCATTCAATCGTGGTGCGCTCCTCCATCGCGGCGTTGAGGATGGGAACGATTTCGTCGAGACGATCGCGCGTGATGACGAAGCCGCCGGTATGCTGCGAGAGATGGCGCGGAAAGCCGACGAGCTCTTGGGCGAGATCGATCGCTTGCGCCAGCGTCGGATCGCGAGGGTCAAGGCCGCCGCGGCGAGCGTCCTTTTCGTCGACGCCCCCGTCGCCATAGCCCCAGGTCGTGCTGGTCAAGGCGTTGATAATGTCTTCGGAGAGGCCGAAAACCTTGGCGACCTCTCTGATCGCCGAACGGGCGCGATAGGTGATGACGCTCGCCGCCAGCCCCGCTCTGGCGCGTCCATACTTGTCATAGATGTACTGGATGACCTCTTCACGGCGTTCGTGTTCGAAATCGACGTCGATGTCAGGCGGCTCGTTACGCTCGGCTGAAATGAACCGCGCGAAAAGCAGGCTGTTCCGCGCCGGGTCGACTTCAGTGATGCGAAGGCAGAAGCAGACTGTGGAATTCGCCGCCGAGCCGCGCCCTTGCGCAAGGATGCCCTTTGAGCGCGCATAGCGCACGATGTCATGAACGGTGAGGAAATAGGGCGCGAATTTGAGCTGCGCGATCAAGGCGAGCTCATCGTCGAGCGCTTTGACGACTTTCTCGGGAATGCCGTCGGGATAACGCCATCGCGCGCCTTCCCAGGCGAAAGCCTCGAGCGCCGCCTGCGGACTATCGAAGCCTTCACGCAACTCCTCAGCATACAAATGTCGCAACTCTTCGAGGCTGAAGGATAAGCCGTCGAAAAAGCGGATCGTCTCTTCGAGCGCCTGCGGCGCTTCGCGGAACAGCCGCGCCATTTCGGCGGGGCCCTTCAAATGACGCTCGGCATTGGCGGCCAGCAGGAGGCCGGCGTCGTCGATCTTCACGCCTTCGCGGATGCAGGCGACGACATCGGCAAGCGGTCGTCGCTCCGGGGCGTGCATGAGAACGTCGTTGGTCGCCAGCAAAGGGATGTTCGTCTCGCGCGAAAGCGCGACGCGGGCGGCGAGCGCGCCGCGCATATGGGGACCATAGGTCATCGAAGCGGCGAGCCAGAGACGGTCGCGGAAAATCTCGCGGAGGCGGCTTATGAGGAAGGCGTCGCCCTCGATATCGCCCGTCGCGGCGTCGGCGCGCGGCATGACCGCGATGCGCAGGCCTTCCGCGTGATCAAGAAGATCGTCGAGATAGAGAAGGCATTCGCCCTTCTTGGCCCTGAGATTGCCGGCCGTCAGCAGACGCGCGAGCCGCCCGTAACCGGCGCGATTTTGAGGATAGGCGAGAATATCCGGCGCGCCGTCGGAAAAGACGAGCCGCGCGCCCGGCGCGACGCGCAAGGCGCCGATGTCCTTTTTGTTCTCGCGCGCAAAAACATGGGCGCGCACCACGCCGGCGAGCGAATTGCGGTCGGCGACGCCGATTCCATGAAGCTTGAGCGCGGCGGCCGTCGCGACCAATTCCTCGGGATGCGACGCGCCGCGCAGGAACGAAAAATTCGTCGTGGTCGCGAGCTCGGCGAAGCGCGGCCTGAGGCGGATCATGGGCGCGCCCTTCTCTTCGGACACCGCGGGTTACCCTCACCCCAGCCCTCTCCCGCAAGCGGGAGAGGGCGCGTGCAGCGCGCGTTATCGGCGTCGCGGACTATCGAGCGCTGGCGGCGATCCCCTTCTCCCGCTTGCGGGAGAAGGTGGCCGCGAAGCGGCCGGATGAGGGGCCTTCGGCGGCGGCCATGCACGAGTCAAATCCTTGACGCCGCGACAAATCGCCCCTGAAGATCAATCGCATGTTCGCCGCCACGGTCCTCACCCTCTTCCCCGAGATGTTTCCTGGGCCTCTCGGCTTATCCCTCGCCGGCGACGCTTTGGCGCGCGGGCTTTGGTCTTTGGAGGCGCGCGATATTCGCGATCACGGCCGCGGCCGTCATCGCGCGGTCGACGATACGCCGGCCGGCGGCGGGCCGGGCATGGTGATGCGCGTCGACGTCGTCGCGGCGAGCCTTGACGCGACGGTCAAAGCCGACGATCCGCGCCCGCGCCTCCTGATGAGTCCGCGGGGCGAGCCGTTCACGCAAGCGAAAGCCCGCGCGTGGGCGGCGGGGCCGGGTCTTGTCATTTTCTGCCCGCGCTTCGAGGGGGTCGATGAACGCGTGATCGCCGCGCGCCGCCTCATCGAAGTTTCGATCGGCGACTACATTTTGTCCGGCGGCGAGGTCGCGGCGCTGGCCGTCCTCGACGCCTGCGTGCGGCTCATTCCGGGCGTGATGGGCAAGATGGAATCGGGCGCCGAGGAGAGTTTCGAATCCGGCCTGCTCGAATATCCGCACTATACGCGTCCGCGCGAATTCGAGGGCAGGGAGATCCCTGAGGCGTTGCTGTCCGGCGATCACGCCCGCATCGTCAAATGGCGGCGCGAGGAGGCGTCGCGGCTCACGCGCGAGCGGCGGCCGGATTTACTAAAGAAGTGAAGGAACTGCGGCGGCAAATGCGGCCGCAGCGCAGAAATGCGTTCGCGGCGGCGGGCCTCCTCTCCCGATGAGCAAAGCGAATGGGGAGAGGTAAGGTGAGGGGCTTGTCGGTAAGGCTCGACCGCCGAAGTTAAACGACCGGCCCCTCTCCGTACCTCTCCCCGCTCACGCGGGGAGGCCTCGGCGCCAAGCGTCGCTCCGATCGCTCTGGCCTCAATCTGCTGCGCGGCTTCCGTGTCGAGTGTGGCCGTCGTCGAGCGAGGCCATCTATACTCCGTACCCCCGCGCCATTGCCGCGGCGGCGATGGGGATGCAGAGGAACAAGGCCGCCTCGAGCCAGAGAACCATCCGCACGCGGCCGGCGTCGCCTGCGGCCGGCAGGAAGGCCGGGTCGGTCTTGATGCTGCGGCCCCAGGCGAGATAGCGCAGGGTCGGCTGGATCGAGAGAAGGCCAACGGCGAGAAACAGCGCCATCTTCGTCCAGAAAATGTGGTTGGCGACGTAGTATTCATAACCCTTTGCGCCCCAGATCACGCGGGCGACGCCGAATATGATCACCGCGCCGGCGATCAGGCCGTACCAAAGGTCGATGCTGCTCAATCGGCGCATCGATTTCCCCGTCAATTCGACGCTCATCAGCGCGACCTCGGCGGCGAGAACGGCGGCCAGCGAGAAGACGGCGAGGTGATGCAGGCAGGCGAGAATCCAGTCGGTCAGCATAGGAAGGGTCCTTTCGGAGCGCCTGTCGTTCCCGCGCAAGCGGGAATGACAGGGGAACCTTCAGGTTCACTCCGCGGCCGGCGCCAAGCCGGGCGCAAATCCGAGCGAGGCTTCCGGCTTCGCCTCGGCGGCCTTGCGGTCGCCGAGCGATTTTCTGAACCATAGAGCGTAAATGGCCGGGAGGAAGAATAGGGTCAGGAAAGTGGCGACGAAGAGGCCGCCCATGATGGTGATGGCCATCGGGCCCCAGAAGGCGCTCTCCGACAAAGGTATCATCGCCAGGATCGCGGCGAGCGCCGTCAGCGCGACGGGCCGCGAGCGGCGCACCGTCGCCGAGACGATCGCCTCGCGCCGCGTCATGCCATGCTCGCGGACGTCCGTCTCGATCTGGTCGACCAGGATCACCGTGTTGCGCATGTCCATGCCGGCGAGCGCAATGAGGCCGAGCAGCGCGACAAAGCCGAAGGGCCGATGGGCGATGAGGAGCGCGAAAGACGCGCCGATGATGCCGAGTGGCGCCGTGAAGAAGACGACGGCAAGCCGCGAGAAGCTCTGCATCTGGATCATCAGCAGGGTCAGCATGCCGAGGCCCATGATCGGAAAGAGGATGAAGATCGAGGAATTGCCTTTCTGCGATTCTTCGATCGCGCCGCCGATCTCGAGGCGATAGCCGGGCGCCAAATTCTGGCGGATATTTTCGAGCTTCGGCCAGATGGCGTTGGTGACGTCCGGCGCCTGCGCGCCGTCGATCACGTCGGCCCGGGCGGTGATCGCGGTGTCGCGATTGCGCCGCCAGATGATCGCCTCTTCCGATCCATAGTGGACGCGCGCGACCTGCGAGATCGGCACGGCGAGCCCGTCATGCGAGAGGATGGTCAAACTGTCGAGATCGGCAAGCCCGGCGCGCTCTGAAGGGACGGCGCGCGCCACGACATCGACCTTCTCTTCGCCTTCGCGGATCGTTGTCACGGTGAAGCCGCCGATCAAGGTTTGCAACGTCTGGGCAAGGTCCTGTGGCGTCAGGCCGAGCGCGCGGGCGCGGGCCTGGTCGACCTCGAGCGTCACCGACGGCATTTTCTCGTTCCAATCGAGATTGGGGTCGATGACGCGGGGGTCTTCGCGCATGACGTCGCGCACCTGATAGGCGATGTCGCGCACCTTGGCGGAGTCGGGGCCAATCACCCGGAATTGCACCGGAAAGCCGACCGGCGGCCCGAAATTGAAACGGTCGACGCGCACGCGCGCCGCCGACAGCGCGCCTTCAGCGACCGCCTTGTCGATCCTGGCCTTGATCCGCTCGCGCGCTTCGACGTCCTTGGCGACGATGACGATCTGCGCGAAAGCCTCGTTCGGCTGAACCGGCAGGATGCCGAGCCAGAAGCGCGGCGAGCCTTTGCCGATATAAGTCGTGTACGAAAGCGCGTCCTTATCGCCGTCGAGCAACTTTTCGCCTTCGTGCGCCAGTTTCGACGTCACGTCGATCGAGGTTCCTTCGGCAAGCCGCATCTCGAAGAACAATTCCGGCCGCTCCGACAGCGGAAAGAATTGCTGCTGCACCTGGGTGAAGGCGGCAAGGCCGGCGCCGAGCAAGCTCAGCACGGCGACGATGACGATCAGCGGATGGCGGACGCAGAACTCCAAGACGCGGCGGAAGCCGCGGTAGAAGCGCGTGTCGTAAATGGCGTTGGGATCGACGTGATGGACCCGGCCCTTGAGGCTCGGCAAGAGCTTGAGGCCGAGGAACGGGGTGAAGATGACCGCAACGAACCAGGACGCGACCAGCGCGATGCCGACCACCCAGAAGATGCCGCCGGCATATTCGCCGACCGCGGAATTGGCGAGGCCGATCGGCAGAAAGCCGATCACCGTCACCAGCGTGCCGGTGAGCATCGGAAAGGCGGTCGAAGTCCAGGCGAAAGAGGCGGCGCGCTCGCGCTGCCAGCCCTGCTCGAGCTTCACCACGATCATCTCAGTGGCGATGATCGCGTCATCGACGAGCAGGCCGAGCGCGATGATCAAGGCGCCGAGCGTCACGCGGTGGAGATCGAGTCCGATCAGCGCCATGACAATGAAGACGATGGCGAGGACCAGCGGCACCGAGGTCGCGACGACGATGCCGGAGCGCCAGCCAAGCGACACGAAGCTGACGCCGAGCACGATGATCAGCGCCTCGATGAAGGAGCGCATGAATTCGAACACCGCCGCGCCGACGACTTTCGGTTGATCGGCGATGCGAGTGATGGTCACGCCCTGCGGCAGGCTCGCCTCGAAATCGGCGACCGCCTCGTCGAGATTCTTGCCGAGCGCCAGGATATTGGCGCCGCGCTGCATGACGACGCCGATCTCAAGCGCCGGCTGCCCTTGCGAGCGGATCAGGTACGACGGCGGATCCTCGTAACCATGCGTGACATCGGCGATGTCGCCGAGACGGAAGGTTCGCCCGCCGGCGAAGACCGGCGTTTCCTTGACGGCGTCAACGCCGTGCAAAGCGCCGGTGACACGTAAGGGAATGCGTTGGCCTTCGGTTTGGAACTCGCCCGCCGGCGTCACCGCATTCTGCTTGGCGAGCGAATCGAACAGCGCCTGCGTCGACACGCCGAGCGTCGCCAGCTTGGCGTGGCTGAACTCGACGAAAATGCGCTCGCCTTGATCGCCGAAGAGATCGACCTTGGTCACGTCCGGCAGACGCTGAAGGCGGAGCCGCAAGCCCTCGGCGACTTGCTTCAGCTCGGCATAGGACGCGCCGTCGGCGGTGATCGCATAAAGCACGGAATCGACGTCGCCGAATTCGTCGTTGACGTTCGGGCCGATGAGAGCGGCCGGCAGATCGCCGCGGATGTCGCTGAGCTTCTTGCGCAGATCGAGGAACAGCATCGGCACCAAATGGGCAGGCGTCGAATCCCTGAAATCGACGCCGATCGAGGTGAAGCCCGGCTTGGTGTAGGTCGTCAGCTTGTCGAAATAGGCGAGCTCGCGCAGCTTCTTCTCGATCCGGTCGGTGACCTGGTTCTGCATCTCCTCGGTCGTCGCGCCCGGCCAGATCGCGCTGACATTGACATTCTTGATGGTGAAAGAGGGGTCTTCGGCCCGGCCGAGCTGAAAGTAGGCGAGCACGCCGCCAAGGCCGAGCGCGATGATCAGGAAGGCGGTCAGCGCCGGACGGCGGATCGCCCAAAGCGAGAGGTTGAACGAACCCATCAGAGCCCCGCGATATGACGGACGACGCGCACCTTCTGACTTGGATCGAGCTTATGGGCGCCAAGCGCGACGATGACCGCGCCTTCGGGCGCGCCGCTGGCGATAAAGGCAGATTCATTGTCGTAGCCGACGACGGTTACTTTGGCTTGGGAGACCGCGCCGGTTGCTTCATCGACGATCCAGACGGTCGGCCCCTGACCTTCGTCGAACACGGCGCCGAGCGGCGCGCGGGCTATCTTTTCGCCCTCGCCGGCGAGCGCGACCGTCGCGCTCATCCCAAGCGCGAGATTGGCGGGCGCGTCGGGAAGGCTATAGCGCGCTTCGTAGGTGCGCGTCGTCGCATCAGCGTTCGGCGAAAGCTCGCGAAGCGTGGCGGGGATCAAGAGGCCGGGGAGTGCCCAGAACGTCGCCTCGGCGGGCGCGCTTTTCGCGCGCGCGACCAAAGCTTCAGGAATGGCGACGTCGGCTTCTTTTCCGCCGCTGTGAGCGAGCCGGATAACGGGCGCGCCGGCGGCGACGACTTGGCCCGGCTCGGCCATGGTCGCGGTGACGATCCCGTCGGCGTCGGCCGCGAGCGTTGCGTAGGAAAGCGCATCGCGCGCCAAAGTGGCGGCGCGCTCCGCCCTGGTGAAGGTCGCCCGCGCCTGATCGGTCGCCGCCCTGATCTTGTCGAGATCGGCGGCCGCCGACCAGCCCTGCTTGCGCAGGGTCTCGACGCGCGCGAGCTCCGTCTCTTGCTGCTCGCGCGAACTTTTGGCTGCGGAAAGATCGGCTTCGGCTTGCTCGACCTGCAGCTGCAAGTCTGAGTCATCCAGCGTGGCGAGGGGCTCGCCCTTAGCGACAACCGCGCCCGCGTCGACGAGGCGCTTGGCGATCTTGCCGGCGACGCGGAAGCCGAGATCGCTCTCGATCCGCGCCTTGACGACGCCCGGCAACAGCCGGTTCGCCTCGCGCGGCGCATAATGGATTTCGGCGACCAGGACCGGCCGGACGAAGGGCTCGCGCTGCGCTTCGCCTTGCGCGTTGCAGCCGGCGAGAGCAACGGCGGCGCCCAAAACCAACACAAGGGAACGCAAGCTCATGACTGAGACGCTCCTTACGACGGCGACTGGCAAGACTTAAGCGCAGGCAAAGGCTGGTGGCTGGCGAGCGCACGGAGGGCGAAGGCGACGACCCCTTGCGCAATGGCGTCGATCTCTTCGCCTGTGCGTCCTTCCTTGGCGCATTTGGCGATCAGCATCGGATGAAGAATGGCGGCGCAGGCGCTGAAGGTCAGCTCGCCGAGCACGGCGGGATCGCCCGGACCAAATTCGCCGGACGCCTGACCCTCGGCGATCAGCTTGGCGGTCAGACCTTTGCATTTGTTGATGAAGGCCTCGATCGACGCCCAGTCCTCCTCCATCGCCACGAGCACCATCTCGTGCACGCGCTCTTGATTGGTCATGTGTTCGCGATGATGGCGATGCAGGGTCATCAAGAGATTGAAGACGCGCTCGCCCGCCGTCCCGTGACTGGCTGCGGCATTTTGCGCCGCCTCCAACAAGGCGCCGAGCAACTTGGCGCATAGGCCTTCGTTGATCGCCATTTTTGACGGGAAAAATCGGTAAATATTGGCGCTTGACATGTCGAGCGCCTCGGCGATGTCGCCAACGGTCGTCTTCCAATAGCCGATCCGACGAAATAGCTCCTCCGCGGCGACCAGGATGCGTTCGCGGGTCTCATCGGCGGTTGGGCGGGCGGCGACGTTCATTGCGATTCTGATGACTGACAATTTTTGATTTTTATCAGTCAACAGTGATCATGTCAAGATCGTCGGTCAACTTGACCCGCAAGGCGGACTCGACTTGCGCTTGCCCGCCGCCGATAGTCCGTTGAGTGCCCCGGCGCTGGCGCCGGGAAGAGATCCGACCGCGGAGACCCGCGATGCGTTTGCTGTTGAGCGTCGTCGTCCTCTCGACCATCGCCGCGACCGCGGCGGAAGCCGACGAGGCGCGCTTTGCGCCGGCCGCCGGCTCGGTGCTGACCTATCGTTCGATCACCACGACCAAGATCCGCGACAGGACGATCACCACCGGCCAAATCTATACTTATCAAGTCGCGTCCTCCGACGGGACCGTCGCAGAGGGAACGATCAAGCCGGTCGCCCTCTTGTTCGATTGCCAGGGAAAGGACAGCGAGGCGGATTGCCAACGCGCCAAGAAGGCGCCCAATGCGCATGAGGAGAACGGCATGACCGTCGTTCCCGTACCGGCCGAAGTCGCCGACAAGCTCGCCGCGCAAAGCGCGTTCAAATTGCGCGCCTTCATCTTCGAGTTGAGGAAATTCGCCAATCCGTTCGCCAACCCGAAAACGGCGGGCGATAACGTCATCAGCGCCGACGACCCGCAGGTCCTCACCAACGCGATGCAGTGCGACGTCGACGCCCTGGCGGCGTTCATGCCGATCGGCAAATCGCCTAAGGCGACGCTGCCGTGCCAGACGACGTCTGCCCGCTCCGGCTGGAGCGCGAGCGGCATGAAGCCAGTGTCTGGAAGCGAATCCATCGTCCTCGACGTAACCTACCAAGGACAGGAGAAGATCACGCTGCCGTCGGGCGAGTGGGACGTGAAAAACTTAACGATGAAGCAAGGCTCGGCGCAAGGCAATGTCGATGTGCGGATCGACATTCAGTTCGCCGAAAAACTCGGCGCCGCAGTGAAAACGCATACGTCGATCAATATGGGCAACGGTCAAATCGCGAACGACGTGACCAGCGAGCTGATCGCCGTCTCGCCGTGAGCGCGATGCGCGCCCGGCGTGCGCTCAAGGCGTCGCGCTTGATTGCGGCACGACGAAAATCTGGCCCGGATAGATCAATCGCGGATCGCGGATCTGCGAGGCGTTGGCCTCGTAGATCTCGCCATAGCGCACGCCATGACCATAGAAATGCCGGCTGATCGCCCAGAGACTGTCGCCGCGCGCGACTGTGGTCGTGCGGATATCCTTGACCACGACGTCTGACGGCGGCGTCTCGGCGGCCGCCGGCGCTTGCGCCGCGGCGATGACAGGCGCCGGCTCTGTCGGCGCTTTGGCCTCGCTCGCCTTGTCGTTTGGCGCGCTTTGCGACGCGACTGGCGCGGGCGCCGGTGAAGCGATGGGCGCGGGCGCCGGTGAAGCGACAGGCGCGGGCGCCGGTGAAGCGGCGGTCTCCTTCGCGCCAGCCGGCGGCTTCTCGCTTGCCGCCGGAGCGTTGCTCGTTTGGGCGCCCGCGCTGTTGGCGCTGGCTGCGGCGTTGTCGCTCGCCGCGGGCGCGGCGGGCGGCGGCGCGGTCGCGGCGGCGGGCTTGTCGATCGTCGCCGGCGCCGCCTCGGTTTTCGCAACGGGCGCCGGCTTGTCAGTTGCGGCGGGCGGCGTGCTAGATTTCGCCTCGGTCCTGTTCGGCGCGGCTTGCACAGGGGCGGGGGGCTCGGCGGCGACCGGCTTCGGCGCGGTGGCGGCCGGCGCGGCGGGCGGCGCGGTCTCGGCGGCGGGCGTGCTGCTGTTTGATTGCGTCGCGGCCGACGCCAGCACGGCGTTTCCGGCGGAAGGCGTCTCGGGATACGAGAACGGCGCCTCGGCGCGCGCGATTACCGCGCCATTGGCGCGGTCGATGGCGTCGGCCCGAATGACATAGGCGCCTGGGGCCATGCCGTGCTCGACGGTCAGCGACCAGCGCCGATCGCGCCCGGCGGTCGCGTCGGCGAGGAACGAGCCGTTGAGATAAAGCCGGATCAGCGCGCCAGGGTTGGCCCCGCCTCTTGCTTCGAGCCGGCCGGCCTCGGTCGCCATCACCTGGCCGATCCATACGCGCGGCGCAGCGCCGGCCGGAACAGCATTGATCGGCGCGGCCTCAGGGGTCTTCACTGTCGGCGCCGTTACGTTGACCGCTGCGACCTGCGGGGCCCCGGCCGTAAGCGGCATTGGCTGAGCCGCCGCTGTGGTCGCAACGACAGGCTGCGGCTGCGCCTGGGCTGGCGCGGCTTGAGTGATGACGAGCTTAGCCTTCGCCTTGGGCGCCACCGGTTGTGCGTTGACCAATTGGGGCGCCGCCCCGGCTGGGGCCGCCTGCGGCTCGGTTACGAGCTTGACCTTGCGCTGCGCCGCCGGCGGGGGCGCCGGAGAGACGGCG
>DATGHD010000254.1:0-8760 GCA_035308145.1 Roseiarcus sp.
TCATACGAAAGGCCGCGCCACGATCCTTCGACGCCGTCGCTGAAGCTCTCGCAGACGCCCTTGCTCAACTCGACCCAAGCGAGTGCGCAAACTATCTCAGAAATGCAGGATACGCGTATACCTAAATGCAGAACGCTCTAGTGCGATGGCGAGGTCGGCGAAACGTCGCTCGCGTTGCTTTCCTTTTCGGCGTCGACGCGAACCAGCCTAATATTAACGCCTAACATGCCCCAGCCGACTCTCAATGTGACGACGTCAGTTCCGCGCTTCACGGTAAGGACGCGAGAGGCGGCGGTTCCTCGCGTGGTCAAGCCGATCAATTGTTTGAGCGACGTAATCGCTTCGCCGTCGTAGGTCAGAATCAGATCCCCCGGCGAAAGCCCGGCGCGCGCGCCGTTGCCGCCCGGCGTAATGTGGAAGACGGCCACCGCCATAGGCAACTCCTGGCCCTCGGCGTCCAGATAGAGGCCCTTGGTCTGAAGGCCTTGGTCGTCATAGCTGTATTTGGCGGTGACCCAGCCGTCGTCGCGCGCGGGCTTTCCGTCGGCGTCGAAATAAGATTCCTGGATCAGATCGCCACGCCCGTCATAGACCCATGCAACGCTGGCGTAACCGCCATCTCGAACCTTTATTGGCTGGCCATCCGCGCCGAAAAAACTCTTCTTGGCCAAATCGCCGCGGGCGTCGAATTCCTGACGGTATTTAGCAAAACCGCCGACGACGAGGATCGGTTTGCCGTCGACGCCGAAAAACGCGCGCTCCACCTCATTGCCTAACGCGTCGAAGACATGAGTGATCTTGGCGAACCCTTCTTTGTTCTGCGTCGGCGCGCCGTCAATGCCGAAAAGGGTCGATTCAACGATGTTGCCGCGGTCGTCAAAGATCTGACGGGAACTCGCAAAGCCATTGAGACCCAGCGTTGGCTTGCCGTCGATGCCAAAAAAGTCGCGTTCGACTTCCTCGCCGCGAGCGTCATAGAGGTATGTGATTTTGGCGATGGCTTCATTGCTCAGCGTCGGCTTGTCGTCGACGCCGAAGCCTTGACGCTCCACCGGATTTCCGCGCGAGTCATATTTGACCCGAATGTGAGCGACGCCCTGAGAATTCGTTAATGGCTGGCCATCGCCGCCCAAATAATCGAACTCGACGGCGTTGCCGCGCGTGTCGTACGTCGTGCGCACAATAGCGGCGCCTTGCGTTGCAAGAGTCGGCTTCCCGTCGACGCCGAAGGTCGCAAATTCGATTAAATTGCCGCGCCCGTCATAGGCGTAGCGAAGTCTGGCGGCGCCGAATTCCTTGGCGAACGCGGGCTTGCCGTCAACCCCGAAATAAGATTTTTCGATGACATTGCCGCGGTCGTCGAAGCTGTTGCGGACGCGCGCAAAGCCATTCAGACCCAAGGTCGGCTTGCCGTCGATGCCAAAAAAGTCGCGCTCGATTTCCTCGCCGCGCGCGTCATAAACGTATGTGATCGTGGCGAGGTCTTCATTGCTCAGCGTCGGCTTGCCGTCCACGCCGAAATAGGCGGCGCCGATCTTCTGGTTGCGTTGATCGAAAGTCTGCCGGTAAACGGCGACGTTATTCTTATTAACCGTTGGTTTGCCATCCGCGCCGAGATAGTCCTCCTCGAGGGTGTTGCCGCGCACGTCGAAGGACCGGATCAATTTGGCGAAGCCTTGCTTGCCGATCGTCGAATTGCCGTCGGCGTCGAAATAGTCGACCTCCACGGCGTTGCCTCGACCGTCATGGCTGTAACTGATCTTCGCGGCGCCGAATTCCTTGGACAGAACCGGCTTGCCGTCGACGTCGAAAAACGAACTCTCGGCGAGACCGCCGCGTTCATCGAAGACTTGACGAAGGCTCGCATAGCCATTGGGGCCAAGCGTCGGCTTGCCATCGACGTCAAAAAAGGCGCGCTTGATTTCGCCGCCGCGCGAATCGTGACCGTACGTGACCCGAGCGACGCCTTCCTTGCTCAGCGTCGGCTTGCCGTCTACGCCGAAATAGGCGATTTCGATCTTTTGATCGCGAGGATCATAAGTCTGCCGGTACTTCGCTACGTAGTCCTTGTTCAGCGTCGGTTTGCCGTCGACGCCAAAAAAAGCCTCCTCAATCAGATTGCCCCTAGCGTCGAAGGAACGGGCGAGTTTGGCGATTCCCTGCTTGCTGATCACAGGGTCGCCGTCGACATCGAAATAGTCGACCTCTACGCCGTTGCCGCGCTCGTCATTGACGTAATGAACCTTGGCGGCGCCAATTTCCTTTGCGAGAATGGGCTTGCCGTCAACGCCAAAATAAGATGTCTCGACAAGACCGCCCCGGTCATCGAAGTTCTGACGATAGCTCGCAAATCCACGTAGACCGAGCGTCGGTCTGCCGTCGATGTCAAAAAAAGCGTGACCGATTTCATTGCCGCGCGCGTCGTAAGCGTAGGTGACTTTGGCGACGCTGTCGCCGTCCAGCGTCGGCTTGCCGTCCACGCCGAAATAAGCGGCTTCTATTTTCTGATTGCGCTGATCGAATATCTGCCGATACCGCGCACAGTGGTTCTTGTTGAGTGTCGGCTCGCCGTCGACGCCGAAATAAGCTTCCTCTATGAGATTGCCCCGCGCGTCGAAGGAACGGGTCAATTTGGCGAAACCTTCCTTGCTGATAGTCGGCTTGCCGTCGATATCGAAGTAATCGACCCCGACTGCGTTTCCGCGCTCGTCATGGCGGTACTGCACCTTGGCGACGCCCAGTTCCTTCGAGAGGACGGGGTTGCCGTCAACGCCAAAATACGATGTCCCGACAAGACTGCCGCGGTCATCGAAGGTCTGACGGAAGCCCGCAAAGCCGGTCAAACCGAGGGTCGGTTTCCCGTCAACGTCAAAGAAGGCGCGCTCGATTTCGTTGCCGCGAGCGTCATAACCGTATTTGATCCTGGCGATGCCTTCTTTGCGCAGCGTTGGCTTGCCGTCGGCGCCAAAAAAGGCGATCTCGGTCCGTTGGTCGCGCTGATCGAAAGTCTGTCGGTATGTCGCGACGTCGTACTTGTCGGGCGTCGGCTTGCCGTCGACGCCGGAATAGGCTTCCTCGAGGAGATTGCCGCGGGCGTCAATGGACCTCGTCAGTTTCGCATAGCCTGACTTGGCCAGCATCGGCTTGCCGTCGACATCGACGCAGTCGAATTCGATCACGGCGCCCAATGCGTCGACGATCCGACGGACTGCCGCGCAGCCGGAAGCGTCATACGTAGGCCGGCCGCTGAGGTCGAAATAGGCTTCCTCGATGGGATTGCGGCGGTCGTCGAATTTTCGCTTTATCGACGTATCGCCACCCTTGGTCGCGATCGGCTTGCCGTCGACGCCGTTAAAATCGACGGCAATATTGTCGCCCCGCTCGTCGTAATGGGCGACCAGTTCGGAGTAACCGTTCGCGATGAGCGCGGGCTTGCCGTCAGCGCCGTAATAGGCCTGGGTGGTTTCATTGCCATTGCCCCAGCTCCCGAAGTCGCGAGTGAAGTAGGCGTAGCCTTCCGGACCGTTGATAGGCCGGTCGTCTTCTCCAAGCAGCGTTCGCCGAACCAGCCTCGCTCGCCCATCATAGGCTGACGTCACCGCGTGGACGCCGGTTTTTAGGGTGATCTCTTCGCCGTTCGGACCAATCTCCGCGCTGCGTAAGACGAGACCCTCCGGGGAATAGCTGAAATGCTCGCCGAAGCTGCCTTGCGCGTCATGCTGCGGCGTTCCCCAATTGTCTTGGTAACGGACTTCGACGGCGAAGCCGTTGGAGTCAAACGTCAGCTCGCGCCGGGTGATCTCCGATTTCGGCTGATCGGGCGGCGGATTGGGGTCCGTGGGATCGATGATCAGATTCTGGGTCGCTTCCTGCGCCAATGGCGCTTCGCCCCGCTCGAACCTCACGATCATTTTGTCGCCGGAAGGCTCGCGGCTCAGCAGTTCGTCGCGCAGCAACCGCTCGGTCGGGCCAAAAATCTCTATCATTTGCGCGGCGCCGTCTTCGCCGTAGTGGACGACCCAACGCGAGAAGCCGTCCGCTTCGGCGCGAATCCAGCCGTCGTGGCGCGCTTCAATGACCTTGCCGCGCTGCCTGACGATACTGTAGCTGCGGCCAAGGCGATCATGGGTCGCGGCGTCGATCTCGCCTGCGCCCTCCGGCAGGCCCCAACGCCAAACCAACTGCTGGTAATAGGTCGTTTTCGGCTGGATCATTTCCCAGTAGTAGCCGCCGCCGCCGCCGATCAGGAGGAGCAAAGCCGCGGCGGCCGCCGCCCAAGTCAATCGCTGCTTGCGTTCGCGCTCGTGCTCGCGCTGGCGCAGGTCGTCGAATTTGACGCCAAGGATGACGGCGACGATCCGCAGCAACGCGAAACGCTTCAGCTTTTCGTTCGAGACGCCGGGCCTTTGCCGCACGTCGGCGGCGAGAGGCTCCTTGTCCTCCTTCACGATCCGCTTGCCGCCGTCGGGGTCGACAATCTCCCGCTCGCGGGACAGCATGACGCCCGGAAACGAGTCGCCGGGCTCGCCTTCGGTCAGCAGCGCCAACACTTGATCCGAGCGGCCGAGGTCGTTGAAGATTTGGATCTCGCGCTCGACCCATTTAGAGCGCGGCGTGAAGGCCGAGCAGACCACGATGAGGAAGCGGGAGGCGACGAGGGCCTCCCTGATCTGATCGTTCAGATCGGAGGAAGCAGGGACTTCGTCCTCATCACGAAATATCTTGCGTAAGCGCGGCGGCAGGCCCTTATCCTGCAGGGCGTTGGGCACGCGGTAGCCCTCGAGCGCCGAAATGAGCCACTCGGCCCACTTTCGGTCGCGATCGACGTGCCGGTAGCTGATAAAGGCGTCATAGAGGAACGGCTTTTCAGGCCGTTCGTCACTTTCCGCCATCGCTTAAGGTCCCCCGCCTCGATGACGCCCCTTTAAGAAGCGCTAAGGCGTGATTATGGCGCGAATTGGGGCGCGCCGCCACTTTTGGCTTGCCGCAAAAGCCGCGGCTCCCCTCTATTCGGCGTATGGCGGCGTCATCAGGCCGCCCTGACCCGAAAGCGCGTTCAATCCAAGGGGAAGCTTCAGCGGTGAGGCGTCGCCGAGATTGCGGCGGTACATGTCGGCATAGCCGCCGGTCGCATCAAGGACTCTCTTCCGCCATCCGGGAGAGAGCCCGAGCCGAGGCGCATCGATCGGCAAGCTGTCGGGGCCGCCGGCCGCCCAATCCGCGGACGGCCTATCGGCGTTGATCAGCATCGCCACCACCCAGAAGACGAGCGCGGACCAATCGCCGTCTCCCGGATTCGCCGCGACCAGAATTGGATAGGCGCCGGGGCGTCGCCTTGGCTCCGCTCCGTCTGGGAGAAAATGTCAGGAGATTCGGTCCGATTGGCGCTATCGCCCAATTTGGCTAAGCCCTAGCGGGATATTCCGGCAAACAACGCCGATCTCGCAAGCGCCTTCTTCCATCCCTTGGGCGGCGAGCCAGTTGCAATCAATCGTCAGTGAGAGCAATCGATCTCGCCAGACCTACTGCGTCGTCGCATTGGCGATGATAGTAGACGCTCACGTTCCTTCAATTTTCACGGCCCCAAGGCCTCGTCCAAATCCGCGATGAGATCGCTTGCGTCCTCCAGGCCGACCGAGAGGCGCACCACCTCCGGCCCTGCGCCGGCCGCCGTCTTTTGCGCGTCGGTGAGCTGGCGATGCGTCGTGGAAGCCGGATGGATCACCAGCGATCGCGTGTCTCCGATATTGGCGAGATGGGAGAAGAGTTTCAGCTTGCTCACCAGCGACACGCCGGCGTCGTAGCCGCCTCTGACGCCGAAGGTCAGCACGCCGCCCGCGCCCTTGGGACAATATTTGCGCGCAAGCTCGTGGTAACGGTCGCCCGGCAGGCCGGCGTACGAGACCCAGGCGACCGCGCCATGTTCGCTCAAATGCTGGGCGACGCGGAGCGCATTGTCGCTGTGGCGCTGCATGCGCAGGGCGAGCGTCTCGATGCCGGTCAGGACCAGGAACGAATTGAAGGGCGAGATGGCCGGGCCGAGGTCGCGAAGGCCGAGCACCCGGCAGGCGATGGCGAAGGCGAAATTGCCAAAAGTCTCCGAAAGGATCATGCCGCCATATTCCGGCCGCGGCGCCGACAGCGCCGGGTAGCGCGGATCGCCCGCCCAGTTGAAAGAGCCGCCGTCGACGATCACGCCGGCGATCGAATTGCCATGGCCGCCGAGGAACTTGGTCGCGGAATGGACGATGATGTCGGCGCCATAGGCGAAGGGCTTGATGAGGTACGGCGTCGCGAGCGTGTTATCGACGATCAGCGGCACGCGCGCCTTTTTGGCGATCGCGGCGATCGCCTCGATGTCGGTGATGACGCCGCCGGGATTGGCGATCGATTCGATGAAGATCGCCTTGGTCTTGTCGCTCAAGGCTTTCTCGAAATTCCGCGGCTCGTCGGGATCGGCCCATCTCACCCGCCAATCGAAATTCTTGAACGAATGGGTGAACTGATTGATCGAGCCGCCATAGAGCTTGGTCGAGGCGATGAATTCATCGCCGGGCTGCATCAGGCTGTGGAAGGCGAGAACTTGCGCCGCGTGGCCGGAAGCGACGGCGAGCGCGGCCGGACCGCCTTCCAGCGCTGCGACGCGCTCCTCCAGAACCGCGCTCGTCGGATTGGTGATGCGCGTATAGATATTGCCGAAAGTCTGTAGCCCGAAGAGCGAGGCGGCGTGATCGACGTCGTCGAAGACGAAAGAAGTCGTCTGGTAAATCGGCGTCGCCCTGGCGCCGGTGGTTGGATCCGGCCTCGCGCCGGCATGGATCGCGAGGGTCGAAAATCCAGGCTCCTCGTTGCTCATCGGCGCGCTCCTCCTTCGCTTTTCGCTATCGCAGTGATTGGAAGCGGGCATATTGGCGATGGCAGGCGGAAAGGCAAATAGGTTGTCATTCCCGCGCAATCGGGAATCCAGACTGCGCTGGACGTAAGGCGTAGGCCATGCTGGATTCCCGCTTGCGCGGAATGACGGTTCTTGCGATGAGCGAGCGAAATTACGCCGTCTATATATTGGCGAGCCGCCGCAACGGGACGCTCTATATTGGCGTTACGAACAACCTCTCAATCCGCATTTATCAGCATCGGTCGGGAGTTGGTTCGGCGTTTACCGCGAAATATGGCGTGAAGCTTTTGGTTTGGTACGAATTTTACACTGACGTTAAGGAGGCGATCGCGCGGGAGAAACAGCTGAAGAAATGGGAGCGAAAATGGAAGTTGAAGTTGATCGAGGATTTTAATCCCGGCTGGGCCGACCTTTACGAGCGCTTGAACCAGTGACTGTCATTCCCGCGCAAGCGGGAATCCAGAGAACCGCCCCGCCCCAGGACTAGCTCAGCCTAGATTCCCGCTTGCGCGGGAATGACAGGAACGCTGTTGCTTGACGCGAGCCGCGCTCCGCCGCACCATCTTGGGCGATGGCGCGTCCCAGCGAGCCTTTTGAAATCACGCCCGATATTTTGCTGCGGGCCTATTCGATCGGCCTCTTCCCGATGGCCGAAAGCGCCGAATCTTCGACCCTGTTCTGGGTCGATCCCAAGGAGCGCGGCATATTCCCGCTCGATGGGATTAAAATTTCGCGCAGTCTCGCCAAGATTGTGCGCGCCGATCGTTTCGATATTCGCGTCGACGGCGATTTTGCCGCTGTCATCGCCGCCTGCGCTGCGCGTGAGAAGACCTGGATCAACGCGCAAATCCGCAGCCTCTATGGCGCGTTGTTCGCGCGAGGCCGCGCCCATTCGATCGAGGTTCTCGATCAGGGCACCCTGGTCGGCGGCCTCTACGGCGTCTCGCTCGGCGGCGCCTTCTTCGGCGAGAGCATGTTTCATGTCGCCCGCGACGCCTCGAAAGTCGCGCTGGTCCATCTTGTCGCCCGGTTGCGCTACAGCGGCTATCGGCTGCTCGACACCCAGTTCGTCACCCCTCATCTGGCGAGCCTCGGCGCGATCGAGATTTCGCGTGACGTCTATCAGGGCCTGCTCGACGAGGCGCTCGATGCCGAGCCCGATTTCAACGCTTGGCCAATTCAACGAGCGATGAGCGGACGCGAGGCGCTTGAGCTTGTCGGGCGCTGATGCGTCGTTGGTTATGCGGACGAAGGGGCCGGCGCCGACGGCACGGCCTTTGCAGGCGGCGTCAGGGCGGGTCGGCTCGGGAGTTAAGTGATGACGGCGCCTCGCTTTTTCAACGAGATGGGCCCCGAAGGGGGACCCGCGCGACCGCTCTATAAGACGATCGAGAAATGGCTTCAGGGGACGCCGGGGGACGTTCTCGCCTCTCGCCGCGCGCAAGCCGAATATATGTTTCGGCGTATCGGCATCACTTTCGGCGTCTATGGCGATAAGGACGCGGCCGAGCGCCTGATCCCCTTCGACATTATTCCGCGCCTGATCAGCCGCGCCGAATGGATAAAGCTCGAGGCCGGCATCACGCAGCGCGTCAACGCGCTGAATCTCTTCTTGAAGGACGTCTATGGCCCTGGCGCAATCCTCAAAGCGAATATCATCCCGTCCGAACTGATTTGGCGCAATCCCTTCTACCGGGCCGAGATGATCGGGCGTCGCGTCCCGCACGACATCTGGATCCATATCAACGGCACGGATCTCGTGCGCGTCGATGGCGATCAGTTTTATGTGCTCGAGGACAACGCGCGCACGCCTTCCGGCGTCTCCTACATGATGGAGAACCGCGAAGTGACGATGCGGCTGATGC
>DATGHD010000255.1:0-10513 GCA_035308145.1 Roseiarcus sp.
CCGAAGCTGACTTAATCGCGGCAAAAGTCGCCGCCGCACGGCCTCAAGATCTTGCCGATGTCGATGCGATCAACAAGGCCAAAGGCCGCGACGCTGAGGGCGGAGCGCCTGAAGGATGACCGCGCCCCGCCGCCTCCGCGATCCTCGCCGCCGACGTCGTCGGCTATTCGCGGCTGATGGGCCAGGACGAGGCGGGCGCGGCTTTTGAGGCGCCAATTGCTCCTCGCCGCGCCGTCGCGCTATATTCCATGAGATATAGGCGCGGGCGATCCAGCAGCGCGTCGTACTTTGAAGGCGAGGCGGTGGGCGTGGAGCAAGGGGCCTTGAGCGCGATAGGGGCGCCGTTCTCGCCGCAGGAATGGACGGCCATCCTCCTTTCGGTGAAAGTGGCGACGGTCGGAATGATCGTCAGCCTGCCCTTCGGCGTTGCGGTCGCCTATCTGCTGGCGCGCCGTGACTTTCCCGGCAAGACGATCGTCAACGGCGTCATCCATCTGCCGCTGGTCCTGCCGCCGGTGGTCGTCGGCTGGCTGTTGCTCCTCGGCTTCGGCCGGCAGGGACCGTTCGGCCGCGCGCTCGACGCCTGTTGCGGCCTGGTCTTCTCTTTTCATTGGACCGGCGCGGCGCTCGCCGCCGGCGTCATGGGCTTTCCTTTGATGGTCCGGGCTATCCGCCTGTCGATCGAAGCCGTCGATCTTCGCCTGGAGCAGGCCGCCGAAACCCTTGGCGCCTCGCCTTTCTTGATTTTTGCGACGATCACCTTGCCCTTGGCTGCGCCGGGAATCGTCGCGGGAATGATCCTCGCCTTCGCCCGGGCGATCGGCGAATTCGGCGCGACCATCACGTTCGTTGCGAATATCCCAGGCGAGACGCAGACGATCGCCACCGCGCTTTGGAGCGCGACGCAGATCCCGGGCGGCGAAGCGATCGCGCTGCGCTTGACCATCGTCGCCATCGTCATCGCTTTTGCAGCGCTTATGGCGTCGGAAGTCTTAGCGGCGCGCGTCTCGCGCCGGGCGATGGACGAATGATCGAGATCGACGTCAGACATCGCCAAGGCGCCTTCGCGCTTGAAGCGAAAATCCTCGCGCGCGGCGCGACGCTGGCGCTCTGCGGCCCCTCGGGCGCGGGCAAGACGACGCTGCTCAACATCATCGCCGGCCTCATCCAGCCGAGCGAGGGCCGCGTGGTCGTTGACGGCGCAACGTTTCTCGATACCGCCGCCGGGGTCGATCTTCCCCCGCGCTTGCGTCGCGTCGGCTACGTGTTCCAAGAGCTGCGTCTCTTTCCTCACCTGAAGGTGGAAGGCAATCTGCTCTTTGGCCGGCGTTTTCGGCGCTCGCGCGAGCGCTTGATCGATTTCGATCAAGTGGTTGATCTTCTCGGCATCCGCGCGCTCCTCAATCGCCGCCCCGGACGGCTCTCGGGCGGCGAGAAACAACGCGTCGCGATTGGCCGCGCGCTGCTCGCCGACCCGCGCCTGTTGTTGATGGACGAGCCTTTGGCCGCGCTCGACGACGCGCGCCGCGCCGAAATCTTAAGCTACATTGAAAGGCTGCGCGCCGCCTTCGCGATCCCGATCGTCTTCGTCAGCCATCGCCTCAGCGAGGTTCAGCGGCTCGCCAGCGATATCGCCGTGCTCGACTACGGCAAGGTCGTCGCCATGCAGGAAAACGGCGCAGGTCCGTCCCTGCGGGGGGAGGGACCTGCCTGACCGACGAACCGCGCTTTCACACCTTGTCTGCATGGTGAATCTCGCGATCCTTGGTCTCGGGCACGAAGATGAGGCCGACGATGAAGCTCATCGCGGCGATGACGATCACGTACCAAAGGCCTGAGTAGATATTGCCCGTCGAGGCCACGAGAGCGACTGCGACCGGCGGCAGAAATCCGCCGAACCAGCCGTTGCCGATATGGTACGGCAACGAGACGCCGGTGTAGCGGATGCGGGTGGGGAAGAGTTCGACCAGCGCCGCCGCGATCGGGCCGTAGACCATGGTGACCAGGATCGCCAGATAGACGAGCACGACGATCATCAGCGGCATGTTGATCGCGGCCGGATCGGCCCCCTTGGTCGGATAGCCGGCGGCGGCGACTGCGTCGGTCACCGACTTGGTGAAGGCCGTCTTCTGGTCGTTGAAAGCCTTGGCGTCGAGGGGCGCGCCGTTGAAGGAATCGAACTCCTTGTCGCCGACTTTGACTTTGGCGACGGCTCCTGCCGGCGCATCCTCCATCTTGAAGTTCACCGATGAGCCTATCAGCGCTTGGCGGGCGATGTCGCAGGAGTTTTTGAACAGACGGCCGCCGACCGGGTCGAACAGAAAGCTGCAATCGGCGGGATCGGCGGTGACGGTCAGGGGCGCGCTGGCGAGCGCCGTCTCCAACGCCGGGTTGGCGGCGTGGGTCAGCAGCCCGAAGGCGTAATTGTAGGTGATCGCTCCCAGGAGAAAGCCGGCAAGGAGGATCGGCTTGCGGCCGATGCGATCGGAGAGCCAGCCGAAAACCACAAAGCCGCCGGTTGCAATGATCAGCGCGATGATGAGCGCCATATCCGCCGTGTTGGCCGGCACCTTGAGCGTCGTGACCAGGAAAATGCGGGCGTAGAACTGTCCGCCGTACCAGATCACGGCTTCGCCCGCCGTCAGACCGAACAGCGCGATCAACGCGATCTTGCCGTTGGCCCAATTGCCGAACGCCTCCGACAGGGGCGCTTGCGACCCTTTCCCCTCTTCTTTCATCTTCTGGAAGATCGGCGATTCCGCCAGTTGGAGCCGAATCCAGATCGAGACGCCGAGCAGCACGATCGACACGAGATAGGGAATGCGCCACGCGCCGGCGAGCGAGGGGTCGCTGAAAGTCGCCGCGCTCACCGAGTTGCGCACGATCAGCACGACGAGCAGGGAGAGGAACAGGCCGACGGTCGCTGTGGTCTGAATCCAGGAGGTATAGTAGCCGCGCCGGCCTTGCGGGGAATGCTCCGCAACATAGACGGCCGCGCCGCCATATTCGCCGCCGAGCGCCAGACCTTGCAGTAGGCGAAGCCCGATGAGGATCGCCGGGGCGAGCCAGCCGAGTGTGGCGTAATCAGGCGCAAGACCGACGAAGAAGGTCGACAGGCCCATGACGGTGATGGTGATCAGGAAGGTGAATTTCCGGCCAATCATGTCGCCGAAACGGCCAAAAACCAGCGCGCCGATTGGCCGCACCACGAAACCGGCGGAGAAGGTCAAAAGGGCGAAAATGAATTGGGTATTGGCGTCGAAGGCCGAATAAAAGGCCTTGCCAATCTGGGTGGCGGTCCAGCCATAGAGATAGAAATCATACCACTCGAAAACCGTGCCGACGGAAGAGGCGACAATCACTGTCCTTTCGTTGTCAGTGATCGGACGGTTGACGTTTAGCGCCGCGGTCGCCGCCCTAGCCATGCGTTCCCCCCATAAAAGCAGGGATGGCGCGGCCCTGGCCGCAAACCCTCGCGAATCGCGAATTATAACGCCCAGCGCCGGCGAAGAAAAATCGTCGCCGTTTTTCGGATCGGCGGCTGTCTTTGTCTCTCTGGCTTTTGGGCGCCGACCGAATCGATCGGGCTGTTGGGGACCGCCGCCGCAAGCCTGCGCTGTTGGCCTCCTGCAACTTTCGGCTTAAGACTTTTGGCGGACAGACACGGGTAGGAGCGCAGATTAGCCTCGCGGTTTGGCTACTGCGCCGCGCCGGCGAAGAAATCAAACGCGCGAGCCCGGGGACAAAGAATTTTTGGGGGAACGTCCGTGACAACCATGGCGATCAGCACGCCTCGCACAGGGGGGATGACCAGCGAAGAACGGCTCGTGATCTTCGCCTCTTCGCTAGGCACCGTATTTGAATGGTACGACTTTTATATCTACGGCACGCTTGGCGCGTTCCTCGCGAAATACTTCTTCTCCAACGTCGCGCCGAATGTCGGCTTCATCTTCGCGTTGCTGGCGTTCGCGGCTGGCTTCGCGGTGCGTCCGTTCGGCGCGCTGATCTTCGGTCGGCTTGGCGACATGATCGGCCGCAAATACACGTTCCTGATCACTATGAGCCTGATGGGCATTGGGACGTTCTTCATCGGGGTGCTGCCCAGCTACGCGTACTGGGGCATTCTCGCGCCGATAGTGCTGATCGCCTTGCGGCTTGTGCAAGGCCTCGCGCTCGGCGGCGAATATGGCGGCGCGGCGATCTATGTCGCCGAACACGCGCCGGCGAATAAGCGCGGCTACTACACTTCGTGGATTCAGACTACGGCGACGCTCGGCCTGTTCCTTGCGCTCCTTTTGATCCTTGGCATCCGCACGAGCATGGGCGAAACCGCGTTCGGCGATTGGGGCTGGCGAATTCCGTTCCTGCTTTCGGCGGTGCTGCTCGGCGTCTCGCTGTGGATCCGGCTCAAGCTCGCCGAATCGCCGTTGTTCCGGCGTATGGTCGACGAAGGCAAGCAGTCGACGCGCCCGCTCACGGAAGCATTCGGCCAGTGGAGCAACGCCAAGATCGCCCTCGCTGCGCTGTTTGGCGCCACCGCTGGCGAAGCCGTGGTGTGGTACGGCGGCCAGTTCTACGCGCTGTTCTTCCTGACCCAGACGCTCAAGGTTCCGGGCGTTACGGCGCAGATATTGATCGCGATCGGCCTCATCATCGGCACGCCCTGCTTCATCCTGTTCGGCTGGCTGTCCGACAAGATCGGTCGGAAGCCGATCATGCTCGCGGGCTTCGCGCTGGCGGCCGTCACCTACTTCCCGATATTCCAGGGCATCACCCACTTCGCCAATCCGAAGCTTGAGCATGCGCTGACGTCGGCGCCGGTGACGGTGACGGCCGATCCGGGCGGATGTTCGTTCCAGTTCAAGGCGACGGGAACGGAGAAGTTCACCACCGGCTGCGACATCATCAAGTCGACGCTGGTCGGTCTGTCGGTGAACTACGACAACGTGGCGGCGCCGGCAGGAACGACGGCGAGCGTCAAGATCGGCGATCAGACGATCGCGGCCGACGCGCCGGACGTCGCCAAGGCGATCGCCGCCGCGATCAAGGATCACGGCTATCCGGCGAGCGCGGACCCGAATGACATCAACTACGTGATGACGGTCGTGCTGCTCGCCATCCTCGTCGTCTATGTGACGATGGTGTACGGGCCGATCGCCGCCTGGCTGGTGGAGCTGTTCCCGACCCGCATTCGCTATAGCGGGCTGTCGCTGCCTTACCACATCGGCAACGGTTGGTTCGGCGGCTTCCTGCCGGCGACCGTGTTCGCCATCGTCGCGGCGACCGGCGACATCTATTCGGGCCTCTGGTACCCGATCATCGTGGCCGCGATGAGCTTTGTCGTCGGCCTGATTTTTCTGCCCGAGACCAAGGACGTCGATATCACTCACATGTGACGATCGGAACGGCTCACGCCCCAATCCCCTCGCCGTTCCTCCGGATCGGCCCGCCGGAAAACACGAAGCCGACGCCATGCGGCCATATGAGCCGCGCTGGCGTTCTTTGCGGCCGCGATGAGGCCAAGACCGGGAACCGAGGTCGCGTCAAATCCCTTCCGCCTGGAGCGGCGGGCGCGAGCACGGTCGCCGATAACCGCTCGCCGCCATCCCGGCGATCTCAATTTTCGTTTGTCCGACCCATTCCTTAACGGCGTTGGGCTCGAGCGCGGACCCTACATTGTGCGGCGCCGCTCGATCGGTTAGGCTAAGGGTGGGCTGCCTCCAGCCCTCATGAGTCGACGGAAAATGTTGGCTCTCGCGCCTCAATCACCATATTCCCTAATGCCGCCTTTAGGGCGCGTCGTAAGCCCAACAAGAGCCAAGGCCGACCCATGGATTTCCTCAAGCCACGGTTGATCCCCATGAACCGCCGTCGCCGCATCTACGAAGGCAAGGCCAAGGTCCTGTATGAGGGGCCGGAGCCAGGAACCCTGATCCAGCATTTCAAGGACGACGCCACCGCATTCAACGCCAAAAAGCACGAAGTGGTTGATGGGAAAGGAGTTTTGAACAACCGAATCTCTGAATACCTGTTCCAGAATCTCAACGACATCGGCGTTCCGACGCATTTCATCCGCCGGCTGAACATGCGCGAACAACTGATCCGCGAAGTGGAAATCATCCCGCTGGAGGTCGTGGTGCGCAATGTCGCGGCCGGCTCGCTGGCCACGCGCCTCGGCATCGAGGAGGGCACGCAGCTGCCGCGCTCAATCATCGAGTTCTATTACAAGAATGATGCGTTGAATGACCCGATGGTTTCCGAAGAGCACATCACCGCATTCGGTTGGGCGGCGCCCCAAGAGATCGATGACATCATGGCCCTGGCGATCAGGGTCAACGATTTCCTGTCTGGCCTTTTCCTCGGCGTCGGCATCAGGCTCGTCGACTTCAAGATGGAGTGCGGACGGCTGTGGGAAGGCGAGAATATGCGGATCGTCGTCGCCGACGAGATCAGTCCGGACTCCTGTCGACTGTGGGATATCAAATCGAACGACAAATTGGATAAGGACCGCTTCCGCCGCGACATGGGTGGGCTGGTCGAGGCCTACACCGAAGTCGCGCGTCGCCTTGGCGTTATGCAGGAAGGCGAAGTGCGGGCCGCCAGCGGCCCTAAGCTGGTAAGCTGACGCCAGGTTTTCTAGCCGAGGCGGGGCTTAAGCGCGGCCAGGCAATTGGCCGGCCTGGGCGTTTATCTGAAAGGCCGGCTAAACTCGTCCCCTTTGCGCAACCGGCGGCTGCTCGACCGCCGGCAAGGGGGAGGAGCCAATGAGCGCGGATGCGAGCAGCGCGCCCCGCGATTTAAGCGAATCCGAACATCGCGGCTTTCTCACTCGGGCGGTGATCGCAGCGGCCATCGGCACGTCGATCGAATGGTACGACTTCTTCCTCTACAGCGTCGTGGCCGGCAGCGTCTTCGCCAAACTCTATTTCCCCGATTCCGATCCGCTGACCGGAACGCTGAAGGCTTTCGCGATCTGGGGCGTTGGGTTCCTTTCGCGGCCGATCGGCGCGGCAATTTTCGGCCACTATGGCGATCGCATCGGCCGCAAATCGACGCTGATCGCGACCTTGCTGTTGATGGGGCTTGCGACCTTCCTGGTCGCCTTCGTCCCCGCCTATCACGCCATCGGCATCTGGGGCGCCGTTCTCCTGACCGCGCTCCGCTTCGTTCAGGGCGTCGGTGTCGGCGGCGAATGGGGCGGCTCGGTTCTTCTTTCGATGGAATGGGCGCGATCGCGGGAGAATCGCGGGTTCCTGGCCTCGTGGCCGCAATTCGGCGTCCCTTGCGGCCTGTTCCTCTCCAACATCGCCTTTTTGTTCTTCAGTTGGATCTCCGGCGATCAGTTCCTGATCTGGGGCTGGCGCGCGCCGTTCATCCTCTCCCTGGCGCTGGTCATTGTCGGTCTGTGGATAAGGCTCGGCATCCATGAGACGCCGGTTTTCGCGCGGCTGATCGAGGAGGATAGGACCGAGAGGGCCCCGACCCTGGAGGTCATCCGCTGGCACTGGCGCGAAATCCTCTTGAGCGCCTTCTCCCGCATGGCGGAGCAGGCGCCGTTCTACATCTTCACCGCCTTCGTCGTCGCTTATGCGACCGGGACCTTGAAAGTCGATCGTTCGTTCGTCTTCTGGGCGGTGACAGTCGCCGCTTGCGTCTCCTTTGCGTCGATCCCGTTGTTCGGTTCGATCTCGGACCGCATCGGCCGCAAGCGGATGTACATGATCGGCGCGGTCGCGACCGGGCTCTACGGATTTATCTATTTTGGCCTACTCGACAGCGGGTCCTCCCTGCTGATCTTCATCGGCATCGTCGTCTCTCTCATTCCCCATGACATGCTCTACGGTCCGCAAGCCGCGCTGATCGCCGAGAGCTTCCCGCCGCGCCTGCGCTACAGCGGGGCGTCGCTCGGCTACCAGCTCGCCTCGATCATCGCCGGCGGGCCGGCGCCGCTGATCGCGACGTGGCTTTACGGATATTTCAAGTCGTCGATCGCCATTGCGGTCTTCATATTGGCCTGCGCGATCGTCACGCTCATCGCAACGTCGATGATGACGGATTATACCGGCCAGGACATTGACGGCGACGCGCGCTGAGCCTTGAAAGGGCGATTGGAGCTGATCTCGCTCCAATGCGGCTTTCGCCGCGCCCGTCGCTCGCTTTCGATGTGATGAGGGCTCCCATCAGGAACTCCCTCCGTCGATCTCTGCGGAAATTACGTCGGCGCCGCTGCGCGCGCCGAGCGCTCCGCTGTCCACAGGCCAGCGACGACGAGGCACAGCGCCGCCGCATGGTAAAAGGCGAAAGGCTCGCCGAGCAGCGCCACCGCGAGCAGCGCGCCGAAGATCGGCACCAGATTGACGAACACCCCGGCGCGGCTCGGCCCGATCAATTGCACGCCGCGGATGAAGAAAATCTGCGCGATGAGCGACGGGAACAGCGCGACATAGGCGAGGACCGCGAGGCCCTTGGCGGTCGGCCAGAAGAACGCGCCTTCGGCGACCTCGATTGCAAGGAGCGGCGCCGAGGTGACGAAGGCGACAACCGCCATCGCGGCGAAGAGGCCGATGCTGGACACAGCCGGCCGCTGCCGCAGCAGAAGAATGTAGCCGGCGTAGAGCACCGCAGCGACGATCATCATCACGTCGCCGGCATTGAAATCGAGCGTGCGTAAAGTCGCCCAATCGCCGCGCGCGGCGATGACGATGACGCCCGCCATGGTGATAAGAACGCCGATCGTTTGCAGCAGGCGCAGGCGAATTCCGTAGAAGCTCCATGCGCCGATGATGACGAGGCCGGGAATCAGGCCCTGCAGAATCGATATGTTGACCGCGCTGGTCTTGTGCGCCGCGACGTAGAACAGCGCATTGAAGGCAGTGAAGCCAAATATGCTGGCCGGCGCAATATAGCGCCAACGCGGCCAGATGAGCTTGAAGTCCTCTTTCAAATTCGCGCGAGCCGCGATGAGCAGCGGAATGCAGGCGACGCCCCAGCGCAAAAAGACCAGGGCCATCGGCGAGATCTCGCCGACCGCCAGCCGGCCGGCGACGGAATTGCCGCCCCACATCAGGGCCGTGAGGCCAAGCAGCAGCATCGGCGAATGCCATAAAAGATCGAAGATCGAAGGCCGCGCGCGAGCTTCCGCGTCGGTCATCGGCCGCAGCCTCTCTCGAAGCGCCGAGCGTACATTGTCGTTTGAGCCTTCCTTGGCCAGAATTCGTTCGTCGGCTTAGTCGGCCTCGCCAGCGAAGGCAACGCGCCGCCGCGCATGCCTCCTCTTCCTCGGGGCTGGGGTCGGGTTCGGAAGTCGCAGGCGCGCGTCAGTATCGGGCGGCGATCGGTCCCGCCGAAGCATAGGTCGGCGCGTCGCTGAAGAGCCAGCGAAGGCCGAGGCGGAAATCTTGCGACGCGAGGCGATTGGTCTGACCCACGAAGGCGGCGCCCCCGCAGTTGACGATGCTGAAGCCGCCGCCGGCGCCGGTCCCATTGAAGCAATGCGACGGCCCGGTCTTCAAAGTTCCGTAGTCGAGATAGCGATAGCCAAGTTCGAGCTTCAAATTCGGCGACACATTGTAGTCGAGTCCCCCCATCAGCGCCCAGGCGAGATTGTTGGCGACGCCATTGCTCATGTAGCCGCCCGCTGGCGATCCGGTCGAGCCTGGGCCGACATAAGCGAAGCCGTTGTTTGCGATGCCATAGAAGTGGTTCTGGGCGAGGCCGAGGCCGGCGCCGACAAAGGGCGTCACCCCGTACCATGTCCCTAGGTCGACATAGCCGTTCGCCATGGCGAGATAGGACGAGATGTTGGCCCGGTACCAATTGGCGAATTGGCTCGATTGCGATGGAATGCCGATCTGCTCGAGCGCCTGGAACTGCGAACCGCCGCGGTATTCAGCGGTCGCGTCGAAACGCAGCCAATTGTTGACCTGATATCCAAGGCCGATATCGGCGACGCCCCCCGCCGAGATGGTCGGATTGTAGAAACTATGGAAGGCGTCGGCCGGCAGGCCCGCCAATGGATTCGGACTGACAGTGATCGAGATGTCGCTGAGCTGCGTCGAAATACCAAGGTCGCCGCGCAGATACCAGCCGGAAAACTCGGTCGGCGCCGGGACGGGCGCAGCGGCCGGCGGCGCTAGGTCGGCGGCCTGGGCAAGACTCGCCGCGCCGAGGAGAACGCCCGCCAGAACAGGGGCCTTCCAATCACCCACGACGAAACCCCTCTCCAGCGCTCGTCGTCAAGCGCGCGGACAAGCGATGTCGGGAGGTTGCCATGAACTATTTAACAGCGGCTTAACCCTAATTATTGACCTTAACCATTAGCGAATAGAGGCGCTGGTCTGGGCTGGCCGCGCACGATTTTTTCCAACGCACAAGCGGAAGGGATCGAGGCAAGCGATCTTAGATTTTGGCGCCGCCTAAAATGATTTGCGGCGCCGGGGGAGCCCGGCGCCGCTTAAAGTCTCGCGCAAAACTTGCGTCTAAGACATCAGTATCGAGTGACGATCGGCGACGG
>DATGHD010000256.1:0-33482 GCA_035308145.1 Roseiarcus sp.
AACATTGCGTCATAGGCCGGATGCACCGAGACCATCTGGCCCTGGAAATGCGTCGACAGCTCGGTGATGGCGATCCCGATGTCGGCGAGCTTGCCCTTGACCTCATCGCAATAAGTCGCGCTGTCGGCGGCCTTGTCGAGATCGAAGAAGCGTGCGTCCCAACTCGGGATCTGAACGCCTTCATACCCGTAGCCCTTCGCCCATTTGGCGATGCCTTCGAGGGTGTTGTGCGGCGGCGTGTCCTGCGCGAACTGCGCAAGGAAAAGGCCGGGCCCTTTCAGCGTCTTGATCGCCGCCTCCCTTGAAAATTGCGAAGGCGCCGGTTCGACCGGCGCTCACGGTCGCCGGCAAAATTGGCACAAATTTTCTGTCTGTCAAATATGGAATTTTCATTCTAGGTTGCGCCAGGGGAGGACGCGCATGAATATCCGGCTGGACGGCAAGGTCATTCTCGTCACCGGCTCGACGCAGGGCGTCGGCGAAGCAACCGCGCGGCTCGCCGCGGAGAGCGGCGCTGACAGCGTCATGATTACTGGCCGCAACAAGGAGCGCGCTGCGGCGGTGGTCAAGGCGGTTGCCGCGCTCGGCGCAAAGGCTGATTTTGTCGTTGCGGACCTGACCGACCCAACAGCGCCGGCGGCGATCGTCTCGGCCTGCGTCCAGCGCTTTGGCCGCGTCGACGGGCTCGTCAACGCCGCTGCTTTGACCGATCGCGCCTCCCTCCTCGACGGAACGACGGAGTTTTGGGACCGGATGTTCGCCGCCAATGCGCGCGCGCCCTTCTTTCTGATGCAGCATTGCGTCGCCGACATGCGCAAACGAAAAGCGCCAGGCGCCATCGTCAACGTCCTTTCTGTGAACGCCCATTGCGGACATCCCTCGCTCGCCGTGTATTCGGCGACCAAGGGCGCGCTGATGGTGCTGACCAAGAATGCCGCCAACGCGCATCGGTCCGATCGCATCCGCGTCAACGGGATCATGCTCGGCTGGACCGATACGCCGGGCGAACGAGAAATGCAGTCCGTCAAGCTCGGCCTCGGTGACGGATGGCTGGAGAAAGCCACCCAAATGATGCCGTTCGGCCGCCTGCTTTCCGCCGACGACGCGGGGCGAATGGCGACGTTCCTGTTAAGCGATGCGGCGGGGCCGATGACCGGCGCTTTGATCGATCAAGGCCAACACGTCCACGGCGCGATCGGCTGAGGAGCGGAGCGACAAGATGGCGAGGCTGACCGCCGCAACGCTTGCTGATGCATCGCCCGCGACCCGCCGCCCGCGGTATAATCGCGCTGAACTCGCCGTTGGCATGGCCCATATCGGCGTTGGCGCGTTCCATCGCTGTCATCAGGCGGAATATACCGACGACGCGCTGGAAGCCGAGTTCGGCCCTTGGGGCGTCATCGGCATTAACATTTGCGCGCCGAGCCTAGGCTCAAGTCTTGGGATTCAGGACGGGCTCTTCACCCGCGCGCTGCGCGACGAGAGCGGCGCGGACTTAAGGATCATCGGCAGCATTCATGGCGTGATTGACGCCGAGGACGACGTCGAGCCCGCGCTGGCCACGCTCTCTGCGCCCCGGATCGGGGTCGTCACGCTGACCGTCACTGAGAAGGGCTATTGCCATCGTCCGGCGACCGGGCGTCTCGACGAGAGCCATCCTGACGTTGTCCACGATCTCGCCGGGAACGGGGCGCCGCGATCGCTGCCGGGCGTCATCGTCGCGGCTCTCGACCGCCGGCGGCGGAGCGGCGCCGGCGGCGCGACCTTCGTCAGCTGCGACAATATTCCCGCCAATGGCCGCGTCCTCGCCAATGTGGTCAAGGAATTCGCCGCGCATTGCGCGCCCGACCTCCTCGGTTGGATTGCCGATCACGTTCGCTTTCCCTCGACGATGGTCGATCGCATCGCGCCTGCGCCGACGAGCCGCGACCTTGCCTTCGCCGCTGAAACCTGCGGTCTCGAAGATCGCGCCGCGGTCGTCGGCGAGCCGTTCCGGCAATGGGCGATCGAGGATGATATTCTCGGCGCCCGTCCGCGCTGGGAGGCGGCGGGCGCCGAGTTCGTCCGCGACGTGACCGGCCATGAACTGGTCAAGATGAGGGTGCTCAACGCCGCGCAATCCGCTCTGGCCTATTTCGGCGCTCTGACCGGTCTCGACTATACGTACGAAGATATACGCGATCCGACGCTCGCCGATTTCGTTCGTCGCATGCTCGAACGCGAGACGGCGCCGTGCTTGCCAAAGAACGTCGGGATCGACATCGACGCCTACATCGCGCAAACATTTCGGCGTTTGCACAACACGGCGATCGCGCATCGCAATCATCAGATCGCAACCGACGGGTCGCAGAAAATCGTTCAACGCCTCCTTAATCCGATTCGCGATTGCATCGTGGGCGGCTTGGGATTCGATCATCTCGCCGCGGCGGTCGCCGCGTGGATGGCCTATTTATGCGCCGCTGCTCCGCGCTTTGGCGCCAGATGGGCGCCCGCTGACCCTTTCGCCCCGCGCGTGCATGAAATTGCCCAAGGAACGGGACCGGATTTTGCGAGCCTAGCCGCGCGCATCATCGACGTAGAGCCGATCTTTGGCGTCGATCTGCGAAAAAATGACATATTCTGCGCCGCTGTCGCCGGGCATCTTAAAGCCTTTCTGACCGACGATCCGCGCAGCAGAATGTCCGCGCTGGCGGCTGAAGCGACGCCCGGCTAGCTTCGGCGCAGATCAACGCTCGTGTTGTCTGCGGGCTGAAGAGGAGGGGAGGAGGCATGGCGAGGCGCGAGCGAATTGCTCTTCCTCGTTTGGCCCCACCGGCGGCGCCCGAAGCGGCCGAGCGGCCTAGCGCCGTGCGCCCGGGACCGCCGGACTTCGCAAGAGCGAGGCCGATCGCTGGCGCGCGCGTGGCGCTCTCGTTTGGCCCACCAAAGACCTATGAGGATTTGCGGGCTGTTCTTGCCTCTGATGCGATGCGCATGCCGAAGCGGTTGCGCCAGGTTGCAACCTTTCTCTGGCAACATCCGACCGAGATCGCGCTTGGCACGATCGGCGGCGTCGCGGACAAGGCCGGCGTGCAGCCCTCGACTCTGGTCCGATTCGCGCAGACCCTGGGCTATTCCGGCTTCTCGGATCTGCAGGAGGTCTTCAAGGAATATGTCAAAGGCGTTCGGCCGCATGATGAACACGGCCGCGCGCATCAGCGCGACAAGGCGAATGATCCTCGCCTCCATATGGTCGCCGGGCTGGTCGACGCCTCGCGGCAATCGCTGGCGAGGGTGTTGGACACGATCGATCCGGCGAAGGTCGCCGCCGTCGTCGGCGCGCTGGTTGAGGCGGATATGATTTATCTGATCGGCAGCAAGCGCGCGTTTCCTGTCACGACGTACCTGTCGCTGGCCTGGGCTCAGCTTGGCGTGCCCAACGTGCTGGTTGACAATGTCGGCTCGACCGCCTTTGGCCAGGTCGGCTGCGCGCGGCCGAGCGACGCGGTCCTCGCCATCAGCTTCAGCCCCTATAATTCGGTCACCCCTGACCTCGTGACCGTCGCGGTTCAGCGGGGAACGCCTGTGGTGTCGATCACGGACAGTTCGTTCAGCCCCCTCGTGCCGCATTCGCAGGCTTGGATTGAAGTGATCGAAAGCGACTTCGGCGGCTTCCGGTCGATCGCCGCCACCGTCGCGGTCGGAATGGCGGTCGTCGTCAATGTGGCGAGGCTGAGGGGCGCGCGTCAGCCGGCGGCTCGTGACGGCCTCTAGGCGAGGAGAGGGGATGGAGAACGCCCGAGGTTTTGAGCCTGACGTGAAGGTCCGCACGCGCGAATTCAAGATCGGCTGCGTGGGCGCCGGCATGATCATGGCCGAATGCCACCTTGCAGCCTATCGAGAGGCCGGATTTCCCGTCGTCGCGATCGGCTCGCGCACCAGGGCGCGTGCGGAGAAAGTCGCCGAGCGCTGGGGCTTGCCGAAGGCGCATGAGACGCCGGCCGGGGTAATCGAGGACCGCGATGTCGAAATCCTCGATCTCGCTTTCCCGCCCGATCAGCAGCCAGCGCTCATTCGTCACGCGTTGACGCAACCGCATATCAAGGCGATTCTCGCACAGAAGCCTCTGGCGCTATCGCTCGCCGAGGCGATCAAGCTCCGCGACGAGGCGGCGAAGTCCGGCAAGATCGTCTCGGTCAACCAGAATATGCGCTACGATCAATCGATGCGCGTCCTGAAGCAGATCATCGACAAAGGCGAGCTCGGCGAGATCGTCTTCGCAGAGATCGATATGCATGCGATCCCGCATTGGCAGCCGTTCCTCGCCGAATACGACCGCCTGACCATCTCGAATATGAGCGTGCATCATCTCGATGTTTTGCGGTTTCTTCTCGGCGATCCCGAAGAGATTGCGACCCTGACTCGCAAGGACCCGCGCACGCGCTTTAAGCATTCGGACGGCATCGTCGTCTCTACCCTGAAATTCCCTTCCGGCGCGATGGCGCTGTCACTCGAGGATGTCTGGTCCGGACCGCGTCAGGAGGGGTACAAAGACGATCAACACATCGCTTGGCGGGTCGACGGGACAGACGGCGTCGCCAAGGGGACGATCGGTTGGCCAACTGGCGTTCCTTCGACTTTGACCTATGCTTCCGCCAAGACGACTGGCGGCGATTGGATTTCCCCGCGATGGACGACCAAATGGTTTCCGCAGGCCTTCATCGGCGTCATGGAGCAATTGCAATATGCGGTGAAGACCGGCGCGTCGCCGGCCCTGTCGATCGCGGACAATGTCAAAACCATGGCGTTGGTCGAAGCGGCCTATCGTTCAATCGACGAAAGGCGCACGTTAAGCTTGCCGAGATACCGATCGCCTGACCACTCGGGAGGAACCCTAATTATGATGCAAGCCGGCGTCTTCACCGGATATTTTCCTTATGGCCTTGAGGAGACCGCAAAACGGATACGCGCGCTGGGCTTCAATACCGTGCAGCTCGACCTTCATTTCAAGGATATCGATCTCAGCGCCGGCCAGATCACCAACGACAAGGCGAAAAAAGTCGCTGACGCATTCCGCGACAACAATCTGCCGATTTGCTGCGTCTCCGGCTATACGAACATCACCCATCCGGATGAGAAGGAGCGCGAGCGGCGGGTGAACTATCTCAAGGAGATCATCCGCAACGCCCGCTACTTCGGCTCACGCTATGTGATCTCGGAGACCGGGACGTTCAACACGGAATCCGACTGGGTTCATCATCCTAAGAACAAGACCGAGGAGGGTTTCGAAATATGCCGCAAGATCATCGCCGATCTGGCGCGAACCGCCCACGATCACGGCGCGATGTTTCTTCTGGAGACTTATGTCAACAATGTCGTCGGTTCGGTCGAAGAGACGGTGAGAATGTTCGCGGAGGTCGACCATCCAGGCCTCGGCCTCCTCATGGACCCGACCAATTATTTCGAGGCGCATAATATCGATCGGATGGATCACGTCCTCAATCAGGTCTTTGACACGCTGAGCGACAAGATCAAAATCGCTCACGCCAAGGATGTGAAGCGCGCCGAGGGAGACAAGTCGGAGAAGCACGAAGACATCGGCGACGCCGAGGCGCATGAAGGCTTGACCTTCCGCGGGGTGGGAGAGATCGAGCTGCCGGCGCCGGGCCTCGGCGCGCTCAACTACGATCTCTACCTGACCCGGCTTGCCGAAAAACATCCGAACATCCCGGTGATCATCGAGCATCTGACCGAGGACGACGTGCCGCGGGCCAAGAAATTTCTTGACGGGAAGTTCAGGGCGAACGGGGTGTAGACGCCATGACCTTGCGGGTGGGCCTGATTGGGTGCGGCGTGATGGGCGGCGATCACGCCCGTATTCTCCTCGGCGACACGCCCGGGGCGCAACTCGTCGCCGTGCAAGACGCCGACCCGGCGCGCGGGAGGAAAATCGCCGGCGCCGGACGGGACATTCGAGTGTTCGAATCGGCGCGCGATCTCATAAGGGACGATTCAGTCCAGGCGATAATCGTCGCCTCGCCGGACGCTAGTCACGCCGAGCTGACGATCGCCACGATCGAAGCGCGAAAGCCGGCGCTCTGCGAAAAGCCGCTCGCCGCAACGCTCACCGAAGCGCGAGCAGTGATGGCCGCGGAGATCAAGGGCGGACGCCGGCTGGTTCAAGTCGGCTTCATGCGGCGTTTCGATCCCGGCTATTGCGCAATGAAGCAAGGCCTCGGCGATGAGACCACCGGCCGGCCGCTGTTTCTTCATTGCGTCCACCGCAACGCGATCGCGCCCGATTACATCACGTCCGATCTCGTCATCGCCAATTCCGCCGTCCACGAATTCGACATCGCGCGTTTCCTCCTCGAGGAGGAATTTGCCGCCGTCTCGGTATTCAGCGCTCGGGCCTCGCGCAATTCTGACGCTCGGCGGCCCCAATTTGTCGTGCTTGAATCGGCGAGCGGCGTTGTCGTGACGGTCGAGGCCTATCTCGACGCGAAATACGGCTATGACGTTCAAGCCGAATTGGTCTGCGAAAATAGCGCGATTTCGCTTAGGCCTCATCGCCCCACGGCGATGCGCAGCGTGGGTTGGGACGGTTTCGCGGTCGAAAGCGATTGGCGCGGAAGATTTGCCGACGCCTATCGACTTCAGCTCAAGGAATGGGTGCGTTCGATCGCCGCCGGCCGCCCGACCGGGGCAAGCGCCTGGGACGGCTACGCGGCCTCCGCGACCGCAGTGGCGGCGCTTGAAGCCTTGGCCCGCTGCGAAAGGACCAAGATCGATCTTGACCCAAGACCGTCGTTCTACGATGCCGCAGCGGCTTGAACGGGCGCGGGCCGGCGGCGATCAAGCGACGCCTGCCACATTTGGCGAAAGGCCGCCTCCAAATTCCGCGTGAAGAGAGGACCGTCGCATAGAGGCGACATCGCCATCCGCGCCCGCAACGATCGCCTGATCTCGCGAAGGCGCGCCGGGTCGGCCGCCAGCGCCGCGGCGCGCGCCGCATAGTCGGCCGGGGTGGTCGCCACGCATTCGCTCAGACCGAGAAGGTTGAGGAACGCAATGGTCTGGCGCGAAGCGGGCCGATCGCCGGGCAGGGTCACCACCGGAACGCCCATCCAGAGCGCTTCACAGCTTGTGAGGCCGCCGCCGAAAGGAAAGGGATCGAGCGCGATGTCAATGTCGGCGTATTCAGCCAGCATTTCGGCGTGGGGCGAGAAGCCGCGAAACTCGAGACGCTCCTTCTGGACGCCGGCCGCCGCGAACGCATTGGCGAGGCGCCGCCGCGTCTCTTCATCGTCCAAGGCCTTCCATTTGACGATGAGACGGGACTGCGGCGCGGCGCAAAGCACGTCTCTCCAGAGCTCGATCGTCGCGTCGCTGATCTTCGAAATATTATTGAAGCTGCCGAAGGCGACATAGCCCGTGCTGAGCGCCGGCGGGTCTGCGACCGGAGGGGCGTAGTCAGGCGGAGCGTAGCAAAACCTCCCATACGGCAATCGCAAGACGGTCTCGCTGTACCAAGACTCGCATCCGGCCGGCGCAGCCCACCGGTCCATTAAAATATAGTCCATTGCGCCGAGGCCGGTCGTGCCGAAATAGCCGAGCCAGGAGACTTGAACCGGCGCTGGCCTAAGCGCGAACAGCGGTAGCCGGTTCCCGGCGGTGTGGCCGGAGAGATCGACCAGAATGTCGATGGCGTCCCCGGCGATCATCGCCGCCGCATCGACATCCGCGGCGCCGGAAATCCCGCGCCAATGCTCCGCCGCCGTCGCAAGCCGTTGCGTCATCGCATCGGACTTGACGTGATTGGCGTAACAGAAGATCTCGAAAGCGTGGCGGTCATGCGCTTCGAGGACGCGGGCCAGGAAATATCCGACCGGATGGGTTCGGAAATCGGCGGAGACATATCCGATGCGCAGCCGACGTTCGTCGGAGCTCACAATCGAAAAAGCGCGCTTCGGCGCTGATTGGCCGAATCGTTCGTCGAATTCTCGGGCGGCGCTGAAAAGCTCCGCATTCGACCGGCGCGGCAGGTAGTGTTGGCTCAAAAGAAGATTGGAATGCGTCGCGGCGGCGTCGGGCTCCAGCTCCAGCGCGTGCTTATAGAGCGCCAGCGCCTCATCGAGGCGGCCTTGGTCCTTCAAGATATTGGCGCGATTGTTGAGCGCCTCCGCGAAATCTGGCTTCAGCGCCAGCGCGCGTTCGTAAGAGCGCGCCGCCTCGCTTAGATTTCCCTGATCGCGGAGCGCATTGCCGAGATTGTTGTGCGCGTCGGCAAAATCCGGGCGCAGCGCCACGGCTTGACGATAGGCGTCCGCCGCCGCGGCGAGCTTGCCTTGATCCTTGAGCGCATTGCCGAGATTGTTATGCGCCTCGACAAGGTCGGGCCGCAGCGCCAGGGCGCAGCGATAGGCGGCGATGGCTTCGTCCAGCCGACCCTCCTCCCGGAGCGCATTGGCGAGATTGTAGTGGGCCAGGACAAAACCGGGGTCGACGCCAAGCGCCCTTTGGTACGCCTCCTTGGCTTCTCCGAGCTTTCCGCGGTCCCTCAGCGCAACGCCGAGATTGTTGAGCGCGTCCGGAAAATCCGGCTTGAGGTCCAGCGCTCTTCGATAGGATTCAACCGCGCCATCCAAATCGCCGCGGAGCATAAGGGCGGCGCCAAGATTGCTGTGAGCGTCGGCGAAACTCGGCTTCAACGCGAGAGCTTTGCGGTACGAAGCGATCGCCTTGTCATATTGACCTTGCTCCTTGTAAGCATTGCCGAGATTGTTGTGCGCCTCAATAAAATCCGGCTTGATCGCCAGCGCCATAAGGTACGACGCGACGGCTTCCTCCAATCTGTCTTGATCCTTGAAGGCGTTGCCAAGATTGCCATGCTCATCGGCGAAGTTCGGGCTCAGCTTCAGCGCGAGCCGATAGCAGGCGATCGCCTCGTCCGTCTTGCCTTGCGCTCTCAACACATTGCCAAGATTGCTGTGGATCGCTGGATCGTCCGCCTTCAGCGATAGGGCTTTGGCGATCAGCGCGACCGCCGCCTCGCCGCGGCCGGTCTGATGGGCGAGAACGCCAAGGAAATGATAAGCGCCGGCATGATTGGGATCGCGCGCCAACGTTTGGCGGTACAAACCCTCGGCTTCGGCGAGGCGGCCGGCCTGATGACGGGAAGCCGCCGCGACGAACAAGGCGGATGCGTCGTTGGGCGCCGGAGACGCGCCGCCAGACGTCGGGCGCGCGTCATCGCGGCCCTGCTTGGCCATCGCTCGTCTTTGCTTGCGATTCACATAAGCTCCAAGGGCCGTCAGCAAGGGGCCGCGCCAAAGCGCGCGTCGCGGCCAGGTCCGGCGACGCGCCTCGCGACGTTTAAGATGATTCGGGCGCTGGATGAAAACGATGGACAGGAGGCTCGCGCCGGCGCCCGTGGCGTTTAGAGCCGAAGCGAATCGGGGCCGTAGCTGAGGCCTCGCTCGTGGGCTATGGTCGTCCGTCAGGCAGGAGGCGCATTGATGAACTATGTCGACAGCATCCTCGAGCCGGACGAGCGCATCGTCTACCGCACGAGGCCGTCGTGGACGCTCTATGCGCCGTCCGCCGCGCTGGCGATATGCGCTTTGATCGTCTTTGTCTTGGGAACAAACTACCAATTTGAGGCCGCGGGAACGTTTATCGCAGCGGTTCTCGCTCTGGCGGCGATCGTCAGCTTCGTCCCCGCCTGGTTTCGGCGCGCGACCACGGAAATCGCGGTCACCGACCGGCGCATTATTCTCAAGCGCGGTTTCATCCGCCGTCACACCGTCGAGATGAATATGCAAAAGGTCGAGACCGTCGATGTCGATCAGACGTTGATCGGGCGCCTGTTCAACTTTGGCAACGTCACCGTTCGCGGCACCGGGAGCACTTTCGAGACGATCCGCAGAATCGACGCGCCCCTGAAGCTGCGCACCTCCGTGACGGCGAGATCTTAAGGCTCGGCGCGGCGGGCGGCTCGCTGCCCCCATTCTGGCGCCGAGCCGCCGGCCCCGGCGGGGCCGCGGCGGTGACTAACGCGGGTCAGGCCAGGTCGTCGGGCGCCGCCCGAGACACAGACCGCCATCCCGCTTGCCGAGCGCGCGCGCTGCAGCGGGGTCTCGCGCTCGAGCGCAAAGATCGTTTCACCGAAATCGACGTCTTCGCGAATCGATTGGCGCGGCCTTCCCTGTCAGGCCGGCCCGCTCGCGGGCTTAGCCCGCCACAAACAGCAAGGACTGGTGACTTTTCTCGAGCAACTGGTTGGCGGTGTTTCCGAAGAGGAGCGCTTCGCTCGGCCGCGTCGCAACGCCGATCACGATCAGGGTGTCGGACGCCCTCTCAGCCTCTTCGAGAATGGCGGCGGCGGGGCTGTTGGATGTTCTGATCCGCGTGCGCAGGCGCACGTCGTAGCGATCGGCGACTTCGACGATTTCTCTTAAGACCGCCTCCTCGTGGCGCCGCGTCAACATCCTGCGTCTTCGCTCGGACGCCGTATTGGGGGTGACTTCCGAGGGCGCGACATAAAGAACCGTGATCTCCGCATGACCGGCGCGCGCAAGCTCAATGCTGACTTCTGCTGCGCGCTTGGATGTGGCGGTCCCGTTCACCGGCGCGAGAATTTTCACGCGACCGCCAGTCGGATCCTTGCCATGCGCGCCGCGCGCCACCGCCACCGCCAAGGGGCCTTCATAGGCCCGGGCGGCCTTGGCAATTTCTGGATTGAAACCTCCTTCCGGCATCCTTGCAGGATCAAGGCCGACGATCAGAAGGTCATAGCCTTTGGGCGCTTCGTGCGAGACGGCTTTTTCCGCCGCCGCGGTTTCGGCGCGCGTCTTGACCGCGACCGCCGGCCGATCTTTGGCGCCACTCGGCTGACGCGCCTCATCTGCGCTCTGTCTCACATTCTCCGCCATCTCGACTGCGCCCGCGGCGGCGCTCGCCTTGTCATTCGTCAAAACGGCCTGTGGCTCCATGTGGAGAATCGTCGTCGGCAGGCCGCGCGGTCCCGCCAACAAGCCAGCCAGGCGCGAGGCGAAACGGCCGTTTCGATTGTCGTTTACCGTCAGCAGCAGCCGCTCCATATTGGCGATGAAGCCTTTCGCTTCGAAAGCTTCCAGCTCCAGCCTTTCCTTTTCTCCGCGCCGGAACGGCACGCGTGACAGCGCCCAGCGAAGCGTCGGCGGCATCGCGCAAGTCGTCAGCACGGCCATAGTGACGATCATCGTGTAGAGAGTTTGGCTCAACGCGCCGATCGACAGGCCAATGCTGGCGATGATGACCTCGGTCGAACCCCGAGCGTTCATGCCAATGGCGAGCGCCAGGGCCTCCGGCCGGGACAATTGGCCGATCGCGCCGCCGGCAAAGGCGCCGGCGAACTTGCCGACGCTCGCGATCAGGACGAGCCCCAGCGTGAGGGCGGCAAGGCTCGGCGACTTCAGAACGGTCAGGTCGGCGCTGAGGCCGGCAAGCGCAAAGAAGATCGGCGCAAAGAAGGACGTGATCATCCCGCGCAATTGGATGTCGATGTGCCTGGTCAGAATCGGCGATTCGCCGACCAACAAGCCGGCGACAAACGCGCCGAGCACGGTCTGCACGCCGATCGCAGCGGTGATCAGCCCCATCGCGCCCATGATGATCAAGATCAAGGTGACGACGGGAAGTTCGCTGACGAAATTGTCGTTGACGAAACGGATCGCGAAAGCCACGGCGCGTCGGCCGAGCGTCAAACTTAAGACCAGGAATAGGGCGACGCCCAAAACGCTCTCCGCGAGTTCGCCGATCTGGATCGAGCCGGCGCGCGCTATGCCAAAGACGATGGCGACGATGATCCAACCGAGGGAATCATCGATGATTGCCGAGGCGACGATGATCTGGCCGAGATCGCGTCGCATGAACTGCATTTCGTGGAGGACCATCGCCACGATTTTGATTGACGAGATCGACAAGGCGACGCCGAGAAACAACGCCACGATCAGGCGCTGCTCGGCGTGCGGAATCAGCGTGCCGGGCAGAAAATAGGCAAGCGCCACGCCGCAGGCGAAGGGGATGACAATGCCGGCGAGCGAGACGCTGATCGCGGGGCGGCCGACCTTGCGGATCAGACCCACGTCGGTGTCCATTCCGGTAAGCAGCAACAGCAAGAGCACGCCGAACTGGGCGACGCCGTCGAGCAGCGCTTTCTGAGCCGGATCGCGCGGGAACAGCGCATGTTGCGCCTCTGGCGCGATGACGCCGAAGAAAGAGGGCCCAAGCAGAATGCCCGCGATGAGCTGGCCGATCACCGCGGGCTGCCCAAGACGCTGCGCAGTTTCGCCGAGCAGGCGGGAGGCGAGAAGAATGACCACCAGCGCGGCGAGGAATTTTGCTTCCGAAGGCGCAGTCTGCCCTTCGCCTTGCGCCAAAGCCCGTGCGGCGGCGGGGACGCTAAGCGCGACCGTAAGCGTGAACAATGCTGCTGATCTGAGTCTCAACAGCGGCCCCCCTTTGATGGTTGTATCGTATCCACGCTTAGCAAAGCGCGCCGCAGGCTTGTTCATCTCCTGTCAGATTGGCGCAGATTTTCTGCCGCTACGCCATAAAGAAAGCGACGCCGAAAAAGACGATGACCACGAGGGCGCAACTGACGATGAGAACGTACCGGACATTGTGTCCGGTCACGCCTTGCCGCGCTTCGGTTGGGTTCAGAACCGGTCGCTCTTCCATGACAGCTCTCCACGGCGAAAGATCGACGCTTGAGCGGCGTTCAATTATAAAAAACGCCGACTCCCTGGGGAAGGTTCCATCGCGCCTTAACCGGCAGGATCGGTCGGATGGGCGTGTCAAATATCTGGACATAGCCATTTCGAGGACTAACGTTTTGACTGGCCGACCCAAGGAAACCCGCTCGCGTTTAAGCTATATGTTCGGAGTTGCGAGATGGCGCCTCGCGCAAATTGGAAAGGCTTCCTCAAGATCGGCGATCTGGCGTGCCCGGTGGCGCTCTATTCCGCCGCTTCGACATCCGAGCGCATCGTTTTTCATATGCTCAATCGCGCCACGGGAAACCGGGTTCATCGACAATTCATCGACGAAAGAAGCGGGCGCGTTGTCGAATCCGAGGATCAGGTCAAAGGCTATGAGGCCGGCAAGGGCGAATACGTGATCCTCGAGCCCGAGGAAATCGCCGCCGCCTTCCCGAAAGCGACAAGACTTTGGCGGTTGGGAATTTTGTCGCCTGCGATGACGTCGACGACGTCTATTTCGATCGACCCTATTACCTGGGTCCGTCTGAGCCCGTCGCCGCACAGTCCTTTGCTCTCATTCGAGAGGGAATGCGAAAGGCGAACGTCGCGGCGGTGGCGACGGCCGTCTTGTTCCGCCGCGTGCGCAGGGTGGTCTTGCAAGCGCATGAAGAGGGAATGATCGCGACGCTCCTCAACTTCGACTACGAGATCCGATCGGCGGAGAGGGCTTTTTCCGATATTCCACAAATCAAGATCAAAGGCGAAATGCTCGATCTCGCCAAACACATTATCAAGACTAAGCGCGGCGCGTTCGATCCGCGCGCTTTCGACGACCGCTACGAAGCCGCGCTCGCCGCGCTCGTGAAAGCCAAACTCGAAGGCAAGCCGGTCAAGGCGGCGAAGCCGGCGCCTCCGGCCAATGTCGTCGACCTTATGGACGCGTTGCGACGAAGCGCGCGTATGGTCGCGGTTCGGTTTCGGACGCGCCGGCAGCCAAGCTGGCGCGCGGGCGATCGGGCAAGAAAGGAATTGCAAAGAAAACGGCGCGACGCGCCCCGCCCTCGCGCAAGGCCGGCTAAGACTGATCGGCCGGCTATCGACGCTTCGGGCGCGGGCGTTCGTTTTCGAGGCTTCTTTTCAGCGCGTCCATGATGTTGATGACATTGGACGGCGGCTCCGGCGCGTGAACTTTTGCGCGGGCCGGCTTCGCGCCCTTGCCCTTGGCCGCGATGATCTTTCTCAGATTCTGCTGGACCGGATCGGCGAGCATCGAAACGCTCCAGGACGCCTTCCGCTCTTCGATCAATGTGGAAATCAGCCCCAACAGCTTCGGATCAACTTTTTCGGGTTTGAGGGCGCCAAAATAGGGCCCTTCGTCGCGCACTTCATCGCCGTATCTCAGCGTCCATAACATGATACCGCGTCCGCGCGGCTGAAGCATTACCGCGCGCTCCCGCCGGTAGAGAACCAACCGGGAAATTCCAACGGTCTTGGTCGCCGCCATCGCATCGCGAATAACCGAATAGGCCTCCTCGGCGATTTTGTCGTTCGGCGTCAGATAGTGAGGACGATCGTACCAGATCCACTCGATCGAATCTTTCGGGACAAACTTTTCTATGTCGATTGTGCGCGTCGTCTCGAGCGCCACCGCCTCGAGCTCCTCGTCCTCCAAAGCGACATAATCGTCTTCGCCTCGTTCATACCCTTTGACGAGATCGTCCTCGCGAACGGCCTTGCCGGTCTTGGCGTCGACATAGCGGGATTCGACCCGGTCGCCGGTTTTTCGGTTAAGCGTATGAAATCTGACCTTTTCGGAAGCCGTATGCGCGGGAGTCAGCGCCACCGGGCAGGTGACGAGCGAGAGCTTGAGATAGCCTGTCCAAAACGGGCGCTGCGCCATGGGCTCGGCCTTCGCAAATTTGGTCTGCTGGAAACAGGCGCCTCAAGCCGCCGCTTTTCCTTTTCCGCCCAGGCGCCTGATCGCTTCTTCAAGCGAGCGTTCGCTTTCTTCGTAGTTGGACCAGGCGCCGCTCTTTTTCAACAGGCCTGGCGCGGTGCGGATCGTAAATCGCTTTGGATCGAGGCCCGATTTCACTTGCGCCCAGGCGAGCGGCATGGAGACCGTAGCGCCGGGACGAGCGCGTGGAGACAAGGGCGCCACGGCCGTCGCTACGCGATCATTGCGCAGGTAGTCCAGGAAAATCCGGCCGTCGCGAAGCTTCTTCGCCATGTTCACGACATAGAGACTCGGGTTGTCACGCGTCATGCGCATGCAGACCTCCTGCGCAAAAGACTTCGCCAGCGGCCATGTCGACTTTCCCTTTTTGGGCGCGGCGAGCGGCGCGACGACATGCAGACCCTTGCCGCCCGTCGCCTTGCAGAACGTCACAAGACCTAGCGCCTCGAGTCGCTCCTTCATCTCGCGGGCCGCCTCAACCACTGAGGAAAAGGCTACGTCGGGGCCAGGATCGAGATCGAAGATCAGCCTGCCAGGCGTATCCGGCTTGTTCGGCAGGCAATTCCACGGGTGGAGTTCGATCGCGCCCGCTTGCGCAAGCGCGGCCAATCCTTCGATCCGATCGACTTGCAGATAGGGCTTGTCGTCTTCGAACGGTTTGACAAGGTCGATCAGATTGGAGGTCCCAGGATTGGCGTGCCGCTGGAAGAACTTTTGTCCTTCAATACCGTCGGGCGCCCGCACGATCGAGCAAGGCCGTCCCTTAATGTGCGGCAGGATCCACGCTCCGACCTCTTCGTAGTAGCGGGCGAGGTCGAGCTTGGAAACCGGCTCGCCGTCGCCGGCGTCTGGCCAAAGCGCCTTGTCCGGGTTCGAAATCCTGACGCCCATCACAAGCGTTTGGTCCACGGGCCGGCTCCTTTCTTTTGAGCCGCTGAGCGCTGCGGCTGCGCCGGCTGCGTTCTCCGCGCTCGCTGGCGTCTCGGCCTGGACTTCGCCAGCCCGTTTGTCCTCGCGAAGGCCCTTGAAGGCCGCTTGCCGGACCATGCCGTCGTCCGTCCAGCCCGCAAATTCGATTTCCGCGACGAGCTCTGGCTTCGTCCAGGTGATATTCGCTTCCTTCTTGGGCGCGCTCGCGCCGGCGAAGGGCGATTGGCTCGCGGCAACGGCCTTGAGCTTCGGCAGCAGCTTCTTGACTTTCGCTTCGCTGTAGCCCGACCCAACCCGGCCGATATAGACAAGATGGTTGCCGTGATTGACGCCGGCCAGCAGCGATCGAAACCGGCCGTTGGTCGTCGCCCACCCGCCAATCACCACTTCATGGCCGGCGCGGCACTTGGCCTTGGTCCAGTCCGCGCCGCGGCCCGATCGGTAGGGCGCATCGAGCCGTTTGGAGACAACGCCCTCGAGATTGAGCTTGCAGGCGGAACGCAGCACCGCCTCGCCGCCCGTCTCGAAATGCTCGACGAAGCGGATTGTCTTGTCTTGGCTCCTGCCGCCAAGCAGCTCCGACAGCCGCTCCTTGCGTTCCAAGAGGGGCCGCTCTCGTAGATCTTCGCCGTCCTCAAAAAGAAGATCAAAGGCGAAAAAGACGAGATCGCTGGTTGCTCCCTCGGCGAGCGCGGCCTGAAGCGCGCCGAAGTCGGGCGCGCCGTGGCGATCCAGTGCGACGACCTCGCCGTCAATCAAGCAGTCGGAGAGGCGCGCCGCCGCTTTTGCAATCTCCGGGAACTTACTGGTCCAGTCGAGCCCTTTGCGCGTCTTGAGCGTGACGCGGCCGCCCTCGGCTCTGAGCTGGACGCGATAACCGTCGAATTTGATTTCATGCGCCCAGCCTGGATCGTTGGGCGGACGCTCGACCGCCTGGCAGAGCTGAGGGGCGATGAAGTCCGGCGGCTTCGCCATCTTGCGCGCCGGCGTTTTCTTCGAAGCCGCTCGCGCCGGCGCCTTTTTGTCAGGTTCGGACGCCAGGTCCTTATCGCTGTTCCATATCGAGGCGGGATCGGCCCTGATCGAGCCTTGATGCATGAAGGGCTTTGGACCACGGCCCTTGCCGGCGGCGATCTCGGCCAATGTTCGGCCCGAGGCGACGGAGCGGTCCTCAGCGAGGAGGGCGTCGCCATCGCCCTCGCGCGCATATTCGTCGTGGTGCTTGATCAAGAGCCAATTGTTCTTTTTGCCGCCGGTGCGGTCATGCTTCATGCGGACGAGAACCCAACTTCCGCGCATGCGCGAACCATGAAGGGCGAATTTGAGGTCGCCCTTGGCTAAGGCCTTCTCGGCGCTGTCGCGGCCCTCGGGCGCCCAAGTGCCGCGATCCCAAAGCTGCACGGTTCCTCCGCCATATTGGCCCTTCGGGATCGTTCCTTCGAAGTCGCCGTAGTCGAGCGGGTGATCCTCGACCTCGACGGCAAGGCGCCGGTCATGCGGATCAAGCGAGGGACCCCTGGTGACTGCCCAGGACTTGAAGACGCCGTCGAGTTCGAGCCGAAGGTCGTAATGCAGCCGCGTCGCGTCGTGCTTCTGGATAACGAAGCGACGCTGGGTTGAAGCGCCGACTTGGCCGCCGCTTGGCTCCGCCGTCTTGGCGAAGTCGCGCTTCTTTCGGTATGCCGAGAGCTTCTGGCTTTGATCCATTTGCTTTACGACCTTCGAGGCGGCCGGCGATCTAAAACGCTAAGCGAAGCATTTGGTTCTGAAAAGCGAAATTGAACCCGCCCGCCCCTCTAAGGCGCCGGCGTCCGTCGCGTCAGGCGGCGACGCGATCAAGGGCTCTCGCTTCTTCCCCGAGAAACAGGGCGCCAAGTCGCGCCTGGCGGAGCGCCGCCATTGCCGCCCAAGAGGCGAGCATTGCTCCGAGAAAGACAATCAACGCCTTCGCGATGGCGGGCGCGGTCACGCCCAGAAGACTATATTGCAGCCAGACGACTGGCGCGTAGTGCAGGAGATAGAGGCCGTAGGCGTTCCTCGACAGACGGTCCAGCAGGCGCGAGCCAAAAGCTCCAAACCGAACCGTTGCCGCCATGATGAAAAAGAAGCTGCTTGCATCCGCGAAGACGAAGGCGAAGTCGGCGGCGACTTGCAAGGCCATGGGCGCCGGCGGACCGACATTCATCGTCAGGTCCGTCAGCGCCATCCACAGCGCGAGGGAGGCGAGCGCCAATAGGAGCCAAGAGCGCCAATGACGCGCCAGCGTTCCGTCCCGGGCGAACAGTCGGCGCTCGAAGCCTTTTGCGCCGATCGCGAGTCCCGCGAAATAATAGACCGCGTAGAGCAGAGGACGGCTTAGCTGAAGCGAGAGGAGGCCGTGCTCGGACCAACCCCATGGCGTGAAGGCGACCGCCAGTGGGACATAAGCGAGCGCGCAGGCTATGACAAAGTAGGCAAAATATCGCGCCGGTCGATGATCGGCGTGGGACGAGATTCGGCTCAGAGCGACAAGCCAATGAGGAGAGAAACGATGGATCCCAACGGCGGCGATCGTTAGGGCCAAGAGCTGCCACAAGAACCACATGGGGCCGTTCGGCCAGAACGGCAGGGCAAGATAATGCCGCACATAGGCGGCGGGGCTCGGATCGAGCGCGGTCACGCGGTACACCGGATAGAGGGCGAGCGGCATCACGACGCAGACGCCAAACGCAAAAGGCAAGCCGAGCCGCCACAGACGATCGTTGAGAAATTTTGCATCTCCCTTCCGGTCGAGGCTCGGCCATGTCAACAGGCCCGAGAGAAAGAACATCAGGGACATGAGGTAGACGTCCTGCCAAGCGCAGAACAAGTCGAATCCGAACCAGCGATCGTGGTCGATGATCGGAAAGGCGCTCCACTCGTACGGCGGTTGATCGAACGGGTAGGCCGATGGAGCGGATGAGCCGAGATAGGCCAGCGCGGAATGGAAAGCCACGACAACGAGGATGACGACCCCTCGAAGGTTGCCGAGAGCGCGGCTCGCATCGGTGACCGGGTGGTTGGCGACGCGCGCTGAACGCCTTGAAGCGGTCGCGGCGGACGCCGCGAGACGACAGGCGGAGCCTTCCTTTTCTCCAATGACAGATGCGCGGTCGAGGCTAGCTCGCTCCCGAGGCGAAGACTCGTTCGGGGTGGTTTGATTGCTCATCGGAACAGCGTAAACCCCCGCAATGCCGAAGTCTTGCTCCTACCCTCAACTGGCGGCCGGCGCTGGAGTTCCATTGCTTCATTTTTGTGAATTTCGAGGAAAGGCCTCGGTTAGAGCGCCACAGAGCCGTGGTCGCGCGTGGGCTCAGCGACAAGACAAATTATTGGCGCAATGCAGAAAGACGATAACTTGGCGTAGCGACTGGCAAAAACCAGCATCGGGTAGGTCGGGTATTTGGTTCCTCCGGCGGCGAAGCCCATGCAGGGGTAGTCTGCGGCGGAGATTCGAGGCTGGCGGAGCCGAGGGGCGCGGAAGAGCGACGCAAAACTCTAGCGGAACAGGAGGAGATTGTGTCGACGAATAGGGATCCCGATCCGACGTCCTTGGCCTCGGAGGCAGATCGGCGATCGCCCCTTGGCGCTTCAGTCGCCGGTGGCTCACGCGCCCCTTGGTCTAGCTTTAGGGCTGCGACAGTCGAGATTACGGAGCCGGCAAGAGTCGCGGTCACGCGTCCGGGCATGCCGCGCCTGTTTCGGCTGTTGCTCGCTCTGACCGGCGTTCGAGTATGAATCAGGCGGACCGGCCTCCATGCGCGCGTCGCCGAACGGCCAGCCCTAAAATTACGTATCTCGATCGATGGCGCCAGGGATATCTGAAGGGTTAGCGCGCGCCGACGCGCCTCTGCGGCTTGCGCAGGCCCAAGGAGCCGCTCCGCCGCCGAACGCGTCTGCCCACTGGGTTTCCTATGATGACGGCGAGGCGATCCTTCTGGCGATCGCGCTGCTCGTGGTCGCCAGCGGATTTGCCTATGCCGGCAAACGCCTGCGCGTCCCGCTCCGGGTCACGCGGCCAGGAGGCGCCGTGGCCGGGTTCATGATCGCGATATGGCTGCTGGCGATTTGCAACGTCATCGTCGCCACGTTCGTCTATGGACTGCAAGTCAAGCAGGCTTATCCGGCATTCGTTGCGTCCCGCGTGCGCGTCGGCACGTTCATCGATGCGCCGACGACTTTCCTCGTGATTCTCTACCTCACGCGGCGTTGGGGCTGGAAGGTCGCGCTGGCCAGCGCCATCATAGGGACCGCCGCCGCGCCAATGATCTTCGAGTTTCCCTTCGATCTGATCGTCATGACGCGGACCAATCCGCCGATCCCGGCTCATCCGATGCTGTATCGGCAGCTTTTCTTCCTACCGTTGTTCCTGGCCGAGTTCTCAACGGTATCGCTGCTGACGTTGCTGCCTTCGATGCGAGTGACTGCGTACGCCTCTTACGCGGTGGCGGGCATGTTCCTGGTGTTCGCCGTCTGGGCTGCGTTCGGGTTCGCCTTTCCGGCAGAACCGCTGCCGCTCGCGCTGAACGTGATTTCGAAGATCCTGTGCTTCGTAGCCGCGATCATGTTGTTTGTCTGGAGGGCGGACGGGGAAGTCTCTGGAGCCGCAGAGCATGACGATTTGAGCTTACGCCGTCTCGGACCTCGAGCTCGCCCGAGCTAAGGACTTGCAGCCGGATTATTCAGCTTGCGACGAATCCGGCCCGTGCGAATCTGGAGGAATGTCGGCGGGCGCTATCACGTCGTCCGGCAATCGTTTCCAAACCTGCGTCTGGCCGAGCAAGGGGATGCCAAGATAGCCGCGCACGGAGAGTGACTGGCCGTCAGGGCTCAACTCCATTTGAGCGTGGTAGATCGAGCCGTCGCGGGGATCCATGATGTTGCCATCCTGGTAGCTGTTGCCGACGCGCCGCATGCCCTTGACGATGGTGAGGCCGAGCATCGGCGCGTCTTTTTGGTCCCCTGGGCAATTTTGGCACGTGTCGATTATGCGCTCCTCCCCGGGCTGCTTGAACATCTTGACGAGGCGGCCTTCGTAGAGGCCGTTCTTTTCGACAAAATAAAACCAGCCTCCGACATGACCATCGTTGTCGACCTGCTGCCAGAAGCCCGCCACCGTCTGAGGCGCCGCATGAGGGACGCTCGGGGCGGTCTGTGACTTCGCGTGAGCGACGCCTACGACGAGTATCGCACTCGCGAAACCGGCGGCCAGCCTCAGCTTCATTTTCGGCTCCTAACGCAGCACGGAACGTACCGACCCTATTGCGCCCCAATGCGCCGGATTAATGACCCAATTTCGACACCCCTAAGCATCTGGATGATTGTCTGACGTGGCAATCACGCGCCATGGCTTTCCAATACGGCGCGACAACGCTCCGTAAGTCTAGCCCGATGGGCCTGGAGGCATTGCAGATAGGCGTTCGATCCGTCTTCCTGTTTGACCTTGTAACAAAACCGCCGTACATCCGAACGACAAGCCGTCTCTTCGTCGGCCGACCCGGATTGCGCGAGCGCCGTCGACGAGAGGCTCATCATCGCAGCCCCGATCAACAACATGCGAATCGTCACGGCGCTTTCTCCGATTCAATAAAAATAGGCGCTCAAGGTTCCCGCGTGGGCCGCGCCTCGCGGGGCTTGCCCATGAGAATGGGCTGGAACAGCACCGCGGCCGCCAGCGTGCAGACCAGCGAGAGGGCGAGCAGCTTGCCCATGCTGGACGTGCCCGGGTGGCTTGAAAACCAAAGGCTTCCGAAAGCTGTGGCCGTCGTCAGCGCGCTGTAAATCACAGCGCGAGTAAGGCTTGTTTGCAGCAGCTGCGTCTGCCCCTCGCGCCAAGCCATTATGTAGTAGATTTTAAAGGCGACGCCGACTCCGAGGAGGAGAGGCAGGGCGATGATATTGGCGAAATTGAACGCCATGCCGATCAGGACCATCAGCTCAAGCGTTACGACGCCGGCCAACGCCAGGGGAATGAGCGTCAGCATCACGTCGCCGATGCGCCACAACACCAGCCAAAGAATCAAGCCGATGGACAGCAGGGCCCAGATACCCGCTTCGATGAAAGCGCGTACGATCGTGTCGCCGGCCTTTAGAATGGCGATCGGCCCTTCGGTCGCCTCCGGCTCAATGGCCAACACCGCGCGCGCGAAACGCCGCATTGCGGCCGTGTCGCTCGGATCGTCCTTAGGCGTGATCGAAACGCGGGCGCGGCCGTCCTGCGCCAGCCAATCTCCGACGAGTTCAGGCGGCAGCGACTGTTGCGTCACAGACTGCGCCTTGAGCGAGGACTGAAGTCCGGCGAGCGCGACATTGAGCGGCCAGATGAAGGCGTCGTCAGCTTTGGCGCGAAGGCCCTGATCGCCTTGCGCAAGCTTCGAAAGATCGGCTGAAAGTCGCCGCGCGGCGTCGGCGCCTGGGCCCTTCTGATCGCCTGCCACCTCTAAGAGCCGACCGGCGCCCTCGTTCAGCGCATCGACCTTGTCAGCGTCTGACGCCGGCGGTTCCGCGTTCTTTGGATCGAAGGCGCTTGCCAGTTTGGCCGCGGCTTTTTGCACGATCGGAATTTTTTCGGCCTGATCTTCCGGAATGAAGTTCGAGAGGGTCATGACACGCGAAACTTCAGGCAGTTTCGCCAGCGCGCCGGCGACGGCGTCGGCTTTTTGAAGCGACGGCTCGAGCGCTTGGATCGCGCTCGCGCCTGTCGTCGGATCGCGATTGAGCTCGAGATAGGTCGCGATCGACTCGCTGTTGGGGTTTTGCAAATCGATCGGATTGAAATCGAATCTGACCCAGTAGAGAAGCGGCAATCCGCAGATGACGACGATCGCCGTGCCGGCGATGATGCCGACCCTGCGCCGCGCCAGATAGTCATCGATCGGGGCAAGCGAAGCGTAGCCAAGCGGCTCGGGCTCGCCCGGGGGGTTGAGGAGAAGGATCAGGGCCGGCAGCATGGTGATGCTGGTGGCGAAAGCGATCAGCATGCCGGCGCCCGCGATGAGCCCGAGTTCCGAGACGCCGCGATAGTCCGTAGGCAGAAACGAAAAGAATCCAGCCGCCGTTGCGCAGGCGGCGAGGGTCAGAGGCGCGGCGACATAAGCGCCGGCGCTCTGGATGGCTTTGCGCAAGTCGCCGAGCCGATGACGTTCGGCTCGATAGCGGACGCTGAATTGGATGGCGAAGTCGACGCCGATTCCGACGAAAAGCACCGCGAAATAGACCGAGATGAGATTATAGGCGCCGACCATGAAGAGGCCCAACGCCGCGGTGAGCGCGAGTCCGATCAAAAGATTGACGGTCAGCGCGACGATAAGCCGCGCTGACCGCAACGCGAGCCAGAGGATGAAAACGACGATCGCGACAGTGACAAGGCCATTGCGAAGCGCGTTTTCCTTGATCGTTCCGAACTGCTCATCGTTCATGGCCACCGGCCCGGTGAGACGTACGTTCGCTTGATATTTGGGTGCGACGCTCGCTGCGATCGTCCGGATGGCGTCCGTCGCCTCATGGCCGGGCTGAAGAGAGCTGAAGTCGAGCGTCGGGCGCACCTCGATGAATCCGCGCAGCTCATTCGACGACGTTGGCTTGCCCTCGACGAGGAGCCGCCAGGAGAAGCTCGCCGGCCGTCCGGCGAGGACATTGTCCAATGTGTCGGAGACAAGATTCAAAGGACGAGCAAAGTCGTCGAGCTTCAACCGATTGTTCTGGAGGCCGATGAGCGCGTCTTCGAGAGCGGCGATCAACCCGCGCAAGCTCCGATCCGTCGCAATGTCATGGATCAGCGGCTCGCCTTGAATCAAACCCCCGGCAGTGCGCTCCAGCGCGTCCTTTGATTGAAACAGAAGCCCGTTTTGCGCGAAATATTCGTCGCCGGCGACATTCTTGACCGATTGGAACCGCGCCTTTTCCTTGGCGAGCGCCTGGGTCAGTTCAGCGGTGGCCGCGCCTGCGAGCTCCGGCGTCGGCGCGTCAACGACGACGTCGATCAGCTCAAAGCGCTGGAAAGCCGTGTCAAAGACGAGCTCGGCCTTCCGCCACTCGACATTGTTCGGCAATAACGCGTTGATATCTGAATTGATGCGGAAATGAGTGGCCGTGTAAGCGCCTGCCGCCAGGGCGGCCAAGAAGCCGATCGCGACCACCGTATTGGCGCGGCTGACGCAAAATCCGACAATCCGATCAACGATGCGGGTGAGCATACTCTGCCGAGTTTGACGAAACGAACGGGCGCGATCGCAATCTTACACGAGGCGGTCGCAAGAGGGCGACTTTGTTGGCTTGCTTGCGCGACCGCATTCCTCGATATGACGCGGCGAATCCGGCGGGCCTCTGGCAATCGAGCGGAATTCCGGCGCCTTGAACCTGTCGCCGGGAGTGAAGCGTCTCGCCATGCGCGCCGGACGCGGCCATGATTTTGTCCTGATCAGCGCTCCTTGTGATATGGGCAAGCCAAAGGGAGATTTGATCGCGGCGCGACCGCGCCTTATGAATTTCGAATATTTGCGCTTCTTTTGGCGTTTTAAGGGTTGAGGGGTTGCCTAGACCCCCAACTTCGAGCAGAAACTGACGTCAACAGGGGCGTCGGACGAAGGATTCGGATCCCACTGCGCCGCATTTCTGCGTGGCGGGTTTTTTTGCGTCAAAAATGTGAAACCGGCAGGCCACAAAATGGCCAGAGACGGGGAAAAGATGATCAAAATCCAATTGATGGTGACCGATTTTACGCGAGGGCCGGGGGTGCGTCAGGTCGTTGATCGGCGTCGCTGATGTCGCTCATTGTTGTTACGGGGCTTGCCGCAGAGGCGCGTATCGCTACCACTGCGGATGAGGCGATGATCGTGGGCGCCGGGCGAGCGGAGCGGCTGGCCGCCGATCTCGAAGCGGCGATCGTGCGCGGCGCAAGACGCCTGTTGAGCTTCGGCGTCGCCGGAGGGCTCTCGCCGCAATTGCAACCTGGCGATCTGGTCGTCGCGCATGGCGTCCGCGACGGACGTCACAATTTCTCATGTGATCCCGAATGGCGGGAAGAGATGAGCAGACGGCTCCAATGGTCGCCGTGGCGGCCGAGGCATGCCGGCGATAACGCCCATGGGGAGCAGCCGGCGGCGGCAGTGCTTCGCTTCGGCGACGGAGGAGGGTGGCGGCCGTTGCTCAACGCAGCCCGCCGATCATCGCTCGCTGACATTGCCGGCGCCCATGCGCCTGTTGCCGAGGCTTCGGACAAAGCGGCGCTTTTCGAAACGTCCGGAGCGATCGCCGTCGATATGGAATCGGTCATTGTGGCTCGCGCGGCGCAGCGGCATAGCTTGCCCTTCGCGATTCTGCGCGTCATCGCAGATCCAGCCGACCAATCGCTGCCAAGGTCCGCGCTCACCGCTATGCGCGCCGATGGCGAGGTCAATATCGGCGCAGTGCTTGGTCGTTTGCTGCGAAATCCGAGCGAAGTGTCCGCGCTCGCGCGGCTCGCCGTCGACGCACGCAAGGCGTTTGCGGCTTTGGCGCGGGCGCGCGCCATTCTCGGCTCGGATTTCGCCAGTCTTGACCTCGAGGAAATTCGCCCGAAGCGGCGCGCGGCGGCGAATTCCGATTTTCTGCCCGCCATGGACGAAATGGAGGGCTGCGCCGCCTCGTACTGCGCCTGACGCCGCGATGACCTTCGCGTGCGCCTCGTCGCTCGCGTCTTCGAGAGCGTAGTTTTGAACTTATAGTTCCTTGTTCTCTCCAAAATCCGGCGGCGGCTCCGGTCCCCAGACGTAGAAAGCGTCTTCGGCTTCGTGATCGCCGACATCCCAATCGACGTTCACGGGGATGTAATCCATGTCGCATGAATATTCGGCGTAGGAGCCCCAAGGGTCGCGTATATAGTGAAAGTAGTTGGACCCCAAGACGTGTCGTCCGAGACCCCAGCCCTTCGAAAATCCTTTGTCCGCCATTTGCATCGCGCCGAGTCCGACCTCCTGGATTGAACCAACGTCCCAGCTTGAGTGATGCAGGCCCGGGCCTTCGGATTTGACGAACGCAAGCACATGGTGATCGCTGCCGTGCACGCCATGCATGAAAGCGATGGCGTCGCCGGATCGGTCCGAAAGGCGCAATCCCAGGATATTCGAATAGAAACGAATCGCCGCGCCGACGTCTCGGGTGAAGATCAAGAGGTGAGCCAAACGCCTCGGCTTAACGACCTTGACCTTGCTTCGCTTCGGCGCTCCGCGGTCGCCCGCCGCGACCGAACCGCCGCCGATCGGCGTCTTCTCTGTTGGCGAAGTCTTTTCGGCCACGCGTATTTCGACAAGCATGCCGTCGGGATCGCGGAACCAGAAGCCATTTGACTCGAGGCCCGGCGGCGGGTCGAGCCTCTCCACCGCGAATTCGTTCAGCTTCGCCTGGAACCCTGGCATGTCTTCCTCGAAGGCGCCGAATGAGAGGTGGTGAAGCCGCTTTTTCGAGGCCTCGACGACGCTGATCCATTTGTGGCTGGAGCCCTCGGTGTAAACGCCAAATCCGTTCGCTTCCTGCTTAAGGTCAAGACCGAACGTCCGATAGAAGGTCTCTGCGGCGCGAAGATCGGGCACGGTGACGGCAAAACCGTCCAGAGAATGAACGCCGAGAGCGCCTGGTCTGCGAGAGCCGGGAATGAAATGTCCAATCGCGGTCATCCTAGCCTCCCTAATCAGGACCTCTCAGCGCGCTCGGCGACAATTGGATTTTCGTAAAACGCCGATACGCTCGATCTCAACTTCGCAGACGTCGCCCGGCCTCATATGGAGCGGCGGCTTACGCACGCGCCCGGCTCCCGCGGGCGTGTCGATGGCGATAAAATCCGCCGCGCGCGCCCAATCTTGGCGGCCTCTCGCGGTGCGATCGGCTCTTATCGTCTGGGAATACACCAGTCAACGAATATGCACTTTTTGATCGGCCGTGCACCTCATGCTATCACTTTTGCAAAAGAGGAGGAGGGGCGACTTTGCATGGCGTGACCAACGCGCAGGAAGTTTATGCGAAGCTTCGCCAGGAGATTTTGGCATATCGGCTAAAGCCCGGCGCGAAGCTCAAGATCGCGGATCTCTGCGAGGAAATGGGCGTTAGCAACGGCGCGGTTCGCGAGGCCCTTTCGAGACTATCGGCTGACGATCTGGTGACCGCCCGGCCTCAACGGGGCTTCATCGTCGCTGAAATGTCGAGGCGCGATATGTCGGACCTCACCAAAGCGCGCATTCTGATCGAGAATGAATGTCTTGCTCAGGCGATGGCCAATCGCGATGTCGATTGGGAAAGCAGGATCGTCGCTTCATATCACAAGCTCGAAAGGCTGCCCGAACGTGAGCCTTCCGATCCGGCTCGGCTTTCTGACGCCTGGGTCAATGCGCATGCGGAGTTTCACAATGCGCTGGTCGCCAATTGCGCCAACACATGGCTGCTCAAAATTCGGGAGCAGCTTTACGAGAAGAGCGAGCGATATCGGCGGTTGTCCGTGCCGCTGCGCAAGATCAAGCGGGCCGTCAACGCCGAGCACAAGGCCATCATGAATGCGGCGCTCGCCAACAACCAGGCGAAGGCGACGACGCTGATGGCGGAGCATTTGACGCTGACGTCCGACATTCTATTGGCGTCAGGGCTGCTTCAGGACGAGTGACGGCCGGCGCCAAAGGAGCTGCAAAAAAATGTATTGTTTTTTGACAAGTGCACTAAATCCCGCTCAACTGGCGTTCGACTAGCGCGGCAAAAGGCTCGCTGGCTGGCGCGCGATGGACTGCGTCCAGCAGCAAAGCTGCGGTGATCTCAGGGAGGCAAGGGTGCTGCTCACGAAAGAGATGGACGCTGTCCAGATCACGGCGCCGGACCGGCTCCGCCAAGCCCGACTGCCGACGCCGAAAATCGGCCCCGGCGAGATCCTCATCAAGACGGCGTATGTCGGAATTTGCGGCACCGACGTTCACCTTTGGCAGGGAAATAGTTTCTATATCGAGCACGGTTACCTGACCTACCCGTTCGTTTTCGGACACGAATACACCGGATACGTTGTTGCAGCCGACGGCGTCGACAGTCTCAAAAAGGGCGACCGCGTCGTCGGCCATTGCATGGTCCCCTGTCATGTCTGCGATTCATGCAGAAAGGGACGTCGCCATCTCTGCCGTAACTTAAAAGAGGTTGGCTTGCGCTACATTCAGGGCGCGGCGGCTGACTACGTCGCAGTTCCCGCCTATGCGGTGACCAAAATTCCCGACGAACTCGACATGAAATCGGCGACGCTCGTCGAGCCTGCAGTGACGGCCTATCACGCCATCGAACGGGCGAGGCTTCGAATCGACGACACCGTCGCGATCATTGGAACCGGCACGCTGGGCTTGCTCGCTTTGCAGATCGCCAAGCTGACCGCCGCGCGGGTCGACATGATCGGCGTCGAGGCGTCTGAGCTCGCCTTCGCGAAAACATTGGGGGCCGACCGCATTCTTCGGCCAGAGGCGGCCGAGGAGGGCGCTTACTCGGTGGTCATCGAAGCGTCCGGGGCCGCCTCAAGCACGGGACTGGCGGCGCGCATTCTCGATCTTGGCGGGCGCTGCTCGCTCATCGGCGTCGTCAATCAGCCGGCGCGAGACCTTTTGCCGTCTCTCATCACGCTCAAAGACCTCACGTTCCACGGCATATTGCATGGTCTCGACTACTATCTGCAGACTGTGAACCTCTTTGCCTCCCGGCGCGTCGAGCCCGCGAAGATCATCGCCCATGTCGGCTCCATCAAGGAAACGCCGGACATGTTCCACAGCATGATCTCGCCGCAGCGAACCAAGCCGAAATACGTGATCGAATTTGCCGGAGAGCGTCGTGAGGTTGAGTAAGAAGGTCGCCGTCGTCACGGGCGCCTCAAGCGGCATAGGCCGCGCCATCGCCGATCTCTTCGCGGAGGAAGGGGCGGTGGTTTACGCGACCGATGTTCACGCACGCTCATCGGCTGGATCAATCTTCGTCAAGCAGGACGTCGCAGAAGAGAAAGATTGGTCCGAGCTTGTGGAGAGGATATCGCGCGAGCAGGGCAGGCTGGACGTTCTCGTCAATAATGCCGGCATCGTTGGAACCTACGAGACCATAACCGGGCTGGACATGGCGGACTATTATCGCGTTATCGCGGTCAATCAGACCGGGGCGTTTCTTGGGATGCGATATGGCATTCCGCTCATGCTCAAGGGCGGCGGCGGCGCCATCGTGAACATCTCGAGCATCTGGGGCCTCATCGGCGCCAAAGGGGTTGCGGCTTACCAGGCAAGCAAAGGCGCGTTGACCTGTCTCACGAAGAATGCGGCCTTGTCCTACGCGCCGCAGATCCGCGCAAATTCCGTACATCCAGGCCTCATCAGAACGCAAATCATCGAACGACAAGATCAGGCGATGACGCAAGCGCTGATCGACGAGACGCCGTTAAAACGCATGGCGGAGGCGCGCGAAGTCGCCTATGCGGCATTGTATCTGGCGAGTGACGAGGCCTCCTTCGTGACTGGCGCGGAGCGCGTCATCGACGGCGGCTATACCATCAGATAGGAGGGAAAAGTTGAAGAAAGTGTCGCTGGCGGACATTCAACCGGAAAAGACGACGCATCCTGATTTGCGCGACGCCAAGGTTAGGCAGGTCATCAACAGGAGCACCGTCGGCTCTCATCGCGGCATGCTGTTGTTGACGGATTTCGAGCCGGGCGGCGAGCACGCGCTGCACCGTCATGGCGCCAGCGAGCAAATCTCGTTCCTCCTTAAAGGAAGCGCGGCGCATCTGACGGCGAACGGTCCGGTGAAATTCGAGGCCGGCGACGCCATCTATGTGCCGCCAAACGAGTGGCATGGCTTCAGAAACACTGGCGCGGAGAGCGCGACGCTTGTCTCGTTGTACAGCAGAGCCGCGGCGCCGTCGGAGCCCGGTTACGAATCTTTCGTCGGGGAGGTGAGAGCGGACGGCGAACCAAAGGTTCGAAAAGTCAGCCTCTCCGCGTTGCGCGGAGACGCTGCTTTGGACGAGAGAGCGGGATTTTTTGGACTGGGCGTCTATTGGCTCGCCACCCGCGAGACCGTCGGCGCCAGCGGAGCGGTTCTCGGCGCGAGCACGTTCGAGCCTGGCGGCGTGCATGAACATCACCGCCACCCGCATGGCGACGAGATCCTGTTCATTCTTGAGGGAGGCGGCGATCACTTGACGCCGGACGGCGCCGTTCCCCTTTCAGCCGGCGAAATCGCCTATATCCCGGCAAATGAGTACCATGGCTTTCGAAACAAGAAGGGCGTGCTCACCCGGACCCTGTTTGGCTACTTCGGCGTCGGCAGCCTGGCCGAGGCGGGATACGAAGTGCGCGGCGCCGCGCCATGAGCGCTGCGGCTATAGTCACGGGCGGGAGTTCCGGGATCGGGCGAGCCGCGGCGCTTCGATTGGCGAAGGCCGGTTACGACATCGGCATAGCTTTCCGAACCGGGCAGAGCCGTGCGGAGGCGGTCGCTGCGGAAATCGCGGCCATGGGGCGCAAGGCCGCCATTTGCGCCCAGGACCTGATGCGGCCGAGCGTCGCCGCCGATTCGATTGACGATCTGTCGCGCCAACTCGGCAGCATCGATGTTTTCGTCAACAACGCCGGCGTCAATCGCCGCTGCTCCTTTCTCGAGGAGACGCTCGAAGATTGGGAGCGGATCATCGCGATAAACCTCACCGGCGCTTTCGCCTGTGGTCAGCGCGCGGCTAAGCGCATGGTTGCGCAGGGGAGCGGCGGCCGGATCATCAAATGTCACCAGCGTTCTTGATCGGGAAGTGCTCGGCGGCGGCGCGGCCTATTGTTCGTCAAAGGGCGGGTTGCGTCAGCTCACCCGCGCCATGGCTTTGGAGCTTGCGCCGCATGGCATTTTGGTCAATGGCGTCGCGCCGGGGGAGACAGCGACGCCAATGAACTTTGCGAGCGAAGTCGACGCCGCGGCGATTCGCCGTCCCGTCACGCCGCTCGGACGGCCGGGGTACAGCGAAGAGATCGCCGAAGCGGTGGCGTTCTTAGCCTCCAGCGAGGCAAGCTATATGACCGGCGAGATCATCCTGGTCGATGGCGGCTTAAATCTCCATGGCGGACCCGAAGCGCTGCAGCAGCGTATAGGGCGACCGTTGGAAATGGAGGTCTCGAAGGCGCGGAAAGGCGACGCAGAGCCGCGGTGCCGTTAAAGCGACGAGCCGGCCCAATATCGGGTCTGCCCCTTTTGCCCTTCGTCTGACGCGGCTAAAGATGACGCGATGTCCGACGAAGACCTGCACATCCTTTTGATCGACGACAACGCCGTGCGGACGACGGTAATCGAAGAGGGTTTGCGCGAGGCCGGGCATCGGAGGGTGACCGTCGTTCGCGACATGCGTCAATTGCTGCGGCAGGTCGTCGACGCCGATCCTGACGTCATCTTCATCGATCTCGAAAACCCCAACCGCGACGTACTCGAGCAGATGTTTCAGGTCTCGCGGACGGTGCGCCGGCCGGTGGCGATGTTCGTCGACCAATCTGACAAGGCCTCGATCGAGGCCGCCATTGACGCGGGCGTTTCGGCCTATGTCGTCAATGGCTTGCGCAAGGAGCGCGTCAAACCGATCCTCGATATGGCGATCAGCCGGTTCAACGCGTTCCATCGCCTTCGCGATGAGCTGGACCGCGCCAAACAGGCGCTTGAAGACCGCAAAATCATCGACAAGGCCAAGGGCGTCCTGATGAAAAGCCGCAATATTTCCGAGGAAGAGGCCTATGCGCTTCTGCGTAAAACCGCGATGAACGAGAGCCGCCGCGTCGCCGACGTCGCGCGCAGCCTGATCACCGCCGCAAAGCTGTTGGGCTAGGAGGAGGATGATGAGAGCTCGAGCCGCGTCGGAGGACGAGAGCGAGGCCGCGCATCGTTCCGGCGTTTGCCTGACGCTTGGCTTTATTCCGCTGGTCGATTGCGCCCCGCTGATCGTTGCGAAGGAAAAGGGCTTCGCCGAATCGGAGGGCCTGTCGCTTTCCCTGGCGCGTGAAACTTCCTGGGCCAATATCCGCGATCGCGTCATGGTCGGTCATTTCGATGCGGCCCACATGCTTGGACCGATGCCGATCGCCTCGACATTGGGCATAGGCCATGTCGAGACGCCGATGATCGCGCCCTTCTCCTTAAGTCTCGGCGGCAACGCGATTACCCTCTCTCGCGAAATCTTTGCGGCGATGGAGGGAGCAGGCGCGAGCCTGCAATCGGGACCCGCGGAAATGGGTCAGGCCTTGGCGGAGACGCTTTCGCAGCGTGCGCGGAGAGGCGAGCCGCCGGTGGTCTTCGCCGTGGTCCATCCCTTCTCAGGGCACAATTACGAATTGCGCTACTGGCTCGCCGCCGTCGGCATTGATCCGGACCGCGACGTGCGCATCATCGTCCTGCCGCCCTCTTTTATGGTGGACGCCGCGCTGGAGCGCCAAGTCGACGGATTCTGCGTCGGTGAGCCTTGGAACTCTTTGGCGGCGGAACAAGGCGCAGGGGTCATCGCCGTCACCAAGTCGGCCCTTTGGCGCCAAGGGCCGGAAAAGGTTCTTGGCTTTCGGGCGGATTTTGCCGAGCGGAAGCCGGCGGTTCTCGCCTCCCTGCTTCGCGCCATATACAAGGCCGCCGACTGGGCCGGGCGCCAGGAGAACTACGCCGAACTCTCTCGCATCCTCGCCTCGCCGTCCTATCTCGCCGCGCCTACCGAGATCATCGCGCGTGCGCTGAGGGGGCGTATCGTGAGGAAGGCGGGCGCGCCCGCCAGTGCGATTCCGGATTTTCTCGCATTCCATGACCATGCCGCCAATTTTCCATGGCAGAGTCATTCGCTCTGGTTCTTTTCGCAGATGGTTCGATGGGGCCAGACCGCTTATTCGCCAACGCTTGCTGAAAAGGCCCGGCAAGTCTATCGGCCCGATCTTTATCGCGCGGCGCTGGCCGAGATGGGCGTCGACTTGCCGCGCGCCAGCGCCAAGGTCGAGGGGGCGCTGAAGACGAAGACGCCGGTCGCCTCACGATTTGGGGCGATGATGCTCGGGCCGGACGGTTTCTTCGATGGGCGTCTTTTCGACCCCGACGAGATCGAGGCCTATCTTCGATCGTTTGGCGTTAACCTCTAAAGGCGCCGCGCGAAAGAACAAGGCGATCAAAATTGATGCTGCGACGCACAATCTTTGATCTTGCCGACTGACCGCGATCAAATCATCCTTCGCCCAATGGGAGAAGGACGACCTTCTCCAAATCGTCGCGCGGGCCAACGAGGGTCGGCGCGCAAAATAATCCTGTCATCGGGACCTTAGGTCCGCCGCGTCCAACGACGGATGCGAAATGGCGTCTCCGCCAATCGATCTTGCTCGCCCTCGCGCCGGCGACCGGGAAGTTGGCTTGACGCCCTAACGCCGCCGCACCTTGGGACGCCAAAATGAACAACAGAGATTTCTTCAATTCAGGACATTGGCCAACGCTCTTTGCGGCGTTCCTTTATTTCGACATGAGTTTCATGGTTTGGATTCTGCTCGGACCCTTAGGCGTGCAGATCGCCAGCGACCTCCATCTTGACGCCGCGCAAAAAGGCTTGATGGTGGCCTTGCCGGTGCTTGCCGGCGCCTTGCTGCGCGTCATCAACGGATTGCTGGTCGATCGCCTTCAGCCCAAAAGAACAGGAATCATCGGCCAGACCATCGTCATCCTTGGCCTTATCGGATTTTGGGCTTTCGGCATTCATAGCTACGGCGAGGTCCTAGCGCTGGGCGTCGTGCTTGGCCTCGCGGGCGCTTCCTTCGCCGTCGCCTTGCCTCTGGCCTCCCGATGGTACCCGCCGAAATATCAAGGCGCTGCGCTCGGCATCGCCGGCGCCG
>DATGHD010000257.1:0-2065 GCA_035308145.1 Roseiarcus sp.
GTTCGCCGCAACACTTCGAGCGTCGCGAGCGACATTTCCGGAGCGACGTCGACGCGGCGGCCGTCGCGCAGCGGCGACCATCGCTCGATGAGCCATTGCGCGCTGGCGATCATCGCCGGCGCAAAGGCCTCGACAACGCGCGGAGTGAACAGCGCCGCCAAAGCGCGACGTTGCTTGCGCCATTCGTCGCCATCTGCGGTCAAGAGACCGCGGCCGAGGCCCGGCGCCAGCACTCGCAACTGCAAAGCGTCTTTGCGGTAATTGGCGACATTGTCGATGAAGACGCGACGAATGGCGGCAGGATCGCATACCACGGCGATCCGGCCCATAACGCCGTCCGCCTGCGTGATCGGCCACTCGAAGTTGTGCCGCGTCCAGGTCGCCAAAGGGTTTTGCCAAAAGCGGATCAGGAACGCCAGGGACCCAAGCGGCGTCTCATTAGGGATCGGCGCCGGCGGGCGCGTCGCGGCGGCATGGATCGCAAGGTCGCTGGCGCTCATCGCGGGCTCCTTCTTTCTTTCGAAATATGGGCCGGACTCGGCGAGGGAACAAGCCTTGGCGCGATTTGCCGGCGAAACTGAACGAGCGCCGCAAATCGCCTGGACCGCCATCTACTTCATTTGATGATCGGGCGTCGCGACATCGGCTTTCGGCATGCCTATCCGTGGAGATTTCGATAGCTCGCACGCCAAGCGGCGCTTAAGCGAAGCGTTTGCTCGCGTGATCGGTCGGCTTCGTCGGTCCTCTCCGCCCGAATTTCAATCGCTTGCGCCGACGACACAGACGTCAGAAAGTTGGTAGTTCCAGCCGTCGCCTTAACGGCGCCACTCGGGTCAAATAGATCGGAATCACGTACCGATAGGGGCTGAAAATGAACCAAAATGGGTCGTACGGTATCTATCGCACTGCAAAAGAGTTGCATATTCGTCATGAATTGTGCATAACAACCCGCGTACTTCACTAGGTTACTGGAGTTACTATGGCAAAAGCAGTACGAAAAAGAGCGCCGGTAAGGCGCGTCTGGTCGAAGGGCGACATCAAGACCCTCAAGGGCATGGCCAGAAAGGCGTCCCTCTCTAAGATCGCGAAAGCGCTCAAGAGGACCGAAGGCGCCACCCGGCATAAAGCGACCTTGATGGGCGTTTCGCTTCGGATGACCCCGAAGAAGCGCGCAGCGAAAAAGCGCTGAGCGCTTTGATCCGCTGGGCGTTGGGGGAAACGACGGCGCCTCGCTGAACGAGCTCTCTTGGGTTCGACGGCGAGACGTCGGCGCCGAGCGGCAAACTAAGCGGTAAGCTGCGTGGGTTTTCGCGCAGCCTTCTATGCGGCGCCAAGCGCCGCACACTTGGCTTTTCGTCAGGCGCGAGCGCTTGCGCTCATATCATGGGCCGGTTCGGCCATGACGCCATGATCTGCCGGGTCAGGCTCGCTTTGGCCGGATAGAGCGGAATAAGGCACGCCTGCAGGGCGTGATAGATGTCGGGCTTGCCGACGAAATAGCCCTGCTTCGGCGCAAGGTCATCGCCAAGTTGAGGCCGCCAGCCGCCGCGGCGGCGGTCGATGAGGCGGCGCGCGACGAAATCCCAAATGCGCCGATACCATTCTTCGGCGGCCGCATCGCCATCCAACCCGTAGAGGAAGGCGGCCGCGCCGACGCCCTCGCAGCACGGCCACCACAGCCGATCCTTGATCAGCGGCGCGCCGCTCCAATCGAGCGTATAGTAGAAGCCGCCGCCGCGCTCATCCCAGCCCGACGCCGTCGCTTCGGCGAAAAGCGCTTTCGCCGCGCCCGGCAGCCAATCGAGCCGCCGACCGCCGAGCTCAAAAAGCTGAAGCGCGAGACGGGCCCATTCAAGCGAATGGCCGGGCGTTGTTCCGACGGGACGAAATACGTCGGAGCCCTTATAGTCGCGATCGATCGTCCAGTCGGCCCGATAATGTTCGGGGACGCGCCAATGATTGGTCGCCGCCATGCGGCGCAGGAAAAAATCAGCGATGCGCTCGGCTTTGGCCAAGTAAGCCTTCTCGCCCGTCGCCTCGAACGCCGCCATCAGCGCCTCGGTCA
>DATGHD010000258.1:0-10550 GCA_035308145.1 Roseiarcus sp.
GTGGCCGCGAAGCGGCCGGATGAGGGTAAGCCGCGCCTTCACCATGTTAGGCCGCATGTCGCGGCGATCGTGGCGAGCACATTCTCTTGCGCGGTCAGAATGTCTCTGTTCCAGAAGCGCAGAATTTTATAGCCGTTTCTCGCCAGCCATGCGTCACGCGCGGCGTCCCTCGCGCTCTCGGCATGTCGTTCGCCGTCAGCTTCGACAATCAGTCGATGTTCGATGCAAAGGAAATCGACGACATAAGGACCGATCGGCGCTTGTCTGCGGAACTTTAGATGTTGCATACGGCGATCGCGCAACGCGTACCAAAGCTTCCGTTCCGCATCGGTAGGCATTCGCCGCATCGTGCGAGCGCGCGCTTTTGTGGGAAGTGGAATGCCGTCACGCATGGACGCCTCCTGCGTATTTTGCTTTCGCTATTTTCAGACGCCGCGGGTTACCCTCACCCCAGCCCTCTCCCGCAAGCGGGAGAGGGGGCGCGCCGCGCGCTTCATCGCTGTCGAGGATTATCGTGGGGCGGCGGCAATCCCTTCTCCCGCTTGCGGGAGAAGGTGGCCCGAAGGGCCGGATGAGGGTAAGCCGCGCCCTCATCCGAACAGCCCATGCATGTACCACCTCGCTTGGGCGACCTCGCGTCCGTAAATTCCCTCGCGAAAGAGCCAGAAGCGTCGGCCTTCAGAATCTTCTGCGCGGAAATAATCGCGCGTCGGCCCGTCGGATCGACGCCACCACTCGGCGGCGATGCGCTCCGGCCCTTCGATGGCGGCGACCTCATGCATCGCGCGCCGCCATTTGAAACGCAGCGGCGGCCCATCGGGGACTTCGGCGATCGCCTCGATCGGCTCAAGCCGTTCGAAGAGGCGCAAAGGCCGCGATGGCGGGACGACCTCTCCACCAGACGCCGCGCCCCCTCCACTATGCTTCGCATGGTCCCCCTCCCCCGCCGCGCGGGGGAGGAAGGCGCCCCATCCTCCCTCGCGGAGCGAAGCGGAGCGGGGGAGGGGGACCGCCCGAAGGGCGGTGGAGGGGGCCTGCCGCGCCCCCAAAGTCGCGGGCGAGGCGACGACGGCGAATTCAGGAATATGCGTGTCGACAAGTTCGAACCGCGTCACGCGGCGGGGCCCGAGCCGCGCGCTCAATCGGTCGAGAAGATCGGCGAGGACGCGTGCGTCCTCTTCCTGCGGCGCGCGCGCGAAATCGCCTTGCGCCGGGGCGAGCGGCTCGGCGAGAAGGCAGGAGAGGCGTACTACGTCGAAGCCATAGCCTGCCTCGAGCTCGTCTTCGTCCGGCGCCTCGAAGCGCTCGCGGAACAGGCGCGCCATGGCTCTGGCGTCATTGAGCGGCCGGCTGGTCCCGACGACGATCCGGCGCACGGCGCCATCGACGCGGAAGAGCGCGGCCTCGAGCCGGCGCGCGCCTTTTGCCTGGCGTTGCAGCAACACAGCCAAATTTTCAGCGAGATTGAAAATCGTCGCCTCGACGGCTTCGCGCTGGACGATCGCGCTCGCGAAGCGCCGCTCGGCGGAAAATTCCAGGACCGCGAAGCGCGGATTGATCGCGGAGCGCTCCAAGCCGCAAAGCGCGTCGAGACGGGCGATGACGTCCTCGCCGAAACGGGCGGCGATCGGCGCGCGCGGACGCAGAGCAACATCGCCGATGCGGCGGAGGCCGGCGCGCGCCATGTCGGCGATAAGCGTCTCATCGAGGCCGAGCGCGGTGAGCGGCAGGCCATGGTACAGCCTGGCGAAGATTTTTCCCGCCGCGCCTTCCGGCGCGATGCGCTCCTTGGAGAAACGCGCCAGAGCCCAGGCGGCGCGAGGGAAATCGGCGACGCCCGCCCGCGCGCCAAGGCCTTGAGCGGCAAGGCGCGTCTCGATCTCGTGCATCATCACCTCTTCGCCGCCGAAGAGATGAGCAACGCCCGCGATGTCGAGGATCAGCCCGTCTGCGCCATCGAGCGCGACCAGCGGCGTGAAGCGCGAGCACCAATCGGCGATCCGCGCGAGCAGCTTTGCTTCCTCCGCCGGATCGGCTTCGACGGCGACGAGATTCGGCCGCCGCGCCTTGGCGTCGGCGAGCGGCAGGCCGCGTTCGAGGCCGAGGCTCGCCGCCAGCCGATCGACGCAGACGAGCGCTTGCGCGTTCTTGACCTTGGCGTAGGTCGCGAGCGGCGCCGCGGCGCTGCGCTTATCCGCCTGCAAAGCGCGCGCGCGATCCGTCGACAGGCGGGCGAACCACAGGGAGAGGAATCGTCGGATCATGGAAGCAAATCTCAGCGCCGCGCCATTCGAGACGCGTGATGCGCGTCTCGTCGAAAAGCCGCGCCGGCGGCCCCTGCGCCGAAGGAGAGAGCCGCGCCTTGACGAGCCGCGCGGCGAAGGCCGGCGCGCCCGGCAGATCGAGACGCCCGCTCGCCGGGGCGAGCCGGCGACTCGCCGCCGCGGCGATTTCAAACCGCGTCTCCGCGGCGCTGGAGAGCGCGTTGGCCTGGCCGAAAACGCCGCCGTGAACCAGCAACGCCGGCGTTGAGCCGGCTCGCGCCGCCAGCAGCAGCCGGCGCGAGGCGGCGAGGCCGTAACATTTGGCGATGCTCCACATTTCGCCGACGACGACGGCGAGCGCGCCGCTTTTCAACGCCTCCTCCATCGCCCAGAGCAGGGCGCGGCCATCCGGCGCGTTCAGGAAAATGAGGCGCTCGCGCGTGAGGCCAAAAGCGGCGAGACCCGGCCCGTAAAGCGCGCCGGTCTCGCGCGCGCAAAAATCCTCACAAGCGATCAACGCCGAAGAGCGGCGGGGCGAAAGGGCCAAGAAACGCGCCGCCAGGCACAGTGCGAAGCCTAAGGCCGCCGCGCCGTCACCCGGCTTGGCTGGCGCGATCTCATGCAAGGCGTCGCCGGCGAGGCCGCCGCCGAGCGCCCCATCGAGAGCGCGGGCGACCGGCAGCTTAAACGCGCGGCGATGGGACCCCGCCCCGGCTTCGATTGCCGCGACGGCGCTGCGCAGATGCGCCACGGTCTCTTTTTTGCGGCCCGGCGGCATGGGGTTTGGGCGACCGACATGTTCTCTCTTTGTTCTATAAAAGAGCCGAAAGGCCTCAGAGTCAAGGGCCGTCTTAGAGGGGTAGTGATTCAGTATGAAATCAGGCGATCCGGCGGTATCCGTTAACCCAAGCCGAAATGTACGTCCCGAGCACCCCAAGGGCGAAGCCGGCAGAAAACACGTTTAGGCTGTGCAGCCGGGGCGTTCCTGCTTTCCATGCTATGCCGTTAAGCACGGCGAGAACGATAACGACGCCGACCCCGTAAGCAGTAAGGGTGCGCATTTGAGTCCCGTCTGTTTTCCTCCGCCCCGACGTTCGAATATAGCCGCATCCAAACTGAGGGCACTACCTCTTAGAGATCATTTTTAGACTGAACAAAGCAGCATATTCGATCTATCCGCGTTACAGTCGGGCTAGGCCACCGAGGAAGCGCCATGAAAGACAAAGTCGTCGTCATCACGGGCGGATTTGGCGCGCTCGGGCGGGCTGTCGCCGAGGTTGCTTCAAAACGCGGCGCCTCTGTCGCTGCGCTCGATGTCGGCCAGACGCCGCCCGCCGGCCTCGCCGAGCGGCTCGGGCCCAAGGCGCTGCTTCTCGGCGGCGCCGATCTCTCGACGCCTGACGGCGCGGGCAAGGCGATGGCCGAGGTCAAGGTCAAATACGGACGGCTCGACGCGCTGATCAATATCGCCGGCGGCTTCCGCTGGGCGAAAGTCGAGGATGGCGACGCCGCGACTTGGGATCTTCTCTTGGCCATCAACCTCAAGACCGCGCTGAACGCCTCGCGAGCCGCGCTCCCCTATCTCCTCGAAAGCGGCGCCGGCCGCATCATCAATGTTGGCGCGATGAGCGCGCTGAAAGCGGCGGCCGGCATGGGCCCCTATGCGGCGAGCAAATCGGCCGTGCATCGCTTGACCGAGAGCCTCGCCGAAGAACTGAAAGCCAAGAATGTGACGGTGAACGCCGTCTTGCCTTCGATCATCGATACGCCGGCCAATCGCGCCGATATGCCGAAAGCCGATTTCAGCCGCTGGGTGGCGCCAGCCGATCTCGCGGCGGTCATTCTTTTCCTGGCCTCGGACGAAGCAAGAGCGGTCACCGGCGCGCTGATTCCGGTCGCCGGCGGCGTCTAAGACGAGATCTTTTTCACGGGCGATTTTGCGACGGTCAGCGCGTCGCGATCTTTAAGCTCTTGTCAAAATTCAAGTCGAATCCCACGTGACCTCGCGCGCTTTTAAGCGAATTCTGTCACATGAGAATCGCTCCAGATCGAGCCTGAAAATGGACATATTGCGCGCCAATCTCCCGTGCGCGATCCCCAAGGAATGAGGCCCCGATGACCCCGCCGGTCGATACGCCCGAACTCGCCTCGCCGTTCATCGGCGCAAGCGAATGGGACGTCGCGCTTTATCTCAAATTCGAGAAAGAACGCGTGCGGGCGGCGACAGATATGCTGGCCCGCGTGCCGACGAAGTCGCCGCGCCGCGTCGTCGACCTTGGATGCGGGCCGGGCGCGAGCACGCATCTTCTCGCGACGCGCTTTCCCGACGCGGAGGTGGTCGGCGTCGACAGTTCTGAACGCATGCTGGCGACCGCAAAAGCGCGCCTGCCGGCGCTCAATTTCGAAATGTGCGACATCGGCGCGTGGCGGCCGATGGCGGCGCCGGACATCATCTTCGCCAATTCCTCGCTGCAATGGCTCAATGATCATCACGAGGTCGCGCCAAGGCTCTACTCGTTCCTTGCCGAGGGCGGCTCGCTCGCCGTCCAGATGCCGGATAACCGCCAGGAGCCGTCGCATGCGCTGATGCGGATGGTCGCCGCCGACGGGCCCTGGGTCGACCGGCTCTTGCCGATCGCCAAGACGCGCGCCGTCATCGGCGCCTATTCGGACTACTATCGCTGGCTGAAGCCGTTGGGCGCCAAGCTCGAAATCTGGCAGACGACCTACGTCCATGCGCTCAACGGCGTCGGCGAGCTCGTCGATTGGTTCCGAGGCAGCGGATTGCGACCCTTCCTCAATCCGCTCGACGACGACGAGCGCGAGCAATTCATCGCCCGTTATATGGAAGAGCTCGCCGCCGCCTATCCCAGCGAGCCGGACGGACGCGTGCTGTTTCTCTACCCGCGCCTGTTCATCGTCGCGACCAAGCCCTAGCGGCGGGCGGGGGCCACAGATTTCGTGTCGCCTATGTTGACACGAAAATTAATTCATGTCATGTGACGTGACATGAATATCGAGACGCGCCCCTATGTGATGAAGGCACGCGCCGAAAAGGCGGCGGCGACCAAGGAGCGCATCGTTCAGAGCGCGGCCGACCTCATCGTCGAGCGAACTCTGGACGACCTGACGCTCGACGCCATCGCCGAGCGGGCGGGCGTCGCCGTGCGGACGATTCTACGCGCTTTCGGCGGCAAGGAGCAGGTGTTCGCCGCAGCGATCAAATTCGAAGGCCGGCGCGGCCATGGCGAAGTCAATCCCGGCGACGCCGCCGCCTCGATCAAGGTTCTCTACGACGATTATGAGAAGATCGGCGATGCGGTGATTCTCCGCCTCGCCGACGAGGGCCGTGTGCCATCTCTCGACGCGCTCTTGAAATCAGGCCGAGACAACCACCGCCGCTGGATCGAAGAGAGTTTTGCGCCGCAGCTTGCAAGAGCGAGCAAGGGCGAGCGGGCTGAGCTTCTCAACGCGCTGCTTGTCGCCACCGATGTCTACGCCTGGAAGCTGCTGCGCCGCGACTTCGGCTTCAGCCGAGCGGCCGCCGAGGCGGTCATTTGTCGCATCGTACAATCACTTGTCGAAGGAGGGGATCATGGCTCGGATTCTTTGGCTCAATTGGTCTGGCGGCGGCAATCTGCCGCCGAGTCTCGGAATCGCCCGCGTCCTGACCGAGCGCGGTCATGAGGTCGCCTTCGCCGGCCGCCCGGAAATGGTTCCGCGTGTCGACCAAGCGGGGTTCCGCGCCATCGAATTGACGCGCGCCTATGAGCAGGCCGATCGCTATTTGAAGGATTGGCCGCTCTGGCGCATGGCTTGCTATCTTTCTTCGCCGGCGGTCGAGGAGCAAATCGCCTCGCTGATCCGCGCGGAGAAGCCTGATCTCCTGCTTGCCGATCAAATGCTCATCGCCGGGCTCGCCGCCGCCGCGGAGGCGCCGCAGCCGACCGTCATGATGTGCCATACACTGTTTCTTCGGCATATCGAAGAGTACAGCGCCTTCTTGGAGAAGGCGAGCGCCATGCGGCGCCAGGCGGGCTTTTCCAGTTTGCCATCGGTCGATCGCCTGTGGTTCGACCGCGACCTCATCGTCGTGACCTCTCTTGCGTCGATCGACCGCCGCGATCCTGCGCCGAAAGGCGCCGAAAAAGTACGTCACGTCGGGCCTGCGCTCGAATTGGAGCGGCACGCCAAGCCAGCCGAGCTTCCATGGCGCACCGACGATCCGACCCCGCTCGTCGTCCTTAGCTTCTCGACGGGGCCCGAGCAGGGCAATGTCGATAAGATGCAGCGCGCCCTCAATGCGCTCGGCGCGCTCGACGTTCATGTCGTCGCGACCGGCGGGCGCAGCATCGACGTCGGCCAGCTTTCGCCAACCGCCAATTCGATCGTGCTCGACGCGGCCGATCATGACGCCTTAATGGCCCGCGCCGCGCTGGTCGTGACCCATGGCGGCCATGGCACGATGATGCGGGCGCTGAGACACGGCTTGCCGATGCTGGTGATGCCGGGCATGGCCGCCGACCAGGCGCCCAATGCCGCGCTTGTCCAAGAGATCGGCGTCGGCCGATCGCTGAGCCAGGATTCGGGCGTCGAGACGATCCGCGCGGCCGCGCTGGACGTGTTGAAGACGCCGTCCTACGCCGCCGAGGCGCGGGCGTTTTCGGAGGAGATGACCGGGATCGATGGCGCAGAGGCCGCAGCGGAAGAAATCGAGCGCATGCTTCAACGCGGCGACTCGCTGCCGCAGCGCCGCGCCGCCGGTTGATCGGCGTTCCGCTTCGAATTTGGCTACGGCGGCCCTCGTCGGATGGCGCTGCCTTTTCGACCGCCGGGGCCGCCGCGACGCAAACTTATGAACGCGAACGGGTCTCATTAGCGCCATCGTGCGACAAAGGAGCGACGCGGCGAGCGGCCTCTCGCGCCGCTTGCGCGAAGCGGCTATGACACTTTTTGATGAACGAGAAGCGTCAGCGCGCCGACCTTGTGCTCGTCGCCCGAGGTTTCTTCGCCAGCCGCGCTCGCGCCCAAGCCGCGATCGCTGCAGGCCTCGTGCGCGCCGATGGCGCGCTTATTGGCAAGGCTTCGGAGGAGATCGCGCCGACCGCTGCGATCGAAGCGACGGCCGCGCATCCTTGGGCGTCTCGCGGCGGCGTCAAGCTCGTAGCCGCCCTGGACGCTTTCGGCCTCGATCCTGTCGGCCTCGTCTGCCTCGATGTCGGCGCTTCGACCGGCGGCTTCACCGACGTTCTGTTGGCGCGTGGGGCGCGTCGCGTCTACGCGGTCGATGTCGGCCGCGACCAGCTCGACCAACGGCTCCGCACGGACCGACGCGTCATCGCCCGCGAAGGGCTCGACGCGCGGAAGCTGACGTCCTCCGTCTTCGATGAGCCGCCGCAAGCGATTGTCTGCGACGTCAGCTTCATATCGTTGCGTCTTGTCTTGCCGCGTGTCCTTTCTCTTGCCGCCGAGGAGGCTTGGCTCGCAGCCTTGATCAAGCCGCAGTTCGAAGTTGGTCGCGCGCGTCTCAAGAAAGGCGTCGTCAAGGACGAGGTCGCTTTGAGCGAGGCATGCGACGGGGTGGTCGCTTGCGTTGAAGGCCTCGGTTGGAGGAGCTTGGGCGTTATGGCTTCGCCGATCCGGGGCGGCGATGGCGCGAAGGAATTCCTGATCGGCGCGCGCCATGGCTGAGGGCGAGGTTCGGACCCTCGACATTGTCGCGCTCGGCCACCGCGGCGACGGCGTCGCGCGCGGCGCCATTCACGTGCCCTTTGCTTTGCCTGGCGAGCGCGTTAGCGCTTTCCTCGATGGAGACCGCGCCCGCCTGGTTGAGATTCTCACGCCGGCCCCTGAACGCGCTGCGCCGATCTGCCGCTACTTCGCCGATTGCGGCGGCTGCGCCGCCCAGCATATGAGCGCCGCGCTTTACGCCGAATGGAAACGCGGGATCGTCGCGCGCGCGCTTCGTTTGGCGGGTGTCGAAGCCGAGGTCGGCCTGCTGATCGACGCTCATGGCGAAGGACGCAGGCGCGCGACCTTTCATGCGCGCTTCAACGGTGAAGACGCCGCCGTTGGTTACATGCGGGCCCGCGCCCACAAAATCGTCGCGATCGACTCATGCCCGATCCTGGCGCCGTCTATGGCGAAAGCGCTGCCGAGCGCGCGCGACATAGCCAATCGCATGGCGAAGCTCGGCAAGCCGCTCGATATTGCGATCACCGCCACATTGGGCGGCCTCGATGTCGACATTCGCGGCGCCGGCGCGCCGGACGCGGCGCTGCGGGCGGCCCTGATCGGCGCCGCGGAGCGGCTCGACCTCGCCCGATTGTCCAATCATGGCGAGATCCTTGTCGAAAGGCGCGCGCCGAAAATCGCCATGGGCGCGTCGGAGGTTACGCCGCCGCCGGGCGGGTTCCTGCAAGCAACCGCGGAGGCGGAGCGCCTCATTGCCGCGCTGGCGGATAAGGCGCTCGCCGGCGGGCGGATCGCCGATCTTTTCTGCGGCGTCGGCGCCTTCGCGCTGCGTCTCGCCGAGCGTCGAGCGATCCATGCCGTCGACGCCGACGGCGGCGCGCTGGCGGCGCTTCAGCGCGCGGCCGGCGAGACGCTGCGGTTGCGCCCGATTTCACGTGAAGAGCGCGACCTCTTTCAACGGCCGCTAACGCGGCAGGAGCTTAAGCGCGTCAACGCCGTTCTGTTCGATCCGCCGCGCGCCGGAGCGGCGGCGCAAACAGCGGAGATCGCCGCGAGCGGCGTCCCCAGCGTCGTCGCTGTTTCGTGCAACCCTGCGACTTTCGCCAGGGACGCCCGCATCCTCGTCGATGGCGGCTATCGTCTTGTGAGCGTGGCCCCGATTGACCAGTTCCGTTTTTCGCCGCATGTGGAAATCGTCGGCGCGTTTTCACGCGCCAAGGCCGCCAAGCGAGCAAAACGAATTCTCGGATGAGCGGAGCAGCGCAGAACCGGCGCCTTGACGACCTGGCGGCGATCGTCGGCGCGGCCCATGTCGTCGTCGATCCGCAAGTTTTGGCGAGCCATCTCGTCGAGCCCCGCGGCCTCTTTCACGGCCGCGCGCTGGCGCTCGTTCGCCCGGGCTCGACGCAGGAAATCGCCCGCGTCCTTAGGCTATGTAACGAGACGCTGATCCCTGTCGTGCCGCAAGGCGGCAACACCGGCCTCGTCGGCGGCCAAATCCCCGACCCAAGCGGCGATCAGATCATCGTCTCGATGCGGCGGATGAATCGCGTGCGGGAGGTTGACGCCGGCGGCGACGCGATGATCGTCGAGGCCGGCGTCACGCTCGCCGCCGCCCAGGCCGCCGCCGAGGCGGCCGACCGCCTGTTTCCTTTGTCTCTCGGCTCTGAGGGGACATGCACGATCGGCGGCAATCTCTCGACCAACGCCGGCGGCGTTGGCGTCATCGCCTATGGCTCGATGCGCGACCTCGCGCTGGGCCTCGAGGTTGTCTTGGCCAACGGCGAGATCCTCAACGGGCTTGGCAAATTGCGCAAGGACAATACCGGTTACGACCTCAAGGACTTGTTCATCGGCGCTGAGGGCACGCTCGGAGTAATCGCCGCCGCCTCCCTAAAACTTTTTCCGCGTCCGCGCGCCAGGGCGACCGCTTTCGTCGGGCTTGCCGGCCCTGAAGCGGCGCTGCGCTTGCTGGCGCTGGCGCGCGAGTTCGCCGGCGCCGGCGTGACCGGCTTCGAGCTTCTGCCGCGGATCGGGCTCGATTTCGTCCTGCGCCACGCCCCGGGCGCCCGCGATCCGCTGGCCGGCCGCCACGAATGGTACGTGCTCATCGAATTGTCGTCGCAGCTCAGCGCCGGCCTCGAAGAGACGATGTCGGAGATCCTTCAAGCGGGGATGGAACGAGGCGTGGTCGAGGACGCGTCTATCGCCGCAACGCTGGAGCAGCGTAAGGCTTTCTGGCGTCTTCGTGAGGAGATGTCCGACGTGCAGCGCGCCGAAGGCGGCTCGATCAAGCATGACGTCAGCGCGCCGGTCGCCGCGGCCGCGGACTTCATCGCCGAGGCGAGCGCGGCGGTTCTCGCCTACGCGCCGGGCGCGCGGATCGTCGCCTTTGGCCATCTCGGCGACGGCAACATCCATTTCAACGTCTCGCAGCCTGTCGGGGCCGACAAGGAAGAATTTCTGGCGCGCTGGGACGCGGTCAACGACATCGTCCATTCGGTCGTCGGCCGCTACGGAGGCTCAATCTCGGCCGAGCACGGTATCGGCCGTCTCAAGCGCCAGCTTTTGAAGAAGACCAAGGACCCGGCC
>DATGHD010000259.1:0-2247 GCA_035308145.1 Roseiarcus sp.
GCGCGTCATCGCCGCGATGGCCGACAATCGGCAAGTGTCGGCGGCGCCGACAGCGCGAGAGGCGCGACGCGTGGTCGAAGCGATCCGTCTGGTCGAGTCCGACGCTGCGCGACCGGTCCGGCTGCAGGACCTGGCCGCGCGCGCAGGCATGAGCAAGTATCACTTCCTGCGCGTCTTCCGGCGCCTCGCCGGCGTGACGCCGCACCAATACCTCATCAGCATGAGGATGCGGCGCGCAGCGCTCCATCTCGCTTCGTCGCGGCGGCCGGTTCTGGCGATTGCGCTCGACAGCGGCTTCGGCGACCTCTCGACCTTCAACAACCGCTTTCGCGCCGCCTTCGGCCTGACGCCGACGCAATATCGAAAATCGACCGCCTAATTCTACTGAGTCACGTTTTTGCGGATTCGTTGCGCCTTTGGATTTGGTAACTTGCTGATTCGGCTGAACGGCGAGTGGCGGGGAAAATGGAGCCTTGGGCGGAATCGAGTGACTGGCGTTTTGGTGAATATGTCGACGCCCTGACGACAGTTTTGGGTCGGGCGGATCGGGCGACGCCTCTCAAGGATTATTGCGTTGGCCTGTTGATGCCCGGCGAACGCAAGAGCGTCGAGCCGATGGCGGCGATCGTTGCGCCGGCCCGGGTTTCGGCGAAGCATCAATCGCTTCTGCATCTGGTCAGCCAGGCGGCTTGGTCGGACGAGGCGGTTCTGGCCAAAGTGCGCGAACTGGTCCTGCCGGCGATCGAGGCGCAAGGGCAGATCGAGGCGTGGATCGTCGACGACACGGGATTTGTGAAGAAGGGCGTTCATTCGGTGGGGGTCGCCCGGCAATATTGCGGGCGGCTTGGCAAGACCGACAATTGTCAGATCGCGGTGACGCTTTCGATCGCCAATCACGCGGCGAGCTTGCCGATCGCCTATGAGCTGTATCTGCCGGAAGATTGGGCTGCGGACACAGCTCGGCGTAAGAAGGCGCATGTGCCGGACGACGCGACATTCCGGACCAAACCGGAGATCGCCCTCGCTCAGATCCGGGCGGCGCTCGCAGCAGGCGTCGCTCCGGGTGTCTTGCTCACCGACGCCGGGTATGGCGTCGACGGCGCATTCCGCGCCGGCGTCACGGCCAGCGGTTTAACCTATGTGGTTGGCGTGCAATCGACGCTGAGCGTCTGGCCTCCCGGCGTCGAACCGCTGCCGCCCAAACCCTGGAGCGGGCGGGGCCGCCCGCCATCGCGCATGCGCCGCGACGGCGAACATGTCCCTGTTTCCGCCAAGACTCTGGCGAAGGGGCTTCCCGAGGAGGCTTGGCGCATTGTTTCCTGGCGGGAGGGCTCTAACGAAATCTTGTCTTCGCGCTTCGCGGCCGTGCGCGTCCGCCCGGCTTCGCGGGACTGGAAGCTATCGACGCCTCACCCGCTGGAATGGCTTCTCATCGAATGGCCCGAGGGCGAAAAGGAGCCGACGAAATACTGGCTTTCGACCCTGCCCGAAGACACGGCCCTCGACGTTCTCGTCGACACCGCCAAATTGCGCTGGCGCATCGAGCGCGACTACGAGGAACTCAAGAGCGAACTTGGCCTCGCCCATTTCGAAGGGCGAAGCTGGCGCGGCTTCCATCATCACGCAACGCTGTGCATCGCAGCTTATGGCTTCCTGATCCGCCAACGAGCGGCGATTCCCCCCTCAGGCCCCCGGCGGCGCCAAACATCTCGCATTTCCACCCGTCCCAGACCCCGAGGCGCCGCCAATCCGACCCGAACGGCACATCGACAACTCGATCGCGACCATCCGAAGACGCCTCACAGTCGCGCTGGCGCGGACCCTTGCGCGCTGCCCGTGTTGCCAAGCATCGCCACTTCGAACAGGTTATCGAGGATCGTCGTGACACAGTAGAACTAAGAAGCCGTCACAGCGGCATTATCGATTTCGCGAGCTTTCAGCGGCGAGACGCCCTCCGCGCGCCGAATGGGCCAATCAGCGGGGCTCGCCATGATCCCGGACCTCTGCCAAAATCGCGCCGCGCAACAATGCCCTGGGCTCAAGGCAGCTTCAAAATGACGCATCTTTCGCTCATCGAGCTTTCACGGCGCCTCGCTCGCGGCGAGACGACGAGCCGCGCGTTGATCGAAGACAGTCTCGCGCGCATCGCCGACCCGGAAGGCGAAGGCGCGCGGGCGTTTCTGACGGTCTATGCCGAGCGGGCGCGCGCCGAGGCCGACGCCATCGACGCCGCTCGGAAGAGAGGCG
>DATGHD010000260.1:0-4462 GCA_035308145.1 Roseiarcus sp.
CCAGCGCGTTCAGCGCATGGCAAAATTCATTCTGGATCGAACGGCCTTGCAGAAACTGCGCGTCGTCGAAGATGAGGACGTCGATCGCGCGTAAGGACTCTTTGAAGGCGATGGCGGTCTGCGCCTTCAACGCGGCGACGAAGCTGTACATGAAGCGCTCGGCGGTCAGATAGATCGCCCGGCGTCCCTGGCTCGTCGCGGCGCGGGCGACTGCTTGCAGAAGATGAGTTTTGCCGAGACCAACCGCGGCGTGAATATAGAGCGGGCTGAAGGCCGGCGCTCCGCCGGGCTTGGACTCGATGATCTTTTGCGCCGCCGAATAGGCGAGCTGGTTCGATCGCCCAACGAGGAAGGTTGCGAAGGTCAGCCGGCGATCAAGCGGCGAGCCAGCCAAGCCGTCATCGCCGGCCGCTCCGTCGGCGCGCTTGAGCGTCGAATGCGCGAACTCGCGATCCGGCGCGACTTTGGCCGCCGGCGCCGCAAGGACCTGCGACGGCTCGCCGTTTCGGCCAGAAGGACGAGTGGACGAGCGAACCGAAAGACTAAGCGCGACGATCTCTTTGATCTCGCTCTTCAGCGCCGCGAGGATTCGGTCGGTGTAGTGACCGTCGATCCAGCTCTTGAGGAATTTCGTCGGCACCGAAAGCCGCGCCGCGCCGTCAACGACGCTGTCGAGCTCGAGCCTGCCGAACCAGCTGGAATAGACGTCTTCGCCCAGTTCAGCTCTCAAGCGCGCGACGCATCGTTTCCAAGCTTCGCCGTAGTCGGGCAAATGTGGCCTCTCGAGCATTTCGCAATTCTTTTCTGACTGCGGTTGCGGCGTCGATGCGCGCGCTGAGACGTGGGGCGTGAGGTCGAACATGGCTTTACGACTGCGCCCAGGGAAGGCCGTGCGCCTTCCAGCCTTCGAGAGCGCCGCGCCGTCGCCTATCGTCGAGCGGCCCCTCGAACCCGCTCTCGATATTGTAGCACCTCTGCCGACCGGTTCGGGTCATCGCGATCGCCGCTGCGCGAGAGCGCGCCCCGGACCGGCATAGAAACAAAAGCGGAGCGTCGGCTTCAACGCCCTGTTCGCGCAATATCTCGTCCAGTCGCGCACTGAATTCGGCATTCACTTTCATCGTCGGAAATTCCTGCCATTCAATGAGTACGGTCTCTTTGCCGATATTCGAAAGATCGGGAATGCCGACATAGGCCCATTCCGCCTTGGTGCGCACATCGACCAAGACTGCATTTTTATCGCGTTCAAGAAGGGAATAGGCCTCAGCAACGGATACATCTCCCGCGTATCCGGCCGATGACTGGGCAGTCATGACCTCTCCTTCCGCAGCGCCGCGCTGCGGTTGTTCAGCTATCGTACCTAAAAGGTGAAATTACGCCCTGAAAGGCGCCGCGCTAAGGCGAGTCACAGCCGCAACCTGACGGCAAGCTGGCGAATTTGGCCCGAAAAGTTCGTTTGCACAAAAGCCCCCTCCTGTCCGCCAAGCCCTCAGCGGACGCGTCCCTATTTTCTCTGTTTGTGGGCGCCCGATCAGCTGTCGCCGTCAACGCAAAGAAATATTGGCATGAGGTCCGAAAGGCGGCAACCGAAGGTGTTACAAAAACGTCGTCTTTGCGGCGGCTCGATCCGCCACCTTTTTAACACATTGCATCTGGCCGAAACGCAACTCATTGGCAAAAAAGAAGACTTCGTTTTGTCATACGTCTGAAAAAAAACTTTCGCTGTGTCGCCGTTTGTCGCTCTCCGCCGCGATTTTGCTGAAGATACGCGACCTTCGCGCCATCTTTGCCCACAAATCTTTGAATCGTGAGCCATTTGCGTGCGCGCCCCTAAGGGTGCATCAGGGCTTGAGGGCGCGAGGGCCATCGATGCGCTCGAAGCGGAAGATCAAACTATGAGCGATTGGGACGCACGGCAATATTTGCGCTTCGAGAGCGAGCGAACGCGGCCGGCGATCGACCTGCTCGCGCGGGTTAGCGGCTCGGCGCGCATCGTTACCGATCTTGGCTGCGGTCCCGGCAATTCGACCGAATTGCTTGTCGCGCGATTTCCCGGGGCTGAAATCGTGGGGCTTGATTCCTCCGACGACATGCTCGCCAAGGCGCGCCGAAGAGCGCCACGCGTGCTCTTCGAGAAAGGCGACGTCGCGACATGGCGCGCGACGACGCCGCCGGACGTGATTTTCGCCAATGCGGTGATGCAGTGGGTTCCCGATCACGTCGCCGTCATGGCGCGGCTCGTCGACGAATTGGCGCCCGGCGGGCGGTTGGCTGTTCAAACGCCGGACAACCTTGATGAGCCGACCCATGTCCTGATGCGCGAGACGGCGTCCCTGCCGCGCTTTGCGCGAAAGCTCGCTGAAGCTGCCGCGGCGCGCTCCCCCATCGCCACGTTCGAGGATTACTACGCGGCCCTCGCGTCGCGCTGCGCCCGCGTCGATCTCTGGCGGACGACTTACGCGCATATTCTCGAAGGGCCGCAAGCGATCGTCGAATGGGTGAAAGGCACGGGCCTGAGGCCGTTTCTCGATCCATTGTCGGCAAGCGAAAAAGAGGATTACCTTTCCGCCTATGGCGCGGCCGTCGCCAAAGCGTACCCGCGATTGCCGGATGGACGCGTCCTGTTGCGTTTCCCGAGACTGTTTGTCGTTGCGGTCAGAGCTGGCGGAGACGAAAATTAGCCACGCGTTAGGGCGTCGAGCGCAGAGTTTGAGGCGCAAGCGACAGGAACGCCGTTAATGAACCGCCGCCTGATCATCGCGACCATCGTCTTCGCCGTCGCTCTGTTCAGCTCTTTAGCGATGGCTCAAGACAAAGGCAGCCTTGACCCGGCGCCTTTGCCGCCCCTCGCCAATCCCGATGATCCAGGCTTGGCCGCCAAGGAATTGTTCGGCCGCGCCTTGACGCCCGCCGACATCCAAGCCCGCTCGATCGGCTTTTATGCGCGCGGCTGTCTCGCGGGCGCGAAGGCGCTGCCGGTCGACGGCGAGGCCTGGCAGGTGATGCGTTTGTCGCGCGACCGCAACTGGGGTCACCCCGCGTTGCTGGCGTTTCTCGAGCGCTTCTCGAAGAAGGCCGCGGACGCCGGCATATGGCCGGGCATTCTCGTCGGCGACATGTCGCAGCCGCGCGGCGGGCCGATGATCACCGGCCATGCGTCGCATCAGATCGGCCTCGACGCCGACATCTGGCTGACGCCGATGCCGGATCGCCGCCTCTCGCGTGAGGAGCGCGAGGAAATGTCGGCGGTCAATATGGTGACCGACGATGGGCTCTCGGTCGATCCCGCTCATTGGTCCGAGCGTCAGGCTGGGATCATCAAGGCCGCCGCCGAGGAGCCGGAAGTCGAACGCATCTTCGTTAATGCGGCGATCAAAAAGGCGCTCTGCGAGAAGCACAAGGGCGAAGCCTGGATGACCAAGGTGCGTCCGTACTGGGGGCACAATTACCATTTCCATGTGCGGATCGCCTGCCCGAAAGGCGAGGAGGATTGCCGCCCGCAAGAGCCTGCGCCGCCCGGCGATGGTTGCGACAAGTCGCTCGCCTGGTGGTTCACTGACGAGGCGCTGCACCCGAAGCCGACGCCGCCGGCGAAGCCGTTGACTCTGGCGCAACTGCCGCCGGCCTGCCGCCAGGTGCTGCTCGAGAAATGAGCGAGCGCAAAGCCGCCGCCGACGGATTTACAATCAGCGACATCCTTCGCGGCTATGCGTCCGTGTCCGCCGATTGGATCGCACGCTCGCAGGCGATTTCATGCGCTGAGATTTAGGCGCCCGTCCTTGACCTATTGCCGTCTCCGCCTTCGCAGCCGGATGGGGAACCGCTCGGCGCTCGAACTAGGGGCTCGCGTCAGGCGTCGAGCACGCGGCCGGCGACGGCGTCGAGCTTCTTCAGAAGGGTCGGGTCGCGCAAGGCCGGCTGCGTCATGATCGCGTTGTCGAGCGCATGATCGGAGCCGACCGGGCAGGCTTCATGCTCGGCGGGAAAGTCTTTGAGCGCGCGACTGATCAGGGCCGCCGCGCGCGTCGCGTTCTCATGCACGACCTTGATCACGGCCGCGACGTCGACGGCGCCGTGTTCTTCGTGCCAGCAATCATAATCGGTCACCATCGCGATATTGGCGTAGGAAATCTCCGCCTCGCGGGCGAGCTTGGCCTCGGTCGCCGCCGTCATGCCGATGACGTCCGCGCCGCGCGCCTGGAACGCCAAAGACTCGGCGAGCGAGGAAAATTGCGGGCCCTCGATGCAGAGGTAGGTCCCGTTCAGCCTGAAGGCGATTTTTTCGGCCTCCGCCGCGTCGGCGACGCGCCTTTGCAAGAGCGGCGCGATCGGATGCGCCATCGACACATGGGCGACGCAGCCATTGCCGAAGAAGCTGGTCTCTCGCCGGTAGGTCCGATCGTCGAATTGGTCGATCAGCACGAAGAGGCCCGGATAGAGCTCGCGCTTGAAGGAGCCGCAG
>DATGHD010000261.1:0-13150 GCA_035308145.1 Roseiarcus sp.
TCGAAGGTTTGCGTCATCGCATCCGCTTCGCGCCGGCCGCGGCGGCGCGGCGAGCGCCTGCTCGCTCCATGAGGCTTCCCCTGTTGCAAGCAATGTTGCTTGTTCGCGTAGATCATAAGCGGCCTGTTCGACGCGAGGAAGGGATTGACCGGTTGCTCCGAGCTAATAGTCTGACCCGCGCGTTCATCGCTGGCGCTGTTCGAGGTAGACAATGGCTACAGCCCGCTCCCGCCTTCTCGCCGCCACGACGATGGTCATTGCCCTCGCCGGCCCTGCCCTAGCAGAAGACGCCAGAATCGAGCTCGGCAAATATCTCGTGACGATCTCTGGCTGCTCGGATTGCCATACGCCGGGGGGCCTTCTCGGCCAGCCTGATATGGCGCGCTATCTTGGCGGCTCGGACGTCGGCTTCGCCATTCCCGGCGACGGCGTCTATTACGGCCCCAATCTGACGCCGGATAAGGAGACGGGCCTCGGCGCCTGGACCGACCAGCAAATCGTCGCTGCGATCCGCACCGGCAAACGGCCGGACGGGCGGACGCTGTCAGGCGTCATGCCTTACCCGGCCCTCTCCCATTTGACCGAGGAGGATGTCGAAGGCATCGTCGCCTACCTCCGCAGCCTCCCGCCGGTCAAGAACAAGGTCCCCGGCCCGCTCGGACCGAAGGACAAGCCGAGCACCTTTGTGTCGGTGGTGATTTCAGCGGATCAGTACAACGGGCTCCCCGCGGCGAAGTGACGGACGCATCTCTTCTCGCCTTGCGGGAGAAGGGAGGCGCGCACTACGTACCTCTCTGCGTACTCGCCAAGCTCGCAAAATACGCCAGCCCCGACAGCGCCGTGATCCAAAAGCTCGTTGGCCAGTCGGTATAGAAGGCGAGCGTGAGCCCGCCCCAGGCTTCGACAAGCGCCAGGATCACGGCGAGCGCGATCGCCGCCTTGAGCCGTCGCGTGAAGGCGAGCGCGGCGGCGGCCGGCCCAACCATCAGCGTGAAGACCAACAAGACGCCGACGATCTGCGCGCATTCCGAGACAGCGATCGCGACGATCATCAGAAAGACAGTCGAGATGAAGCGGATCGGCGCGCCGCGTGCTTCGGCGAGCTCCGGCTGCAGGCTGGCGAAGATCAGCGGCCGCGAGAGAAAGGCGAGCGCGACGAGGCTCAAAGCCGCCATGATGGCCAGGGCGATCAGCGCCCGATCGTCGACGCCGAGCACATTGCCGAAGAGCAAAGCCGCAGCCTGCGCCGCATAGGACGTGTAGAAATGCAGGAACAAGAGGCCAAGGCCGAGCGCCAGCGACAGCATCATGCCGATCGCCACGTCGCGCTGACTCAGGCGTTCGCCGAAAAAGCCCATGGCGAAGCCTGCGATCATCGTGAAGCCGACGAGGCCAGCGAGCGGCGATAAGCCGAAGAGAACCGCGCCGGTCGCGCCGGTAAATCCTACATGCGACAACGCATGGCCGGCGAAGGTCTGGCCTCTGAGCACCAGGAAAAAGCCGACAAAGCCCGAAAGCACGGCGACGATTCCGGCTGCCATGAAGGCGGTGCGCATAAAATCATAGGCGAACATCAGGCGCCGCCGTCGTGCGCATGGCCGTGGCCGTGCGCGGGCCCATGGCCGTGATCGCCTTCTTCGTGGCGATGCGCGTCGCGCTCGACGTCGTAGTCGCCCGACATCACGAAGACGCGGCCGCCGACCCGCACAACCTCGATCTCGGACCCATAGAGGCGCGACAGAGTCGGGCCGGTGATGACCTCGTCGACCGCGCCGAGCACGGCCTTGCCGGCGCCGAGATAGAGGACGCGATCGATCGCATGGATCAATGGATTAAGCTCATGGGCGCTGAAGAGGATTGCGATCTTGAGCTCGTCGCGGAGGCGCTGCGCGGTCTCGACAACGCTTTTCTGATGGGCGGGATCAAGGCTGATCAGCGGCTCATCGAGCAAGAGCAATCGCGGCTTGCCGATCAGCGCTTGCGAAAGCAAGAGCCGCTGGCGCTCGCCGCCCGAAATTTCGTTGAGCGAGCGGCGCGCGATCTCTTTCGCGCCGACCATATCGAGCGCCCAGTCGATCTCGCGGCGCTCGGCGGCTGAAAGACTAGGCAAACCCCAGCGGGCGCCGTTGACGCCGGTCGCGACGACGTCATAGCCGGTCAGCCTTAAGGTCGACAGCGGCCCGCGGTTCTGCGGCATATAGCCGATCGCGGCATTGCCGCGCGTGACTTGGGCGCCAAGCGCTTTGATCGACCCGCGCGCGAGCGGAACAAGCCCTAAGGTCGCGCGCATCAGCGTCGTCTTGCCCGAGCCATTGGCGCCAAGCACGCCGACGAACTCGCCTTCCCCCACCGAAAAATCGGCTGCCGAAAGAATGGTCCGGCCGCCGAGCTCGATGGCGACGTCGTCGAATAGGAGGGCCGTCACTGCGTCGGGCCGGTCAACGCCTGATCCAGCGCGTCAAGCTGCGACATCATCCATTGCTGATAGGTCGAATTCGCCGGCTCGGTCTCCGAGACGCCGACGACCGGAATTTTCTGGTCCTTGGCGATCTGAACGAGCCGCTGCACGGCAGGCTCGCTGGCCTGCGCGTTATAAAGCATGACCTTGACCTTGTGGCCCTTGAGGTCGTTCTCGAAAGCGGCGACGTCGGAGGCGCTCGGCTCGGTGTTGTTCATGATGGCGAGCGCGAATTTCTCTTCCTGTACTTTAAGGCCGAGAAGCTCGGCCATATAGCCGAAGACCGGCTCCGAGGCGGCGACCGGCTGGCCGGCGTATTTCTTGCGCATGTCGGCGACTTTGTCGTCGACGCCTTTCAATGAATCAGCGAAGGCGGCCGCGCCCTTGTCATAATCCGCCTTGCGCGCGGGATCGAGGGTCGCAAGATCGGCGCTCAACGTCTTGGCCACGGCCGCCATCGTCGCCGGGCTGTACCAGAGGTGGGGGTTGGCGCCGGCCTTCTTGCCGGCCAGGGCCGCAACCAAGATTTCCTTGCGGCCCGCCGACTTGTTGGCTTTCAAGAGCTTCTCTATCCATAGGTCATAGTCGACGCCGTTGACGATCACGATTTTGGCCGCGGCGAGAGCCTTGGCGGTCGAGGCGCTGGCCTCGAAGAGATGCGGATCCTCGTCGGGATTCGAAAGGATGCTGGTGACGGCGACATTGGCGCCGCCGATCTGCGTCGCCACGTCGCCGTAGAAATTCTCGGCGGCGACGATGTTGACCGGGTCGGCCAAGGCCGGTCCGGCGAAGAAGGCGGCGGCGAGGACCGCGCCGGCGAAAGGCAGGGTTTTCATTATCATGGTCTGGCTCCATCGGCGGCGCGGCCTGTCGCCAGCGCCGCCGACGTGTTATGTTATAACAATTCGTTTGGCAAGCCGCGAGCGCCGTCACTCCCGCGGGTGAGAGGGCAGGCGCGCAGGACGCTTATGCTATAAGGTCGAATAATTGAGACTTAGATGAGCAAGAACCACAGCCATAGCGACCGACGCGACTGGGCGCGCCAAGTCGAGCGCTTCTGCGCCGAGCGCGGTCTGCAGCTTACGCCTTTGCGTCGCCAGGTTCTCGCGATTCTGGCTCGCGCGACGGCGCCGCTCGGCGCCTATTCAATCATCGAGGCGCTCGCCCGCCAGCAGGGCAAGGGCGTCGCGCCGCCGACCGTCTACCGCACGCTCGATTTCTTTCTCGAGCACGGCTTCTTGCACAAAATCGAGAGCCGCAACGCCTATGCGCCGTGCGAGCATCTCGGCCATCGCCACCATGGGGTCCTCTTGATCTGCCAGCGCTGCGGCCGCACGGACGAAGTGGAGAGCCCGCGCGTCGGCAAGCTTTTGCAAGAGACGGCGGCGAAGGCGGGCTATTCCGCGGAGAGCGAGCTTGTCGAAGTGGCGGGGCTTTGCGAGGGTTGCCGCGCGGCGGCGTGAGCGGATGCCGCCTCACGCCTTATGAATCGGATCGATCCAGGGGACATTCTCCGGCTTTTCGACCGGCTCGATATCGAGATTGACCACCACGGCTTCGCCGTCCGAGCGCACCAGCACGCATTCGAGCTTCTCGTCGCGGCTGGCGTTGATCTCCTGATGGGGCGTGAAAGGCGGCACATAGATGAAATCGCCCGGGCCTGCCTCGGCGACGAATTCCAGCTTTTCGCCCCAACGCATGCGCGCCCTGCCCTTCACGACATAGATGACGCTTTCGAGCGGTCCATGATGATGCGCGCCGGTCTTGGCGTTGGCGTGGATCGTCACCGTGCCCGCCCATAGTTTCTGCGCGCCGACCCGCGCGAAATTGATCGCCGCGCGGCGATCCATGCCCGGCGTCTGAGCCGTATTGGCATCGAGCTGGTCGCCAGGGATCACCCGAACGCCGTCATATTTCCAGGCGGAGCCGGAGGACCCCTCGCTCGCGCCGCCGGCGTCGCGCCGATTGTCGTTCATGACAAGCCTCCGCCATCGTTTATTCCAACTGGCCTGGTCCATCGATCCCCTATCGACCGGCCTCCTGATAGGAAGTCTATTCCACCGGATAGGGTTCCCCGGAGAATTTTTCGGCATGATAGCCTTTTGACCCGATGGTCTGAGCCACAGGACTCCGCCAATCCTCTCCCGCCTGCAAAAGCTCCAGGATTGCGTTGAAATCATAGCGCGGCCGCCATCCGAGTTCCTTGCGCGCCCTTTCATTGACATAGACCCGCTCGATGCTCGGAAACATCCGCCAGCCGCGCGGCCGGTACGCGGCTTCGTAGCCTGGCGCGCGCCTCAAAGTTGCGCGCGGCGCGTCGAAGCGCAGCTCTTCGAGGTCCTCGGGCTGGAACGGCGTCGTCGCGCTGATGATATATTTGCGAAAGCCGATTGCCGGCGAGCGTTCGGCCGCCAAGAGATGGGCGCTGACCACATCGTCGATGGCGACGCGCCGATAGAGATATTCATTCGCCTTGATATTGTCGTCCGAATAGGCCTCGCGCACGCCGCGATTGTCGTCCGCCTCCGGAAAGAAGCGCGACGTCCGCAAGACGACGCAAGCCAGGCCCTGGTTTCTATGGAAAAGCCGGCAGAGGTCCTCCGCCGCCGTCTTGGTGACGCCATAGATATTCTTCGGGACAGGGGCGATGTCCTCGGTCACCCATGCCGCGGGCGCGCCCGGCGGCGGCGTCAGCGCGTCGCCGAAGACGCTCGTCGTGCTGGTGAACACAAAGGACCGGACGCCCGCCGCAACCGCCTCCTCTAAGAGATTGAGCGTACCCGTCACATTCGTATCGACGAAATCTTGTCGGCCGTGAGTGGCCACATGCGGCTTATGCAGCGTAGCGGCGTGGAAGACTGTTTCGACGCCGCTCATATGGCGCCTAACGAAAGCGCGATCAGCGATCGAGCCGACGCCGTTCGTGAAAGGCGAAGCGAGAATGTCGAGGCCGACAACCTCGTGATCCGGGCGCAACGCGCGGACCAGCGCCTCGCCGAGATGTCCGGCGCTTCCTGTGACTAACGTCCTCATATTCATTGCCCGCGGCCTGCAAAATTCATGCGGCCAGCAGCGCCTTCAACTTTCGCTCTCCCGCGGCGAGATAGGCCGGATCGGGTTTCGCGCGTTTCGCGATTAACATTTCCGCGACGCGCGCATCCTTGGCGATCTTGCCGATCGGCCCGAACGCGCTCGCCGCGACCAAGCGGCCATCCTCGGCCAGATGAAAATTCAGAACCGCGCCTTCGCCGAGATCGCGGGAGATGACGGTAGCGCCCGCGTCGACAAGACCCGATATTTGCAGATGCAGATCGTACTGATCGGACCAGAACCACGGCGTGACGGCATAGTCCTCGCTCGCGCCGATGAGCGCCCGCGCGACGAAGGCGCCTTGGTCTTGCGCGTTGCGCCAGGCCTCGAGCCGCACCCGCCGTCCATCGTAAAGCGCATGCGGAAAAGAGCAGCAATCGCCGGCCGCGAAAATGTCCGGGTCCGAGCTCTGCAGGCGCCCGTTGACGGCGATCCCATTGTCGATCGCAAGGCCAGCAGCCGCGGCAAGCTCAACCTCAGGCGCCGCGCCGACGCCGGCGATCACGCAATCGGCGGCGAAGATACGGCCGTCGCTAAGCGCAACCGAGAATGCTCCGCCGTCTCGGGCGATGTACGAGATGGCGCAACCGGCGACGATCTCCACCCCGGCGCGGCGATGGCGCGCCGCAATCTTTTCCGCGATGTCGGCAGGAACGCCGCGCGTCAAAATCCGCGGCGCCGCCTCCAGGACGACGACCGATGCGCCGCGTTCGCGCGCCGAAGCGGCAAGCTCCAAGCCGATGAAGCCGCCGCCGACAACGACCACGCGGGCGCCGGGTCTTAACAGTCGGCGCAAAGCGAGCGCTTCGTCATAAGTGCGCAAGAGGATCGCGTGTTCGCCGCCGGGCGCGCGAAGTTGGCGCGCCCTGGCGCCGGTCGCGAGCAACAGGCGCTCGTAGTCGATCCCGCCGTGTTCGCTCGTAACGAGCCGGTGTTCGGCGCGATCGATCGCCGTGACGCGCGCTCCGGCCAGTCGCTCGACCCTGAGATCAGCGAGGCGATAAGCGTCGGCGATCGCCGACGGCGAAGGCTCCGCCTCGGCCGTCAACGCGGCCTTGGAGAGGGGCGGGCGTTCGTAGGGCGGATGCAGCTCTTCGCCGATCAGGATGAGCGGACCGCCATAGCCATGGTCGCGCAGGGCGATCGCAGCGCGCGTCCCAGCCTCCCCCGCGCCGACGATGGCGATCGGTCTTGTCGTCACGGCGACGCTCTCAGCCAACCTGGATGAAGACGCGGCCGCCCTCGACCTTCACGGGATAGGTCTGAAGATCGACGCAGACCGGCGCGCCTTTGGCCTGGCCGGTCGTAAAATCAAAGCGGCCGTTGTGTTTTGGACATTCGATGATCGTGTCCATGACCAAGCCGTCGGCGAGATGGGCCTGCTCGTGCGTGCACCAGCCGTCGGTCGCAAAATAGCGATCGTCGTCGGTACGATAAATGGCGAAAGTGCGGCCGTCGCGATCGAAGCGGATCACGTCCTCCGCATCGACGTCGTCGGCCGCGCAGGCGTCGACCCAACTCTCCGACATTAAGATTCCTCCTGGCGCCTGGCGCCGACATTATTCGGCCGCGACGATCACGGCATCGTGGTTGTAGGGAACCGCCTTGGCGCCCGAGGGCAGCTCGCGCTTCACGAAATAGTTCGGATCCTTGCATTGGCGCAAGATCGCCGGAATGATCTCGCGATAAGCCTCGATCGTCGAGCGATAGGGCCGCGGGCAATCGGCCTTGATCGCGTCGTGCAGGCGCGGCAAGGCGTGGTACGGCACCATCGGGAACATGTGGTGCTCGACGTGATAGTTCATGTTCCAATAAAGGAAACGAAAGATCGGATTCATATAGACGGTGCGGCTGTTCAGCCGATGGTCGAGCACGTCCTCGGCAAGGCCCGCGTGCTGCGTCAGGCCGAAGAATATGACCATGAAGGCGCCGTAGAAGCTCGGCAGGCCAATATACATCGCCGGCAGGATCGAGCGAAAGTAAAGGCAGGCGACGACGACGGCGGCGAAAATCGCCACCCAAATCCGCGCCACGGCGTAGACCTTCCACCGCTCCATGTCGGGGACGAAAGTCTTTTCGTCCTCGGCGAGCCGGCCCGTCGCGTGCAGAAAGATTCGGCTCAAGGCCCGGCCGCCGCTCTTCAGCGCGAAGAGATTGGACAAAAGGCCGGCAACGTCCGGCGGACGCGGCGCCGCGATCTCCGGATCGCGGCCGACGATGATCGTGTCGGTGTGATGGCGGGTGTGGCTCCAACGCCAGATCGTCGGCTCGCGCAGGATCATGAAACAGGCGATGTGATAGACGACGTCGTTCATCCATCTGGTCTTGAAGGCGGTGCCATGGCCGCATTCGTGCCAGCGGCTGTCCGTCGACGAACCATAGAGAACGCCGTAGACGAAAAAGCACGGGACGGCCCACCAAGTCCCCCAGAAATAATAGCCGAGACCACCGGAAACGAAAAAAGAGGCGAACCAGATCGCGGTGTCGCGCAGCGCCGGCCAGTCGCTGCGCTTCATCATGGCTTTGAGCTCTTTGCGCGGGACGGAGCAGGAATACCATTGCGCGGACGCCAGGCCCTTTTCCTCGGCGAGCTTGGTATCGCGCCCGATCAGGCTGTAGTCCCGCTTAGTCGCCACGACCGCCATCTATTCCTCCTCGCCGCAGCGCGACTTGAAAAACGCTCCTGCGAACGCGCCAAAAAATACCCGCGAAGCCCTCGCGTCTCAACGCCGCTCTGATGTAATCTATCATTTTCCTTCATCGGGCCGGACGGGCCCTATGACAAAGACATCCTTTAAAAAAAACGCATGGCCAAGCGCGCCACGATCGCCGATCTCGCCGCCGCCGCTGGAGTCAGCGTCGCGACCGTTGATCGCGTGCTCAACCGGCGCCTGCCGGTCAGCGAAGCGACTGCATTGCGCGTCGCCGCGGCGGCGGAAGCCGTCAACTATCATGCCGCCGGCCTGCTCAAGCAGCGTCTCGCGGAAGCGCCGCCGCGCGCTTTCGCCTTCCTGCTGCAGAAAAGACGCGACGAGTTCTATCAGACCTTGGCCGCGGAACTCGCCGCCGCCGCCAAGGCGGCGCGATTCGTGCGCGTGAAACCGCAGATCGTCTTCGTCGACGAGCTGGTTCCGTCGGTCATCGCCGCAAAGATCCGCGAATGCGGCAGAACCGCCGACGCGCTCGCGGTCGTCGCCGTCGATCATCCCCATGTCAACCAGGCGATCGACGAACTCGCCGCCAAGGGCAAGCCGACCTTCGCGCTTCTGAGCGACCTCAGCGCGCCAGCGCGCGCCGGCTATATCGGCGTCGACGGCCGGAAATCGGGCCGCACCGCCGCCTGGGCCATCTCGCGTCTCGCCAAGCGTCCTGGCAAAGTCGCGGTTCTGGTCGGCACGCATCGCTATCTCAGCCAAGAACTCGCCGAGATCAGCTTTCGTTCCTATTTTCGCGAGCACGCGCCGCAATTCCAATTGCTCGAATCGATCGTCGACCTCGAGGATCATCGAATCGCTTTTGAAGCGACGATCAATCTCCTGACCAAGAACGAGCCGCTCGCCGGCATCTATCTCGCGGGCGGCGGCGTGAAAGGCATGATCAATGCGCTGCGCCAGGAAGAGGCGGGCGGCCGCCTCGTCGCGGTCTGCAACGAATTGCTCCCTTTCACCAAGGCGGCGCTGATCGACGGCGTCGTCGATCTTGTGCTGGCGACGCCGCTGGCGACGCTCGCCACCCGCGCGGTCGAAGCGATGGCGCGCGCAACGAGCGGCGAAGCGCCGGGCATGACGCAGATCCTTCTGGCGGCCGAACTCTACATCAGCGAGAACGTGTGAGACGCCCGTGAAAAGGAGCGCCGCGGCGCGCTCGGCGCTCCTTTAGTAAATCCGATGATCCCTCCCCGCTTGGCTTTTGTCGCGGGGCGCCTCACGCCTTGCGCCGCTGGCGTTGCCGGTACTGATCGGCGATCACCGCGGCGATGATGACGCCGCCCTTGATGATTTCTTGATAGTGCGCATCGACGTTCAGGAAGGTGAAGCCGGACGTCAAGACGCCGAGGATAACCGCGCCGATCACCGTGCCGGTCATCCGACCAACGCCGCCGGCGAGCGACGTGCCGCCGATGACCGCGGCGGCAATCGCGTCGAGTTCGAAGCCGACGCCGACGCCCGCTTGGCCAGAGATGGCGCGGGCCGTATGGACGACGCCGCAGAGGCCCGACAACAGACCGGCGACCGTATAGACAAGGACGATATGACGCTCGACGTTGATGCCGGACACCCGCGCCGCGAGCGGATTGGCGCCGATCGCGTAAGTGAACTTGCCATAGCGCGTGTATCGAAGCGCGATGTGAAAAATGCCGGCGACGGCGAGGAAGATGATCACCGGCCACCAACCGGCGCCGATCGCCGCGTACGAATCCTCGAGATTGCCGATCGGCTGCCCATTTGTGTACCAATCGGCGACGCCGCGCGCCGACACCATCATGCCGAGGGTTGCGATGAATGGCGGGATTTTGGTGTAGGCGATGAAGCTTCCGTTGATGAGCCCGACCATCAGGCCGCAAGCGAGGCCCGCCGCGACCGGCACGATCGGATTTAGCCCGGTAAGGTCCGGATAAATCGCGTGGCTGACGCCGGCGGCCTGCGCGAGCGAGGCCGCAATCATGGCCGTCATGCCGACGAGCGAGCCGGACGACAAATCGATGCCGCCCATGATGATGACCTGCGTGACGCCGACCGCGATGATGCCGATTTCGGCCTCTTGCAGGATCATGATCCTGAGGCGCAGCGCGTTAAAGATAAAGGTCTGACCCTCGAAGATCCAACCGAGCGCTTCAAACAGCAGCATCATGCCAATCATGACGCCGAGAATCGAAAGTTCCGGCGGCAGGCGGCGGCGGGGTGCGGCGGCGGCTTCGCTCGCCGGCGCGACGGCGGGGGCGGAATCGATGGCCACGGGTCTTGGCTCCTGTTTCCTCTCTTGCCGCCTCGCTAGTGCGACGCGAGCTCCATGATCTTGACTTGGGTTGCGTCCTTCCGGTCGACGATGCCGGTCATCCGACCTTCATGCATGACGAGGACGCGGTCGCTCATGCCAAGCACCTCCGGCATTTCCGATGAGATCATCATCACGGCTACGCCGCGGCTGGCGAGTTCGGTGATCAGCTTATGGATCTCCGCCTTTGCGCCGACGTCGATCCCGCGCGTCGGCTCATCCAGGATGAGGATGCGCGGATGGGTCATCAACCAGCGGGCGATCAGCACCTTCTGCTGATTGCCGCCGGAGAGGTTGAGGATAGGCTCTTCGAGGTCGGGCGTGCGCACCCGCAAGCGCGCCTTCTGCTGCTGGCATAGCGCCGCGATCTCGCGCTCCTTGACGAAGCCGGCGCGGACATGGCCGTGACGCAACAGCGCCACCTGCATGTTCGCCATGATGTCGAGCAATAGGAAGCAACCGCTCTCCTTGCGATCCTCGGTCAAGAAGGCCATGCCGGCGTCCATCGCCACGCCGGGATTGCGGATGGCGATTTCCTTGCCCTCGATAGCGATCGTCCCGGAAGTCGCCGGCGTCACGCCAAAGATCGTCTCGGCGACATTGCTGCGTCCGGAGCCGACCAGCCCCGCAAAGCCGAGGATCTCGCCTTTGCAAAGGTCGAAAGAGATGTCGTGGAAGCGCCCTTCAAGCGAGAGATTGCGGACCGAAAGCATGACGTCGCCGATCGGCACCGTGAGCTTCGGGAACATCTGCGTGATTTCGCGGCCGACCATCAGCTTGATGATGTCGTCGCGCGTCACGTTTGCGGCCGGATGCTCGCCGACGAACTTGCCGTCGCGGAAGACCGAGACTTCGTCGGCGATCTCGAACAGCTCGTTCATCTTGTGCGTGATGTAGATGATGCCTTTGCCTTCGGCCTTGAGCGAGCGAATGATCCGGAAAAGATGCGAAACCTCTTTCTCAGTGAGCGCGGACGTCGGCTCGTCCATGATCAGGATATCGGAATCGTAAGACACGGCCTTGGCGATCTCGACCATCTGCCGGCTGGCGACGGAAAGATCGCGCACTTCCACTTCTGGATCGATCGCGATATCGAGCCGCTCGAAGAGCTGCTTGGTTCGCCGGCGCATCTCGCTGTGATTGACGAGGCCGAGGCCGTTGCGCGGTTCGCGGCGAATCCAGATGTTCTCGGCGACCGTCATATAGGCCATCAGGTTCAGCTCCTGATGGATCATCGCGATGCCATATTGCAATGCGTCGAGGGGCGAGGTCAGACGGATTTCCTGTCCCTTGAGCCGGAACGAGCCGGAGTCCGGCGTGTAGATGCCGGCGATGATCTTCATCAGCGTCGACTTGCCCGCGCCGTTTTCGCCCATCAAGGCGTGGACATGACCGCGCCTGAGGCGAAACTGGACGTCATCGAGCGCCAGCACGCCGGGAAAGGCTTTGCGCACATGCTCGACTTCAAGCAAATACTCAGCGCCGGGAACAGCGCCGCTCTCGCGGACGGCCTGCGCGGTGGTCGGACTTATCGTGGCCATGACCCCATGCGCTCTCTTGGCAAAAGCGGAACGCGGATGGCGCGCGGGCCGGCTCAAGACCCGATCGCGCAAAACGCCGGCGCGAGCCTTCCAAATTGGCGGAGCGAATACCGGCCTAGGCGCCGTCTTCGCTCCGCTTAAACCGTCCTCTCTCGCGGCGAATCAACGCGTAAAAGGCGCCGCCAGAGGAAGCCTGTTCAGTTCTTCTTTTCGAAGTTGGCCATGTTGGCCGGCGTGACAAGCTGGAAGGGAATGTAGACCTTCTTCTCGACGGTTTCGCCTTTCGCGAGCTTCAACGCCGCGTCGACCGCGCCTTTGCCCTGCCCGGCCGCGTCCTGGAAGACGGTGACCTTGAGGTCGCCTGCCTTCATCGAGGCGAGCGCGTCTTGCGTCGCGTCAACGCCGCCGACGATCGCCTTCTTGGTGTCGACGCCGGCCGCCTTCATAGCTTGGATGGCGCCGATCGCCATTTCATCGTTGTTGGAGACGACCGCGTCGTACTTCAATCCCTTCGACAACCAGTTGGTCATCAGGTTCTGGGCCTTGGTGCGATCCCATTCCGCGGTCTGCTCGGCAATGATCTTCATGCCGGTGCAGGGAGCGGCGGCGATCACCTCGTGGACGTCCTTGGTCCGCTGTACCGCCGCCTGATTGGAGAGTTCGCCCTCCATCACCAGAATGTCGCCCTTGCCGCCGAGAATCTTGCAGATTTCCTTGGTCTCGAGCGTGCCGGACTCCGATTCGTTGGAGGCGACGAACGCCGCCTTGGCTCCGAGCTTGTCGACGTCGCTCGGCTCGCGGTTGACGTAGACGAGCGGCACGCCGGCTTCCTCGGCGGCCTTGGTGATGGCGGCGGTGGCGGAAGTGTCGACGGGGTTGACGATGATCGCGTCGACCTTGTTGGCGATGAAGTTCTGCACCTGCGAGAGCTGCTTGGAGACGTCATCCTTGGCGTCCTCGATCTGCACCGTGACGCCGGGTTGCGTCTTGGCGTAGTCGGATATGCCGTTGCGCAGCACGGTCAGGAAGTTGTCGTCGAATTTGTCCATGGAGACGCCGATCTTAG
>DATGHD010000262.1:0-7545 GCA_035308145.1 Roseiarcus sp.
GACTTCCAAAGGAAAGCAACATGAAGCTGCAGCGCAAGGTCGCGATCGTCACTGGCGGCGCGCGCGGCATCGGCCGGGCGATCGCCGAGCGCTATGTCAAGGAAGGCGCACGGGTCTTCATCGCCGACCTTCAACTGGACCTCGCTCGAGACGCCGCGGAGGCGCTCGGCGACAAAGCGGAAGCGATCGAGGTCAACGTGACCGATCTCGCCTCGATCAATCGCATGGTCGCGCAGGTCGCGACGAAGGCGGGCGGCGTCGACATTCTCGTCAACAACGCTGCCGCGTTCGATCTGGCGCCGATCGTCGAAGTCACCGAGAAAAGCTACGACAAGATATTCGCCGTCAACGTCAAGGGCCTGTTCTTCACGCTCCAGGCAGTCGCGCGACAGATGATCGCCCGCGGCAAGGGCGGCAAGATCATCAACATGGCTTCGCAGGCCGGCCGGCGCGGCGAAGCCTTGGTCTCGATCTACTGCGCCTCCAAGGCCGCGGTCATCAGCCTGACGCAGTCGGCGGGACTCGACCTCATCAAGCACAAGATCAACGTGAATGGCATCGCGCCCGGCGTTGTCGATACGCCCATGTGGGATGAAGTCGACGCGCTTTTTGCGAAATATGAAAACCGGAAACCCGGCGAGAAGAAGCGCCTCGTTGGCGAAGCGGTGCCGTTCGGGCGCATGGGCTTCCCGGAAGATCATGCCGGAGCCGCGGTCTTTCTTGCTTCCGCGGACGCCGACTATGTCGTCGCCCAGACGCTGAACGTCGACGGCGGCAACTGGATGAGCTGAAGCAAGGCGCTGGGACAGACTTGGGAGTTTCGTGACATGTATCTCCGGAGGTTCAGGCTCGACGGCGAGACCGCTGTCGTCACTGGCGGCGCGCAGGGCATAGGGCTTGCTTGCGTCGAAGCTCTGGCCGAGGCCGGCGCCTACGTCTATATCGCTGATCGCAATCCAAGCGTCGCCGCGGAAGGCCAGGCGGCAATGAAGGCGAAAGGTTATGATGTCGGATTCATTGAATTGGACGTGACGAATTCGGCGCAAGTCGAAGCGGGCGCGAGCCGCGCCATCGCCGAGCGCGGGAAGATCGACGTTCTCGTCTGCAACGCCGGCATCGCGCGAAGCGAAACCCGGGCCGAAGACGTCACCGACGAGCACTGGCTCAATGTCATCGACGTCAATCTCAACGGCCTCTTCTGGTGCTGCCGCTCGTTCGGCAAACCCATGCTTGCCGCCAAGAAGGGCTCGATCGTCAACATCGGATCGATGTCCGGCTTCATCGTCAACAAACCGCAGCCGCAAGCCTATTACAACGCGTCAAAGGCCGCCGTGCATCACCTGACGAAATCGCTCGCGGCGGAATGGGCGCCGCGCGGCGTTCGCGTCAACGCCGTCGCGCCGACCTATATCGAGACCCCTCTCACGGCTTTCGCGATGCAGAACAAGGAGATGTTCCAAGCCTGGATTGATGGCACGCCAATGGCGCGGCTTGGTCAGGCCGACGAGATCGCCTCAGTTGTGCTGTTCCTCGCCTCAGAAGCGGCGAGCCTTTTGACAGGCTCAATCGTGCTTGCCGACGGCGGCTACACCTGTTGGTGATCTCCCCGCTCGGCGAAGCGAGGAGGTTACAGCGCGAAACCGCCGTCGGCGAGATGGATCTGGCCGGTCGTGTAGCTGCTCTCGTCGGAGGCGAGGTACACCGCCAGCGCGGCGATCTCCTCTGGCTTGCCGAGGCGGGCCATCGGCTGGCGGTCAATGAAGGCTTGGCGCACCGCGTCCGCGCTTTGCCCCGTCTGTTTGGCCAGCGTTTCGATGCGCTGATCGAGCGAGGGACTCTCGATGGTGCCGGGGCAGATGGCGTTGCAACGAATGCCGCGCTTGATGAAATCGGCCGCCACCGCCTTGGTCAGTCCGATCACCGCCGCCTTCGAGGCGCCATAGACATAGCGGTTGGGAATGCCGCGCACCGAAGAGGCGCCCGAAGAGATATTGACGATCGATCCCCTGCCCTTCTCCAACATGCCGGGCAGAAAGGCGCGGATCGTCCGGTGCATCGCCTTGACGTTGAGGTCGAACGAAAAATCCCAATCGCTCTCCGAGCAGTCGAGCACGCTGCCGTGATGGACGAAGCCGGCGCAGTTGAAGAGAACGTCGATCGGCCCGACCTCTTTGGCCAGCGCGTTGACCGCGTCGGTCGACCGCACGTCAAGCCTGCGCAAATCGCCTTTGAGTCCGGCGAGCTTGGTCGGATCGAGGTCCGTCGCGATGACATGGGCGCCCTCGTCGGCGAAAGCTTCCGCCGTCGCGCGGCCGATGCCCGCCGCCGCCGCAGTCAGCAGCGCAACCTTACCCTTCAACCGTCCCGTCAAAGCTCCCTCCTTTTGAGCGCCTCAAGCGAGGCGTTTCGACATATGCACGGCTTGGCGGTCGGCGAGTTCCTCAACGCGGTCGACGCTATAGCCGCGCCGCTTGTACCAAGCGATGTTGCTCGCCGAGAGCGCATTCGTATAGAGGCGGATCGCCTTGCAGCCATTCTCCCGGGCCCGCTGCTCGGCAAAGGCGAGCATGCGATTGCCGAGGCCGCGTCCCTGCGCTTCCGGCGCCGTGGCGACGCTCCAGATCAGCGCCGTATCGGGCTCGTATTCGAGGGCGAGCGCGCCTTCGAGGCCGTCGCCTTCAAAGAGCCATGTCTCCATCGCCGCGACGATTTCGGTGTAATCGGCGAGCAGCGGCATCGGCTCGACGCCCATGAGCGAACGGTTCCTGGCGTATGCGGCGCGCTGCAAGGCTTCGAGCGCGGGAACGTCTTTCCTTTGCGCGCGCCGCGCCTTGAGAACCGCCGCCTCAGAAGCGCTCATCCTTGGCGCCCAGCGAAAAGCTTTTGCAATTCGCCGAACCCTGGGCTCGGCGCAAAAGAATCGAAGACGCCCTTCTCGGCGATCTCGCGCGCCGCCTTCATGAACGCTTCCCAAGCCACACGGGCCAAGGCCGCGCCAACGCTAATGCGCCGCACGCCAAGGTCCTCGACTTGGCGGAAGGTCAACGCCGGCGAGCCGGCAAGATAGTTGACCGGCAGTCCGCCCGCCACGCGCACGACTTCGGCGACGTTCTCGGCCTTGCGCAGGCCGGGCGCATAAAGCGCGTCCGCTCCCGCCTCGGCAAAGGCGGAAAGCCGGCGCAAAGCTTCCGGCAACCCGCCTTCGTGGCCGTGCAGCACGATTTCGCTGCGGGCGGTGAGCACGACTTTTGCGCCGGTCGCGTCGATCGCGGCGCGCGCCGTCTTGACGCGCGCGACGGCCTCGTCGAAATCGTAGAACGGCTTGGCGCGATCGCCCGAAAAATCCTCGATCGAAAGGCCGGCGACGCCGGTCGAAACGCACATCGTCACGCTTTCCGCCAAGGCGTCTCTGTTGTCGGCGAAACCGTTTTCGAAATCGGCGTTGAAAGGCAGATCGCTCGCCGTGGCGATTGCGCCGAAATGGTCAAGCGCCTGCTGGCGCTTAAGGCCGCCGTCCGCGCGACCAACGGAGAAGGCGAAGCCGCGGCTCGTCGTCGCCAAAGCCTTGAAGCCGAGGGTCGCCAGGTAGATCGCGCCGCCAATGTCCCAAGGGTTGGGCATGATGAAGCAACCGGGCCCGCGATGCAGCTCGGCGAAGCGGGCGCGTTTTTCATCAAGGGGTGCGGTCATGACGGCGGCGCTCCGTTCAGCGTCGAAAGCGCGACAATTTGCCGGCCATTTGCGTCAAAATTATCTGGCGCCAGCCAACGCTCAAAGACGGCGCGGCGGGCCGGCCACTCATGGTCGAGCATCGAATACCAGGCCGTGTCGCGATTGCGGCCCTTGACGATCATATGCTGACGAAAGACGCCTTCGAACGTAAAGCCGAAGCGTTGCGCCGCGCGGCGCGACGGCGCGTTGAGCGCATTGCACTTCCATTCATAGCGGCGATAGCCAAGATCGTCGAAGACATAGCGGGCGAAGAGATATTGCGCCTCGGTCGCGCCGGGCGTGCGCTGCATCGCCAAAGTATAGAGAATATTGCCGACTTCGATGACGCGGTGGATCGGCTCGATGCGAAGAAAGGTTTGATAGCCGACGGGCGCGCCTGAGGTCTTGTCGATGATCGCAAAGAAGAGGGGGTCCTCCGACTTCGCCTTCGCCTCGATGTTGGCGAAGAAGGCCTTGCGATCGACGTAAGGCCCATCGAAGAGATAGTCCCAGACTTGATCCTTGTCGCCTTGGTTCGCCGCCTCGAATAAAGCGTCGGCGTGCGACGCCGCGTCGAGCGGCGTCAGTCTGACGAAACGGCCTTCGAGCGTGACGCGCTCTGGACGCTTGGCGGGCCGCGCGTCGACAAGCGGGCCGATGGGCCGAGTAAGCGGCCCGATCGTATCCAGGGTCATAAACGTCCCGTTCAGTGATTGTCGCGCGGAATGCCCTTAGTCTGGGCGACGCGCTGGTACTTGATCGCCGGCTTCAGCACCATGCCTTGATCGAATTGATCGACAATATCGCGCTGGATTTCCTGCCAGGGCGTCTGGCTCTGCGGGTACGAGTAGCCGTGCTTCTGGTAGTCGGCGCGACGATTGTTCAGCTCCTCCTCCGAGATCAGGATATTGGCCGTGCGCTTCTTTAGGTCGATGCGCACCCGATCGCCGGTGCGCAAAAGCGCGAGGCCGCCGCCGACCGCGGCTTCCGGCGACGCGTTGAGGATCGACGGCGAGCCTGATGTGCCTGACTGCCGGCCGTCGCCGATGCAGGGCAGCGCCGTCACGCCCTTTTTGATGAGCGCGGCCGGCGGTTGCATGTTCACGACCTCCGCGCCGCCGGGATAGCCGATCGGCCCCGTGCCGCGAATGAACAACAGGCAATGTTCGTCGATCTTCAGCTTCGGATCGTCGATGCGATGGTGATAGTCCTCCGGCCCGTCGAAGACGATGGCGCGGCCTTCAAAGGCTTCTGGGTCGTCGGGATTGGAGAGATAGCGATTGCGGAATTCTTCGCCGATGACGCTGGTCTTCATGATCGCGGAATCGAAGAGATTGCCATGGAGGACGATGAAGCCCGCGTCCTTCCTCATCGGCTTGTCGATGGGGAAGATTACGTCGTGATCGCCGCTCTCTTTGCCCTTGCAATTCTCGCCCATCGTCTTGCCGTTGACCGTGAGCGCGCCCTTGTGAATGAGCTTTTTCTTCATCAGCTCGTTGACGACCGCCGGAACGCCGCCGGCGCGATGGAACTCCTCGCCAAGGTATTTGCCGGCCGGCTGGATGTTGACCAATAGCGGCACGGCGTGACCGATCGTCTCCCAGTCCTCGATGGTGAGTCTCACGCCGATGTGACGCGCGATGGCGTTGATATGGATCGGCGCATTGGTCGACCCGCCAATCGCGCTGTTGACGACGATCGTGTTTTCGAAAGCCTCGCGGGTCAGGATGTCGGAGGGCTTCAAATCCTCCCACACCATCTCGACGATGCGTTTTCCGGTCTCGTAAGCGATTTGGCCACGCTCGCGATAGGGGCCCGGAATGACCGCGCAGCCTGGCAGGCTCATGCCGAGCGCCTCGGCGAGCGAATTCATCGTCGTCGCCGTGCCCATCGTATTGCAATGGCCGACCGAGGGCGCTGAGGACGTCACGAGCTCCATGAATTGCTCGTAATCGATCTTGCCGGCGGCGAGCTCCTCGCGCGCCGTCCAGACGATCGTGCCCGAGCCGGTGCGCTCGCCATTATGCCAGCCGTTCAGCATCGGCCCGCCGGAAAGCACGATCGCCGGAAGATTGACCGTCGCCGCCGCCATGATGGCGGCCGGCGTCGTCTTGTCGCAGCCCGTGGTCAGCACCGCGCCGTCAAGAAAGTAGCCGTAGAGCGTCTCGACGAGGCTGAGATAGGAGAGATTGCGGTCGAGTTCGGCGGTCGGCCGCTTTCCGGTCTCTTGGATTGGATGGCACGGGAATTCGAACGGGATGCCGCCCGCCGCAATGATCCCGTCGCGCACGCGCTTGGCGAGCTCGAGGTGATGGCGGTTGCAAGGCGAAAGGTCTGAGCCGGTCTGGGCGATGCCGATGATCGGCTTGCCCGAGCGGAGCTCCTGCGCCGTCAGCCCGAAATTGAGATAGCGCTCAATGTAGAGCGCGGTCATTCCCGGATTGTCGGGATTGTCGAACCACTGGGCGGAACGGAAGCGGCGCTTGGCCTCCTTGCCCTTCTTGGCATGATCCGACGTTCCATTCTTGCCGCTCATAAGCCTTTCCCCCGGGAGATCGCCGGCGTCTCATCCTTGGCGATCCTCTGGCTCTAGCATGCTACAGCCGCCATTGCGAAATCAACGGCGAGAGAGCTCGAAAGGCTATCGACAGGACGATCCCGTAAATGCTTATCGCGTCTTGCAGCGCGGCGCCTTCGCCGCAAAGGAGGGGAAAAAATGCCCAAGCCGACAGAGCTCGCCGAAGTCAAATTCGACTATTGCTTTTCAAAGCGATCATGGTCTCGACACAGACCTTGAACAAATCCCCGCTGACCACCGACGACAGTCAACTGGCGGCGTATAATCAAGCCGTGGCGATCGCCCATCTCGCGAGGGGCCTCAAGGAAGTCGCCGTCGGCTTGCGAGCGACCTACGCGCTGGTCGAAGAGGTAAAGGGTCAGCTCAGCCGAGGCGGTCGACCCTGAGCCGCGACAGAGCGTCGATGCCGGCTCGGGCCTCGCGCCGTCGGCGGCGCGCTCAAGGTCTGCGAGTGCGGTCTTTTTTGAATCGTGCTAAAGAATTGTAAAGTATGTCTTGCTCACGAAACCGTGATTTACCTTACTGCTCCGAGCAACAAAAGCTTAATTTAACTAACCGTAAATATCCGTAAGCTCTATTTTCGCCCGTCGTAAGCAACGGGCTGGAGGCGATCAAATGCTTATGCTGCGGAGATTTCTTGCTGAAGAGCACGGCGCGACGGCTATTGAATATGGGCTTATCGCGTCGCTTATCGCCGTCGTGATCATCGGAACGGTGAGCGTTCTCGGCAACAATCTCGCCAATACGTTCAACGAAGTCGCCGGCAACTTGCACTGAGCGCGCGATGACGAAGTCGACGATTTGGCTGCGCCCCAAGGGCGCAGCCAAATCTTCCGCGCGCATCCGAGGCAACCTCCCTCATGGTGTCGTGGGAACGACGCGAGGCTCTAGGAGCATACGCCGCTCCGTGCTATGCGCGGCGCCGAAGCGCCCGTAGCTCAATTGGATAGAGCATCGGTCTTCGGAACCGAGGGTTGGGAGTTCGAACCTCTCCGGGCGCGCCAGCAAAATCAAATAGATAAGAGGAGAACCGGCCGCCGCTGCTTCCCAAAACATCGATTGGGAAGCGTATGGGAAGCAAGGCGAGCCGGTCGACGGAGACGCTTCCATGGAGCCGCTGCAGTCCCAAATCCCCGACTATCTTCGCGTCGCCGTCGATGAAGCGGCCGGCGCACTGAAGGATTGGACACGAGGCGGCACCGAGCCTGAAATGAGCGTCGATCGCAGGAGCGTGCCAATTCACACAGTCTTCGATT
>DATGHD010000263.1:0-10657 GCA_035308145.1 Roseiarcus sp.
GATCAGCGCGTCTGTCTCGGCGCTCTTCGGTCCGCCGGCTTTGACCCGCGCCTTGAAATGCGCGATCGAGTCCGAAAGCACCTCGCCTAAATCTTTCGCGCAAGAAAAATTGCCGGCGACGTGCTTGACCTTCGTATTATCAAACAGCGCGGTCCAGGTCTTGTCGCCCGTCAACGGGCCCTCCCATTCTGGATGGTATCGGATCAACGTGTCGCTCGGGACATGGACGATGTCGGCTTCGACGCCGAGCCCGGCGGCAATCGTCTTGTAGATGCCGTCCCATGTATAGGCGTGGTCCGAGGTGATGTGAAAATCTTCGCCAAGCGCTTCCCTGTTGCCGAACAGCCTGACGAAGGGGACCGCGAAATCGGCGCATCTGGTCAGCGTCCAGGGCGCGGAGCCGTCGCCGGCGACGATCACCGGCTTGCCGGCGAGCATGCGATGGCCGACCGAATCGCCTTCGTTGAACATCGTCGGGAGAATCGTCCTGACCGTATGGCTCGGCCGGATGATGGTCCAAGCAAGCCCCCTCGCCGCCTTCAGCATCGCTTCGCAGGCGATTTTGTTCTGGCTGTAGGGCCAGTAGGGGTTCACCGTCGGCGTCTTCTCGGTGATGACGTAGCAGCGTGGCGGCTTCTCATAGACCGACGCCGAGGAGATGAAGATATATTGGCCGACGCGGCCGGAGAAGACCGCGATGTCCTCCGCCATTTGCGCGGGCAAGAAGGCCATGAATTGACAGACCACGTCGAAGCCGCCCTTGCCGAGCTCGCGATAGGCCGTCGCGTCCTTCATATCGCCGACGATTGACGCCGCGCCGGGCGGCAGGTCGGCTCTGGTCGCGCCGCGGTTGAAGACGCTGACGTGATGACCGGCGGCCAAGGCCTCCGCGACGCAAGGCAGCGAGATATTGCCGGTGCCGCCAATGAAGAGAATTTTCAGAGCCATGCAGACCGATCCCTGGTTAAGGCGACATCTTTAGCTGCGGCGCTCCGGCGAGAAAAGCTCCGGTCCTTGCTTATGCATCTGAGACGGCGTGTTGGAGGAAGTTTCCCGCCGTCGATTGGAGGCGGAACGACGCGCTGGGCCAAGTCGGGCGCGGCCATCGAAGGCGACCGGCATCACGAAATCGTGAAAGCCGTAACGAGGCCATCGAACTCTTCGAAAGACCCAGAGGACGATATCGGCTTTAAGGGGTCTTCGATGCGCAGTTTGTTCCGGCCGCGCGACGCCGTCAGTACGTTCATCGCCATCGCCGCGCTCCTTCTTGGATCGGGCGCCGGTCCGGCGATCGCGGCGGAAAATGGCCCGACGGTTGTCGAACTCTTCACCAGCCAGGGCTGCTCGTCCTGTCCGCCGGCGAACGCCAATCTCGCCGCCTTGAGCGAGCGTCCAGACGTGCTGGCGCTGAGCTTCAGCATGACGTACTGGGACCGGCTAGGATGGAAAGATACGTTCGGCCGAGCTGACTACACGGCGCGGCAAGAGGCCTATGAGGCCCCGCTTGGCGAGCAGGGTCCGTTCACGCCGCAAATGGTGATCAATGGCCGCAAGAGCCTTGTCGGCAATGATCTTGGCGAAGTGGAGCGCTTCGTCGCCGCGGCGCGAAAGGACGAAACGGGCGCCGGACCGACGGTTACGCTCAGCGGCGGCGTCGTTCAAATCAGCAGGGGCGCCGCGCCGCGCGACGGCGCCGACGTCTGGCTCGTTCGCTACGATCCGCGACGTATCGAAGTCGCGGTGCTGCGCGGCGAGAATGCCGGGCGCGCATTGGCGCACAAGAACGTGGTGCGCGATCTGTCGCTCGTTGGGCGATGGATGGGCGACCGAATGGCGGTCAGGACGCCGCAAACGGACGACGGCCTGCGCGCCGCGGTCATCGTTCAGGCGCGCGGCGGCGGCCCTGTCCTCGCCGCGGCGACCGAATGATTTAGCGAAATCCAGGACGAGCGAATCGCCCGTTCAGGATCCGCGCGGCCGATGCGCTGCGCCTATCACGAGGGGCCGGACGGTCCCGTTAACGAAGGAAGACGCCATGATGCAAATCATCTCTTTAGCGCGCCCAACCTTGCTCGCCCTTGTGCTCGCCTTTGGCGGCCTGGCCGCCGCGCAAGCCGACGACGCGATGAAACCCGACGCGATGAAATCCGATGACATGAACGGCGGCGCCATGAAGTCGGGCGCGATGAAGAATACGAAGCCCATGAAGGGCGGCGCGATGATGAAAAGCGGCGCGATGAAGGGCGACGCCATGAAGAAGGACGACGCCATGAAATCGGACGCCGTGACGCCTAAGAACTGACTCCTTGCGGGCGCGACGACCACCGTCCTTGGCGTTGGCGCCGAAACGCTGAAGCCTCGCGGCGGCGCGTCGCGATCCGCGGCCCGCCGGCTATGCCCGTTGCATCAAGGAGGCGCCCGCGGACGCGCCGCGTATCGCGTTTCGGAATAGGCGCAACGTCTTGAAGGCCGCGCCGACGGGCGCCGGCAGGGCCTTACGGCAGAAGGCGAGCTTGCGAACGTAGTTCTCGATCGACCAGATCGCGCTCGAGCCCGCGGGAAAAAACACGACATCGCCCGGCCCGAGAAGCCGCGGCGCGCTCCCGCCATCGTCGATCAGGACGGAGCCTTCGAGGAAATGGATTGTTTCGTCAAAGTCGTAGATCCAGCGGAATTTTCCCGCCGTACAGTCCCACATGATGGTGCAGGCGGTCTGGTCCTGGCTGCGCGAGAGAATCACGCTGCGCGCTTTTGGCGCGCCCTCGAGCACCCAGTCCCAATTAATCGGGCTCGGCGCAAACTCGACGGCGGTTGACGAGGTTGACGAATAAGCAACCGACGGTCCGCGCATCTTTTCCCCTCTCGTACGCGTTTCAACGGCGCCGCGACGCCTCGCGCAGGCGCGTCGTTATCGAAAGATAGCACATTCGACATCCCGGCCCGCCGCGTCCAAAAAACAAGGCTAACGATTGCTTATTCGTCAGTTCTCGCCTGCGCCGGCCCTTGGCGTGCGGCCAATCGTTTTAATTCGTCGAAATTGGCTCACCGCCGGCGCACGAGCGAAAGCTGTGATCTTAGTACGTAAGCTCCGCGATTGTCATGTGATTGTCCCTCAGCGGCCACGGCCGGGCGACGATGCGCTCTTCGTTGAACTCGGCCACGACGGGACGGGAGGCGGCGTCGGTAAGTTTCAGCTCGGCGCGCCAAGACCCGGGAACGCCGCGCGGAACGTCGGTAGGCTCCTTGCCGTCGAGCAGGACAATGTCGCGCGGCAGGCCAAAATAGCCGCGCGGCCGGTTCATCATCACAATCGCGGCCGCGTCGGCGTCCTCTTTGGCCGGCGCCGGCGAAGGGCGCAGATTGAGCATAGCGAAGGAACGCGAGAAGGGCGAACGGTAGATGTGGGTGATCGGCATGTCAGGCGCCGCCACGACAAATTCGAGCGGCGAAACGGAGTCGATCTTCGCCGGTCCCCAAACGCCGTCGGCGCCGGTCTTCTTCGTATGGACCGCGCCACCCAGTCGCTCGCCGGTCTCCGACGACACGCGATAGATTTCGACTGTCGCGCCTTCGACCGGCCGATTGGTCGGCGTCACGCCGGCTATCCCGGTCACCATGCCGTCGAGCGTCACTTCAGCCTCCGGCGTAATCGCGATGCGCCCCGGCGCGCGGCCGAGGACGAATTTGTAGATTTCGGCAAAGGCGCGCGGCCCGCAGGCGGTCTCGCGATGATCGACCTCGCCGAGCACGATATTGATCGCGCCTTTCAGCGCCGGACCTTCGGCCGTGACATTGGTCGCCATTTCCGGGTGACCAAGGAAGCGCCCATCGGGTTGGGCGTAGAGATCGTAGCCGTCGCTGCGAAGCGTCAGGAAGGGCACGCCGGGCGTCACTTCGCTGTCGCCCGCGTTGAGCTTCGTCAGGAAGGCGCCGCGGCCGTTGTATTCGCTGCCAAGCAGCGCATCGATTGCAAAGACGCCATGATTGGGCGTACCGCCAAGCGCCGCGCAGACGACGCTCGATGGATTGGCCGCGACATAGCCGCGCGTCGAATAGCCGCCTCGCGACAGCGCGACGATGGCGACTTTCGTCGCGCCGGTCTTGCGCTTCACGTCGTCGATGAAGGCGGTCAGCTCCCTCAATTGGTCCTGCGTCGAAGAGCGGTTGGATTGGGTGATCGCGTCGTCGTCGCGCGCCTGCGGATCGGTGAAATTGATGGCAAAGAGGCGGTCGCGTGGATAGTCGTTGCTCTCGAAGCGCCAAATCGCCGTCTGCCAGATAGCGGCTTGGTCGCTATCCCCATGGACGAAGACGATCGGAACGGCTTGTTCGTTCTCCGCGCGAGCTGCGCGAGACAGCGTGGCGAATACGACAGCGGCGGCGCCTTGCAGCGCGCGGCGGCGAGTGAGCATGAGGACCTCCCATTCGTCGATTGTCTTTGAATCGGCTACGGGAAGCCTATGACATTCCGCTGGCGGCGCAAGGCCACGCTGCCGCCTCTTTCGGCCTTATCCGACGATCTCGTTGCCCGAAAAGAACTGCGCGATCTCGACCGCCGCCGTCGCCGGCGCATCAGAACCATGCACGGAGTTCTCGCCCATCGACAGCGCGAATTCCTTGCGTATCGTTCCAGCCGCAGCTTTCTCCGGATTCGTCGCGCCCATCACGTCGCGATAACGCTGGATGGCGCTGTCGCCCTCGAGAACCTGTACGACCACCGGCGCCGAGGTCATGAATTCGACCAGCTCGCCGAAGAACGGCCGTTCCTTGTGCACGGCGTAGAAAGTCTCGGCTTGTCCAGGCGTCATGTGCAGGCGCTTCTGGGCGACGATGCGCAGACCCGCGGCCTCGATCTTGGCGTTGACCGCGCCGGTCAGATTGCGGCGCGTCACGTCCGGCTTGAGGATCGAGAAGGTGCGTTGAGGGGCCATCGAGAGCGTCCGATATGTGAGGGAATTGCGTCGGCCTTATAGAGGCGAGCGCCAGGAGCGGCAAGACGCTCCGCCGGCTCGAGTCCAAGTTGCGGATGGCGTGATCGAGCGTTCCGAGCAGAAGCTGTAGGAAAATCGCGGCCGCAGGATAGAGATTTTCGTTCGACCCTTCGCTCCGCCATGCAACAATGAGAAAATCCGCCCTCGGTCGGAGTCTCACAGGGTAAGCCAGGCCGCGACGTGGTTCTTCGGCCCCGCGGAGAAGGTCAGCCCTCGCCCCTCTCCTTCCGCAGCTTCTCCCAATATTCCAGCCGCTTCTTGACTTCGCGCTCGAAGCCGCGTTCGACCGGCTCGTATACTTTCTGACGGCCGAGCGCCTCCGGCCAGTAGTTCTGGCCGCTGAAGGCGTCGGGCTCACCATGATCATAGGCGTAGTCCGCGCCATAGCCCTCGGCGCGCATGAATTTGGTCGGCGCGTTGAGGATTGTCTTGGGCGGCATCAGCGAACCATGCTCCTTGGCGAGCCGCCTCGCCTCGGAGAAGGCCAGGTACGCCGCGTTGGATTTCGGCGCCGTCGCGACATAGATCACCGCCGTCGCGATCGCCAATTCGCCCTCCGGCGTGCCCAGAAAATCGTAGGCGTCCTTCGCCGCATTGGCGACGACCAGCGCCTGCGGATCGGCGAGGCCGATGTCCTCGACGGCCATTCGCACGACGCGCCGCGCGATGAAGAGCGGATCCTCGCCGGCGTCGAGCATGCGGGCGAGATAGTATAAGGCCGCGTCGGGATCAGAGCCGCGCACGGTCTTATGCAGCGCCGAGATCAGATTGTAGTGGCCTTCCTGCGCCTTGTCGTAGATCGGCGCGCGGCGCTGCACGATATCGGCCAGGCGCGCCCGGTCAAAAATTTCGTCCGACCGCGCCGCGCGCCAGACTTCCTCAGCGAGCGTCAACGCCGCTCTGCCGTCGCCGTCCGCCATGCCGATGAGCGCTTCGCGAGCGTCTGTGTCGAGCGGCAGCTTTCGGCTCATCGCCGCTTCGGCGCGTTGCAACAGTTTCTCGATCGCCTCCGCGTCGAGCGAGCGGAAGGTCAGGACCCGCGCGCGGGACAACAAAGCGGCGTTGAGTTCAAAAGACGGATTCTCGGTCGTCGCGCCGATCAGCGTGACCGTGCCATCCTCCATGACCGGCAAAAAGGAATCCTGCTGGGCGCGATTGAAGCGGTGGATTTCATCGACGAAGAGCAGCGTGCCCTGCCCGACCGCGCGGCGGCCCCGCGCTTCTTCGAAAATCTTTTTCAGCTCGGCGACGCCCGAGAAGATCGCCGAAACTTGCACGAAGGCGAGCTTGCTTCCCTTAGCGATCAGCCGGGCCACGGTTGTCTTGCCGGTGCCCGGCGGACCCCAGAAAATCATCGAGCCGAGGCTCTGGGCGCCGAGAAGACGCGTCAAAGCGCCGTCCGGCCCCAGCAAATGATCTTGGCCGGCGACATCGCTCAAAGTTTCGGGCCGCAGCCGATCGGCCAGCGGGCGCGGCGCGTCCTTGGCGAGATTGGCGGATTGAAATAAATCGGTCATATCGAAATCTGTCGCGACGCGGCGGTTAAGTCTAGGAAAAGTGGTCGAAATCAGCGCTGACGGGTCGCCTCCGGACGATTTTGGGACGAGCCGCGGATTAAGCTTTTTCCCATTCCGTTAAACAATCCTAACCATTCGTTAGGATTTGTCCCTTTAAGTAGCGATTCGTTAACCATAGCGCCGGGGGAGTTGGGCGGCGAAGGCGCAAATCACGCAAAGAGGCTAGGGTCAATGCGCATTATCTCCTTCGTTACGCAAAAGGGCGGCTCGGGCAAAAGCACCTTGGCGTCCTCGCTCGCGGTGGCGGCAAAAGAGGCGGGCGAACGCGTCTTCGTCGTCGATCTCGATCCGCAAAACTCATTGGTCAGCTGGGCCAAAACCCGCGGCGCCGACGACGTGCCGGTGAGCGCGGTGACGGCGGGCCGTCTCCCCGCGACGCTCGCCGCGCTCGAGAAGAACGGCTTTACGCTGGCCATCATCGACACCGCCGGCGCGGAAAGCGCCGCAGCAATTTCGGCGATGAAGGCCGCCGATCTTAATATCATTCCCTCGCGGCCCAATATTTTCGATCTCTGGGCGAGCGAACTCACCCGCGCGACGCTGCGGCAGATGCGCGCCGATTACGTCTTCGTGCTCAATCAGTGCCCGCCGGCGCAACAGACGGCGCGCGTCGAGGAAGGCGCGGCCGCGCTCGAGGCGATGGGCGGCCTGCTCACGCCATTGATTCTAAGCCGCGTCGACTTCCAAGAGGCGGCGCGCCACGGCAGAGGCGTCACCGAGGTCAATCCGGGCGGCGCGGCGGCCAGCGAGATCAAGGCCCTGTGGAACTCGATCAAGCGCCGCATGGCGCGCGGCAAGCCGGTCCGCAAGGCGGCGTAAGAACACCTCGACCTTTGAAATGCGCCCCGCTTCGGCGGGGCAATTTTTTTGCCGCTAGCGTAGAGGCGGCCACTCAGCGTACCTCTCCTGCGAAGCGTGAGAGGCGCCGGACGCCGCGCGTCGGCGCCACACGCTCGGCCCTCGCTTCCCGTGCGTTTGACGAAATCCCGCGTCATTGCGAGCGAAGCGAAGCAATCCACTCGCAGAGTTCTATGAATGGATGGCTTCGTCGCTTCGCTCCTCACAATGACGACGTGGCCCCATTTCCCCTTCAGCGGTCGATGTTCTAGACTCTCGTCAGACAATCGCGCCCCGAGGAGACGCCATGGCCTATCGCTCATCGTGGATGACGGAGGAGCTCGACGTCTTCCGCGATCAGTTCCGCCGCTATCTGGCGACGCTCGCGCCGCGCGCCGAGGGCTGGCGGAAGAACAAGATCACCGACCGTGAGGCCTGGCGCGGCGTCGGCGCGATGGGCGCGCTGCTGCCGAGCGTTCCGGAGGCCTATGGCGGACTTGGCGCGAACTTCGCCGCGGAGGCGGCGGTCATCGAGGACATCACGACGGCCCTCCCCGACATGTCGACGCCGGTCAGCGTCCATTCGACGATCGTCGCCCATTACATCCTCAACTATGGATCGGAAGAGCAGAAGAAGCGCTGGCTGCCGAAAATGGCGAGCGGCGAATTCATCGGCGCCATCGCCATGACCGAGCCCGGCGCGGGCTCCGACCTGCAGAGCGTCAGAACCAGCGCCAGGCGCCAAGGCAATGCCTATGTGCTGAACGGGCAGAAGACCTTCATCACCAACGGCCAGCTCGCCGACCTCGTCATCGTCGTCGCGCGCACGGGCGAAGCCGGCGCCAAGGGGATTTCGCTCGTCGTCCTGGAAACGGCCGGCGCCGAGGGCTATCGACGCGGCCGCAACCTCGACAAGATCGGCCTCCACGCCTCCGACACGTCGGAACTTTTCTTCGACAATGTCAGCGTGCCGCCGGAGAATCTGCTCGGCGGCGAGGAAGGCCAGGGCTTCGCTCAGCTCATGCAGCAATTGCCGCAGGAGCGGCTGATCCTGGCGGTCGGCGCGGTGGCGGCGATGGAGGAGGCCTTGCGCCTCACCATCGATTACGCCAAGCAACGTGAGGCCTTCGGCAAGCCGATCATCGAATTTCAGAACACCGCCTTCACGCTCGCCGAGCGCAAAAGCGAGGCCTTTATCGCCCGGGTCTTCGTCGACTGGTGCGTCGAAAAGCTGATCGCCGGCGACCTCGACACAGTGACCGCCTCGATGGCCAAATATTGGTGCAGCGACCGGCAGGTGCAGGCGATCGACGATTGCGTACAAGTGCACGGCGGCTACGGCTACATGCAGGAATATCCGATCGCCCGCATGTTCGTCGATTCGCGCATCCAGAAGATTTACGGCGGCACCAACGAGATCATGAAGATGATCATTGCAAGGGCGCTGTAGGGCCACTCTGTAGAGACGTTACACCTGCCGGCTATCAAACATGATCATGTCGGCGCCGCCTGTGGCGAAGTTCGCCACGTCGGCGCCCGCGGCCTGCCCTTCCGCGCTCGCAAACGCCTTCTGAATTGCCGCGAGATCGTCGAAATAGAGAGTGGCGATCAGATGAAATCCGGATGGACCGGCGGGCGTGACGACGGGGCCCCGGCTCACCTCGTATTTTCTTAAGCCCGGTATTTTCTTGGCGATCGGAATGTGCGTTTCGGTATAGTACTTATCGAAAGCGGCAGCGTCTTTCGGGGTCTTGTACATCACCACCAAGCTGGCCATCTGCTCCTCCTCACGATCGTCGCCGGAGAGATAAGGATCGCATAGCCGCTTCAAACTTGGAAGCCGCGCGGCTTCGACCACGAGGAGCCGCGTCACATTTCGCAATGCCGCCGGAGTCCTTCCACGATGCTGCCGCAGATATGGCTGGCCGAGGCCAAGCCGCACTTCGCGATCGACCCAAGCCTGACCGTCAGTAGGAGGCCATCGACGATTGGGGGGAGTCACCCGCCGATCACCGTCTGAATGACCTGCCCGCCGCGCTGGATGACCAGGCGCCAGTAGTTCGCCTTGGCCGCGGATGCGCGCTCGGCGTCGCGCGTATTGTCGATCTTCTGTCCGTTGATGGCGACGACGACGTCGCCTTTCTGCACGCCGACATTGGCGGCGGTGGAGCCGTCCTCGACATCGGCGACGACGACGCCTTTCGTTGCGTCCTGCAGCGACATGTCCTCGACGACGGCCGGCGAGATATTGACCAAGGTCGCGCCTTCGAAGGGCGAGCGGGTCTTGATCTTTATCGGATCGCGCGGCGGCGTCTCCGGCGCCGACATCAGCCGCAAGGAGAGATCGAGGGGCTTGCTGTCGCGCAAGACCTTCAGCTTGGCGTCGCCGCCGAGCGGTTCGACCGCGAGGCGAAAGCCGACGCCGCCGGCGTCGTCGACCTCCTGTCCGTCGACCGCGGTGATCACATCGCCGCGCTTCAGGCCGGCGTCGGCCGCCGGGCCGCCGTCAACGACGCTCGCCACCAGGGCGCCGACCGGCTTGTCGAGGCCGAGCGATTCGGCAATGTCCTGCGAGACATTTTGCAGGCTTGCGCCGAGCCAGGGCCGCCTCACCTTGCCGCCGCCGCCCTTGGCCGCCGCTATGACGCTTTTGACCATGTTGACGGGAATGGCGAAGCCGAGGCCCATGCTGCCGCCGCTGCGCGAGAGGATCTCCGAATTGATGCCGACGAGGCGCCCGTCGAGATCGACCAAGGCGCCGCCGGAATTGCCGGGATTGATCGCGGCGTCGGTCTGGATGAAGAACCCATAATCATTGGCGCCGAGCTGGGTGCGCGCCAGCGCCGAGACGATGCCTTGCGTCACGGTCTGGCCGACGCCGAAAGGATTGCCGATGGCGAGTACAAAATCGCCGACCTCGATGGCGTCGGAATCGCCGAGCTCGAGGACAGGAAAATCGTCGGCGCCGCCTTTGATCTTGAGCACGGCGAGATCGCTGCGCGGATCGCGCAAGACGATCTTCGTCTCGAATTCGCGGTGATCGGACAGCGCAACCTTCGCTTCGGTCATCCCTTCGATGACGTGATTGTTGGTGACGACAAGGCCGGAGCGATCGACGATCACCCCTGAGCCAAGCGACTGCGCGGTACGGCCGGTCGCGCCTTCATCGCCGAAGAAATGGCGAAAGATCGGATCATCGAAGAGAGGATTTTGCGGCCGCGTCTCGGTGCGCGAGGCATAGACATTGACCAC
>DATGHD010000264.1:0-12611 GCA_035308145.1 Roseiarcus sp.
GCGATTGTTCAGCACCCGATCGACGGTGGCCGGCGACACGCCGGCTTCTCGGGCGACATCGACAAGGGTCGATCGCATCTTCGGTGATCTCGCTGAAAGCGATTGATTCGTCATCTTACAACCGGCTCGCGGCGCGCAATCATCGGGTTCCCTCCCTCTCCCAGCCCGATGAGGCCGTGATCATTGGCCATCACCAACAATGATGGTTTCTGATGTTATCATCGTAGCTCGCTTGCTCACGAGGTCAAGCACCGCAAACCCTTCGTGGAGGCAATATGCCTGCTATTTAGCTGAGAACGCGATGGGTGAGGGCGCCTTCTCACCGCATCAATATAAATCATTAGATATCATGTTCCATCTTGACGCGAAGAAAAAAATAATCAAACTCCATCAGTAAGCAAGAGCGTTCCGGCTGGCTGCTTCAGGCGGCGCCGATCAGAAAGCGCTGAACCATCGCCGATCAGAACGGCGGCGGAGTAACGAGTGACGAAGTGGAGGAGGAACGAATGCTCGGGACGGGAAAAAGAGGTTTGACTGCCGCCGCGGCGGTGATGATGAGCGCCTTGCTGTCCTCGCCAGGCAGCGCCGCAGATAAAAAGGTGTTCTATCTTTTGTCGCATGGCGGTCCGTCGGACGCGTTCTGGATCGATTGGAACGCCGGCGCCACGAAGGCTTGCGATCAGCTCGGCGTCACCTGCAAGATATCCTTCAGCGGCGGCGATATGGCGGCGCAGAAGGAGGCTTTCAATTCAGCTCTCGCGGCCAAGCCCGACGGCATCGCCACGACATCGGCTCAACCGGGCTTGTGGACGAAGGAAGTCGCCGCGGCGAAGAGCGCCGGCATTCCAATCGTCTTCTTCAACACCGATGATCCGGCGACGGGACGGCAGGCCTATGTCGGCGCCGATCTGAAGGAAGCCGGAGCGATTTGGGCGCGCTATTTCGTCGATCACAAGATGGTCAAGAAAGGCGACAAGGTGTTCCTGCCCGTCGAAGTGCCGGGCGCAAGCTACCAGCAGCTCGAGACGGAAGGGATCGCCAGCGTCTTCGACCCGCTTGGCGTCAAATATGATGTCGTCGACGCCGGCACCGATCCCGCCGGGATCATCTCCAAAATGACGGACTATGTCGTCGCCAACCATCCGCCGGCGGTCATCGCCCTCGGCGATTCGGTGGCCGCGAGCATCAAGCGGGTGTTTGACGGAGCGGGCGTCAAGGCGGGCTCTGTTCCCGTCGTCGGTTGGGGCAATTCCAAGGACACCGCGGAGGAAGTCAAATCCGGCTATGTCAACGCGGCGGCCTGGCAGTTCCCTTCAGCGCAGGGGTTCATGCCCGTCGCCTTGCTGAGTCTCGCGGCGTCCGGCGAGCCGATCGGCTACGACATCCACACGTTCAGCCTCTATGACGCCAGCAGCGTCGGCCCGATCCTCAATCTCTATAACAAGAAGTAACGAGAGAAGCGCGTCGGCCGCACGAACCGCGGCCGACGCCTTGATTATTGTGGACGCCGCAATGGTCGCCGTATCCGAGACGCCGCCGGCGAGGCCAAGCCTCTGGTCGCAGGCGCTGCGCGCGCCGGAATTCTCATCGCTCGTAATCCTTGTCGTCGTCTTGGCGGCCTTCGCAATCGGCGACAGCAAGTTCCTATCGCCGCTCAACATCTCCAACATGATCGCGTTCTTGCCGGAGCTCGGCATCATCGCTCTTGGCATGACGCTGCTACTGACCGCCGGCGAATTCGATCTTTCGGTCGGCGCGGTCTTCGCGCTGGCGCCCGTCTCGGTGATGCTGCTGGCGCAGAACGCGGGCGTCGATCTCGGCGTCGCCTTGCTGATCGGCTTGGCAATCTGCATCGCCGTCGGCGCGATCAACGGAATCCTCGTCACCAAGGTTGGCATATCGTCGTTTCTGGTGACGCTTTCGATGCTCCTCATCGTGCGCGGCGCCGCGCTTTACATCACGCAAGGGTTTCCGCTGAAGGCATGGGACCGACCCGGCCCGCTCGTCACCTTGTTGGCCGGAAGCTTCGATTGGGGACCGTTCAGGCTCTACACGTCGCTGTGGTGGTTCATCGCCCTGACGGCCTTGTCGATCTATCTTCTCGACTACGCAAAGCTCGGCAATTGGATCAGCGCGATCGGCAGCAATCGCAGCGCTGCGATCGCGCGCGGCGTGCCGGCCGACCAGGTCAAGATCTGGCTGTTCATATTGACCTCCGTTCTCGCCGGCCTCGCCGGCATGATCAGCGCCTTTCGCATCTCAGCGGCCTCGCCCGTCGCCGGGACAGGATACGAGCTGGAAGTGATCGCCATGGTGGTGGTCGGCGGCACGGCGCTCACCGGCGGCCGCGGAACGATCCTTGGAACTCTGGTCGGCGCTTTCATGTTGCGGGCGATCCGCAACGGCATCGTCCTCATCGGCGTGCCCGGCCTCGCCTATAATATTTTCGTCGGCGCCATCATTCTCGTCATGTTGGTTCTTCACGCGCTCATTCAGAAGAACAAGGCGCGGAGCTGACCATGCCGATGGAAGTCCTGCGGCTCGAAAACGCGCAAAAGTCCTTCGGAAGCGTTCGCGCGCTCAAGCGAGCGTCGTTGTCCCTCAACGAGGGCGAGATCGTCGCGTTGCTCGGCGACAACGGCGCCGGCAAGTCCACATTGATCAAATCGATCTCCGGCGTGCATCCTCTCGATTCTGGTCAAATCTACGTTCGCGGCGCGCCGGTGACGATTCGCTCCGCTCGCGACGCGATCGACCTCGGCATCGAGACGATCCATCAGGATACGTCGCTCGCCCCGGACTTGAGCATCGCCCGCAATCTGTTCCTTGGCCGAGAACCGGTGAAGCTTGGCTTTCTCGGCGTATTCGCGCCGCTGGATCGCCCCAAGCTGCGCGGCGACGCTTCGGCGCTGCTCCGCCGCGTCGGCATCGCCAAAAGGCTCGACGCCGACGCGCCGGTCAAAACGCTTTCGGGCGGCGAGCGCCAATCGATCGCCATCTCGCGGGCGATGCAGTTCGCCGCCAAGGTCATCATTCTCGACGAGCCGACCAACAATCTTGGCGTCGAGGAGACCCATAGCGTGCTGCGCTTCGTCAAGGAGATGCGCGAGGCCGGCCATTGCGTGCTCTTCATCACGCATAACATCCATCATGTCTTCGCGGTCGCCGACCGGATCATCGTCATGCGTCGGGGCGAAGTGACGGCGGAGCTCGTGGTCGCCGAGACCGATCTTCTAACCGTCGAGAGCGCGATCACCGGCGCGGACGTCGCAACGCTGATGCGCGATGGAAAAAAGGGATTGAGAGGGACGAGCGCCGATGGTTGAGCTCTTTGGCTCGAAGCTCTCACGGCGCGAGGTTGCGAGCCGCTCGGGATCGCTGGCGCAATTCGCCGGAGTCAGGTTGATGACGCTAGGGGACGGCCTCGAGCGCGGCGTCAGGATGTTGGAGTTTCGCACCGGCTCGGGCCTGCGCTTCACGGTCCTCATCGATCGGGCGCTCGACATCGCCGACTGCGACTATCGCGGCATGGCGATCGGCTGGCACTCTCCGGCCGGCTTCAAGCATCCGGGCCTCGCGGAATACGAGGGCGAGGGCGGGCTCGCCTGGCTGCGCTCCTTCTCCGGGCTCATGGTCACCTGCGGCCTTGATCATATCCTCTTCATGTACGACGAGCCGGCTGATCACTATGTCTATGGGCCGCGCAAGATCGTGAGTCATTCGATTCACGGCCGCATCGCCACCCTGCCCGCTCGGTTGACCGGCTACGGCGAAAGCTGGGATGGCGATGATTGCACGCTGTGGTGCGAGGGCGTCGTCAGCCAGGGCGCGGTGTTCGGCGAGGACCTGCAATTGACCCGCCGCATCGAGGCCAATGTCGGCTCGAACGAAATTCGCATTCACGACAGAGTGAGCAATCGCGGTTTCTATCGTACGCCCCATATGTATTGCTATCATATCAATGTCGGCTATCCGACGCTCGCCGAGGGCTCGCGTTATCTCGCGCCGATCGCCGACGTCGTCTGGGCGGCCCATGCCGGCTCGGCCTACCGCAAGCAAAACGTCGGCTACCGCAGGATGCCGGCGCCGCGGCAGAATTTTCACGAGCAAGTCTGGCAGCATGAACTCGCCGCCGATAGCGCCGGCGAGGCGTCGGTCGCTTTGATCAACGACGCGCTGGCGCTCGGCTTCGAAGTCGCGACGCGCAAGGATCAATTCCCTTGCATGTTCGAATGGCAGAATCTGCAAGCCGGACAATATGCGCTCGGCATCGAGCCTTCGACCAATCACGTGCTCGGCCACAAGGCGGCGCGCGAGCGCGGCGAATTGATCTGGCTCGAGCATGGCGAAGAGCGGCGCTATGATACAAAATTCCGCATTCTGGCCGGCAAGTCGGAGATTGCGGCGGCCGAGGCGCGGATTGTCGGCCTCGCGCGTCAACCCGACGAGGATTTCCCCGAACCGTCCGGCAATCACCAACCGATCGGGGGCAGGTCATGAGCGCCAGAGAAGCCGTCAAGGCTCAGCGCGCCGCCCCCTTGGCCAACAGAACCATTCTTTATACTGGCGCCGCCGGCGGCCTCGGCGCTGATACGACGTTGCATTTCCTTCGCGCCGGAGCGAGAGTCGTCGCGGCCGACAACAACCGCAATAAGCTCGACGCCCTTTCCGCCCGCGCGCTGGATGAGGGCTTAAGCGGACTTGTCCGATGCGAGGTCGACCTATCGGATCTCGCTACCTTGCGAGCAAGGCTCGAGCAGATGTCGACCGAGATCGGCGGCTTCGACATTGTCATCAACAATGCGGCGATCTATCCGTCCAAACCGTTCGAGAACTATACATTGGAGGAGCATCAAGCCGTCCAGCGCGTCAATGTCGACGCCGCGATCGTCTGCGTACAAGTCGCCTTGCCGCATATGCGCGATGAGGGTTGGGGCCGCATCGTCAATATCGCGTCCGTCACGGCCTATGGCGGCTGGGCGAATCTTTCGCCCTACGTGCAGTCAAAGGGCGCGCTGATCGGTCTCACGCGGGCATGGGCGCGCGAGTTCGGCCCTTATGGCGTTACGGTGAACGCCGTCTCGCCCGGCGCTTTCCCGACCGACGCCGAGAAAATCCATCCAGACCCCGAGGGCTACATTCGCTTCGTGTTTGAACATCAGGCCGTGAAGCGGCGCGGCGAGCCGCGCGACGTCGCCAATGCGTTGATGTTCCTCATTTCGCGGGAGTCGGGGTTCATTACCGGCCAGACCCTGAATGTCGACGGCGGCTGGGTGATGCATTGACGAAAAAGACGAGGAAAGCGTGACAAGAGGCATACTGGACGGCGTTCGCGTGCTCGATTGTTCGATCGCGATGGCGGGGCCCTTCGCCGCGCAACGGCTCGGCGATCTTGGCGCCGACGTCATCAAGATCGAGCCGGTCGCCGGCGAATGGCAGCGCCACGTAGCAGCGGGCGGCGCGCGCGGCGCCAAGATCAACGTCTCGTTTCTTTCGCTCAATCGCAACAAGCGCTCGTTGGCGGTCGATTTGAAATCGCCGGAAGGGAAAGCCGTTCTCTTTGATCTCGTGAAGACGGCCGATGTGTTCCTGCAGAACTACCGCCCCGGCGTCGCCAAGCGCCTGGGCGTCGACTATGACACTCTCGCTAAAATCAATCCGGCGCTCGTCTATGTGTCGATCTCCGGCTACGGCGAGAGCGGACCTTACGTCAATCGTGCGGGACAGGATCTGCTCCTGCAAGCCATGTCGGGCGCGATGCTGTCGGCTGGCAGGGCGGGGGAAGCGCCAAACGCGGCGGGACAATATCTGGTCGACGGGATCACCGCCTATACGGCCTTCGAAGGCGCGCTTGCCGCGCTTTTCCACCGCGAGCGTACAGGCGAAGGGCAGCTCGTGACGGTGAACATGCTCGACGCGATCACGACGATCCAGATGCAGGAGCTCTCGGTCTTCACTGTCGGCGGCAAGCCGCAGACGCGATCGGCGGAGCCGCACGCCCATGTCTATATTCGCGCGCCCTATGGCGCTTTCGCGACGAAGGACGGGTATATCGTCTTGGCTTTTCCTTCGCTGAAGATTCTTGGCGAAGCGATCGGCGAAGAAAGCTTCCTCACGATGGACGACGAAGTGGACACGTGGTCGCGCCGCGACGAAATTTTCGCCAAGACGCGCGCCAAGCTGACCGAAAGGACTTCCAGCGAATGGCTGAAGCTTTTCGATGAGCGCGGCGTCTGGGCCGGCCCAGTCTATGGCTATCGCGACCTCGTCGATGATCCCCAAGTGAGGCACAACGGCGCCTTCGTCGAATATGATCATCCGACGGAAGGTCGCGTGAAAACGCCCGGCTTTCCGATCAAATTCTCGAAGACGCCGTCCAAGGTCGAGCGCGGCGCCCCGCTCGCCGGCGAGCATACGCGGGAAGTGCTGAGCCAAGCCGGCTATGACGCAGCGGCCATCGATCGCCTCGAAAAAGCCGGCGTGATTGCGACGACGCCGTCTTGAGCTTCAGCGGCGTAGGGGTTGCTCGCGAATTTCCGGCGCAGCGAAATGGGGAGCTGCGATGACTGACGACGTGTTGTTCGAAATCGACGGTCATGTCGCCGTCATCACGCTCAATCGCCCGCAGAAGCTCAATGCGGTAACCCCGGAGATGGCGGAAGCCGTCGTCGCGGCGGTTCGGCAATGCAACGACAGCGACGCGATTCGCTGCGTCATTGTGACCGGCGCCGGCGAGAAGGCTTTTTGCGCGGGCTCCGACATCCGCGAACTCGACGCCTACGACACGGCTTGGCGCTTTCGCAGCCGGCCGGATTATTGCGACGCGATCCGCGCCCTCGTCAAACCATCGATTGCGGCGGTGAACGGCTATGCTTTCGGCGGCGGCCTGGAGACCGCGATGTCGTGCGACATTCGCATCGCCTCGGAAAACGCCCAGTTCGCCGCGCCGGAAATCAAGCTCGGCTGGATCGGCGGCGGCGGCATGACCATGCATCTTGCCCATTCGATCGGCATGTCGAATGCGGCGTTGATGATCATGACTGGAGATCCGATATCGGCGGCGAAGGCGCTCGGCTGGGGCCTCGTCAGCGAGGTCGTGGCGAGCGATCGCCTTCTCGCCCGAGCCCGCGAGATCGCTGCGACAATCGCCAGCCGCGCGCCGATCGCCGCCGAGACCGCCAAGCTCAACCTTAGGGCGGCTCATTCGATGCCCGCGGAGAAGGCCATCGAATACGAGCGCGACTTGCAGACGATTTGCTTTGCGACCGAGGATGCGGGCGAAGGCCGCGCGGCGTTCAAGGAAAAGCGCATCCCGAAATTCAGACGAAGATGAGCGCGGCGGCTTAAGGCTGCGCGGGATGACCTGGGATCATCCGCGCGGCTATCTATGATTAGCCTGCGCGCTCCTCTGGCGCGGCAAGGCCAGCGTCGAAATCACCCTGGCGTCGCCGTTCTCTCCAAGAGTTCGAGTCCCGATGGCAGCCGTAAAGCTACTCGTTTGGATCACTCGCATAAACACCCTCTATGCTGTGATCAGACGGTCGGATTGGAGCCCTGCATATTTCACGACCTCGGCCGCAACCTGATCCATGAAGTCGTCGGCGCGGGCCGACGACGACGTTCACGACAATGGAGGCGATCTCGACCGCGGATCGGCGCCAGACTACGATAGCAACTGGCGCTGCGAAATTCGCTATTGGAGAGCTTCGAGGCGAAAAGCGAAAATGCCAAGATGGCGATGCGCATCAACCTTGTTCTGGCGCAGGTCCGCCGGGACGCCAGGGAAATCGCGACGACCGATCCGCGTATTCGAGGGCCCGAAGCGAACATGACGCCGCCGAAACAGGCAAGGTTCTTACCCAATGGGCAAGCAGAACCGCAGACGCGACTGGACCTAAGCAGAATTAGAGCCGCAGCCCCGCTCATCGCGCCGGTCTTCCGCAACACGCCTCAGTACGAGTGTTCACCGCTCGGCGAGGCGCTGGACTGCGAGCTTATCGTTAAGCTCGAAACCGCCAATCCCGTGCGCTGTTTCAAGGGCCGTGGGACTGAGACGGTCATGGCGCGGCTCGCTGGCGCCGCCGGCTTTAAACGCGCGGTTTGTGCAAGCGCCGGCAACCTCGGGCTGGCGCTTGCATACAGCGGCCGACAGCGCCGAATTCCCGTAACGGTCGCGGCTGGCGCCAACGCTAACCGCTACAAGCTGGAGCGCATCCGCGCGTTGGGCGCAAGCGTTCGGATCGCCGACGGAGATTTTGACGATGCGCGCCATCTGGCGCGGCAGATAGCCGATGCAGAAGGGGCGTTTCTCGTTGAAGACAGCGACAACCTCGACACCTGTGAGGGCGCCGGGACGATAGGGCTCGAACTTATTGAAGACGGCAGACCCTTAGACACGGTCATTGTCGCACTCGGGGGCGGCGCCATGGCGACAGGCATAGGGCACGTCTTCAAATGCCTTGCCCCGAAGGTGGAAGTCGTCTGCGTGCAACCAAGAGGCGCGCCAGCGATGGCGTTGTCGTGGAGAAAAAAATCCGTCGTAGAGACCGACCGCGTCGATACGATTGCGGACGGCGTCGCGGGCCGGCGCCCTATCCCAGCGGTGCTTGACGACCTGATAGAGGTGGCGGACCACGTCCCGCTCGTTGAGGAACAAAGCATCATTGCCGGAATGCAAATGCTCTATCGCCACGCGGGGCTCATCGTGGAGCCGTCCGCCGCCCTTGGCGTTGCTGCGATAATGGAGGATCGACCGCGCTACAGGAATAAGCGGGTTGCAACGATCATTTGCGGGAGCAACGTCAATCCGACCGACTTCGAGCGATGGATGATCAAACAGGAAGACGAATAACGCGCGATGCCCCATAGGGCGTCGTAAGACTCCCGTCTAGGGCATGCAGCTTTGAAATAGAACCACTTAAGTCATTTAAGAGCGAAGCGAAGCAATCCACTCATAGGGCTGAGCTCTATGAATGGATTTCTTCGTCGCTGCGCTCCTCGCAAAGACAGCGACGGATTCCGTTTAAACGCCGCGCTCTAAAGACGGTATGGGGACAAATGCGATATCCCGTCCCCGACCGGCAATTTGCGCTCATATACCCAGCGCCCGAGCGAGATCTTCGTGTCGCGGCAAAGCATCCAGGACCCGACCGCGCCCATTGATTACGATCCGGTCGGCTTGGTCGCGGCAGAACAGGCTGTTCAAGCTGCGCGCCGAGAATATCACGAGCTTGGCCGGCAGCCCGACGCCGATTCGGCCTAAATCGGGTCGACGGATGATGTCCGCAGGAGTTCGCGTGGCCATTTCCAGCGCGCCCTTCATCGGGTCGTCGGTCTGAAAAACGCGAACCGCCTGTTTCAGCGTGTCCAGCATGTCGTGATCGCCGTAGGGGAACCACGCATCGCGGCAATTGTCGCCTCCGACCGCCAGCGGCAGGCCCGCCTCCATGATTTCCTTTGCGGCGGTGACGCCGCGCCATCGCGGCGTCTTCCCCGGCGCCCGATCCATCAGGTACATCATCGGCGTAGGCATCGAGACGAAGGACAAGTCCGCCTCCCGCGCGAGCGCCAGCGTCGCGGCAATCACGTCGTCGGATTGCAACGACAGGTTGACGCAATGCCCGCAAACGACGCGCCCTTCGAATTTCGATCGCAGCTTCGCACGGGCGATGTTCGGGAGCGTGAACGCCGCCGGATCGCTCGATTGGTCGACGTGCAGGTCGATGTCGAGGCTGCGTTCGCGCGCGAGAGCGAAAAGAGCGTCGAGCGCCTCGTCCAACCGTTCGTGAGCGCCGTTCACGAGCTGCAGGGTATCTGTGACGCCGCCGAGAACGCCGCTGTGACGCGCCGCCAATTCGGCGAGTTGGCTTCCGAGCGGGCTCAAATACACGTTCATCGGCGCGATCGCGACCGCTTGGAGGTCGACACGGTCCGCCCAGGCGCGCCGCAACTCGGCGAAAAGAGCAAAGCTCCGTTCCGCCAGCGCGAGCGCCACGCTGTCGAGGTGGGTGCGGATCGCGGAAACCCCGTGCGCGTAGGCGCACTGGAGGCCGAACTCCATCCGCGCCTTCATATCCTCAACGGCCCATCGCGCCCGGTCGCTTATCGTGGCGGCGTAGCCGCCGTGCAGCGTCCCGTCCGGCCGGACGCGGGGAATGACATGGCCTTTGTCGAGGTGCGCGTGCATGTCGACGAAGGTCGGCCAAACCATGCGTCCATCGAGATCGACGCCGGCGACGTCGCTCTCCCCGGTCCGCGATGGACGCACCCGGGCCACGCGTCCATTGTCGATGACGAGGTCGACGAGGACGCAGTCTTCCCAGTCCACGGGACAGTCGCGAACCGGCGGGTCGAGCAACGCGTTGGGAATGCGCGCTCTCGTCAACGAATACGGCGTCGATGGCGGTATGTTTAGGGTTTGCATGCTCGCTCCCGGTTGGCATGGGAATCCTGAGCGAGGCCCGAACGCGCGGCAAGTCCAAAATTCAATGGAGCCTCCGATAGGCCGCCCGCCCTCAGGCGTTCGCGCCGTCAGGGATCGCCGAGGCTGCGAGCGGCAAGTCACGGGAGAACGCCGACATGGCGTCGGCTGGCGAGCGCTGTCGTGCGCGACGTCGGAGACTCTGGTTGCTCGTCATCCGGCCTCCGGGGCGCGGGAATTTGCATCTCCTGCGGCGTCGGTTACCTTCTCCGTGGCGCGGCAGTTCGGTCGACTTTCAATTCAGCAACGAGGAAAGAGATGTCGATTTTCAAGTTCGCTCTCGGGGCGTTGAGCGCCCTTGCCGCGATCGCCTCGGGAGAGGCGTCGGCGGCCGACAAAATCAGTTTTGGATTGAACTGGCTCCCCGATCCGGAACATGGCGGCTACTATCAAGCAGTCGCCGACGGCACCTATGCAAAATATGGGCTCGACGTGACGATCGTGCCCGGCGGTCCCCAGACCAACAATGCAATCCTTTTGCTCTCCAGCAAACTCGATTTCTATATGGGCGGAAACATGATTCAGGCTTTTTCGGCGGCTGAGGAAGGGGTTCCGATCGTCGTGGTGGCCGCCGAGTATCAGAAAGACCCGCAGGTCATCTTGTCCCATCCGGGGGTTGGTCTCGACAAATGGAGCGATCTGCCAAAGGCGACCGCCTTCATCGGCAAGGAAGGATTGGTGTCTTTTTATGCCTGGATGAAATCGGCCTATGGGTTCAAGGATGAAAACGTGAAGCCGTACACTTACAACGCCGGCCCCTTCATCGCGGACAAGAACTCGATCCAACAGGGCTATTTGAACGCTGAGCCGCATGAAGTCGAAAAGAACGGCGGATTCAAACCCAATGTGTTTCTACTCGCGGACCAGGGCTTTTCCACCTATGCTTCAACGATAGAGGCGCGGAGGGAAACGGTCGAAAAGAACCCTGACCTGGTGCAGCGCTTTGTCGATGCGACCGCAATCGGCTGGTACCACTATCTCTACGGCGACAACGCGAAGGCGAATGAGGCGATCAAGAAGGCCAATCCTGACATAACGGACGATCAAATCGTCTATTCGAACGTGGTGATGAAGGAACACGGCGTGATCGATTCAGGCGACGCCGTGACATTGGGGATCGGCGCGATGACCGATGCGCGAATGCAAGACTTTTTCGACAAGATGGTGAAAGCGGGCGTCTTCAAGTCCAACCTGGATTTCAAGCAGTCTTACACCTTGCAATTCGTCGATAAGGGCGTGGGGCTCGATCAGCGTCCCAAATAAAGCGGTCGCGCCGGAGCCGGGAGGAACGCGACTCTCGAAGAGGTCATCGACGCTGGCGCGGCCAGATTAGCCCTCCGCCTTAGCCCGATAGGCAGCGAGCCAGGACAGCGCCGGTCCTTTGCTGCGGTGAGATTCAGAATCCAGGCGCGCGCGGCGCCTCAGTGCCATTGGTCGGGCCGCTCGGCCTTGCGGCTAAGCACAAACGCGTCAAGCTCCTCGGCGATGGCCGCATCGAGCGGCGGCGGCTCGTATTCGGCGAGGAGCTTGCGGCAACGCTCCGCGGCCCGCGTCGCTGCGTCCTTGCCGCCGTCGTCGCGCCACTGCTCGAACGAATGATTGTCGGCGACGTCGCTTTCCCAATAGGCGGTCTCGAAATTGGCCAGCGTATGAGCGGCGCCGAAGAAGTGCTTGCCAGGCCCGACCTCGCGAAAGGCGTCGTAGGCGAGCTGGTTGTCGTCGATGGACAGGCCGCGCATCCAGACATGAAGAGCGGCGCAGAAGTCGGCGTCCATGATCATTTTTTCGTACCCCATGGCGAGGCCGCCTTCGAGCCAGCCGGCGGAATGCAAGATGAAATGCGCGCCGCATTGAACGGCCGCCAGCATGGACATCACGCTCTCCTGCATCGCCTGGCCGTCGGGAACTTTCGCCGTGGTGAACGCGCCCGAACAGCGTAAGGGCAGCGAAAGCCGCCTCGAAAGCTGCCCGACGACCAGCGAGCCAAGCGCCGGCTCGGGCGTGCCGAAAGTCGGCGAACCAGAGCGCAGCGCGGTCGAAGAAAGAAAATTGCCGAACACCACCGGCGCGCCCGGTCGTTCGAGCTGCGCCAGCGCGCAGCCTGCCATGGTCTCGGCGAGCGACTGGGCGA
>DATGHD010000265.1:0-27644 GCA_035308145.1 Roseiarcus sp.
GCCGGGACGGATCAGGCATGAGAGGAACTGCGTGCTAGCAGAGTGCGACTGCCTGTGCCGATAGTCGTCGTTCGTAGCCGATCGAAAACGCAAGGAAGTGTAAGGCTATGCTTTCCGAGTTGGCGGGAGTGCTTCGTGCCATCCGGGCAGGGCTGCGACAGAAGCATACCAACGCGTGATGGCGCTGAAGCTATCGAGTGACACTCCGGTAGGCGTCGCGGTCGAAATCCAGGACGCTAGCGCAAAATCGGCAATCGTCGGCTTATCACCGACGAGCCAAGACCGGCGGGACGCTGGCGACGAGCATAAGCTCCTGATCTTCGGCGGGACCTTCGATCGAGAGGCCCGATTTGGATATCGCATCCGCGTCGACCTCGCATCGGCGATGCAAGCGCCACAGTCCAGGCGGCGCAATCTGTCCATCGGCCTGCATACGGCGATGTCCATGCGCGAACAGCACGTCGCCATCGCCATAGAGGAAATTGGCGGGACCTAGCGCGCGCATCTCGGCTGCGAACCGCGCGACGATCGCCGCTCTCTCCTCGATCGGCGGAATTGCTCCGGCGCGCCACGAGCGCGAAACCCTTTCGAGAAGGATGCAGAAGGCTATTTCCGAGTCGGTCTCTCCGAGGGGCCGGAACCGTTCCCATTCTCCCGCGTGCCGGCACTCGATCTGATCGAGTCGTCCATTGTGTGCAAAGACATGCGCGCGGCCGCCGAGCTCGCGGACGAAGGGCTGCGTATTGGCGAGAGAAATATCGCCTCGCGTGGCATGGCGGATGTGCGAGACGAGAAGGCGGGTGGGCAAGCGCCGTTGTTCAATAAAGGCGATCCAGGGGCTGTCCGCGGCCGGTTCCGGCTCCTTGTACAGCCGCATGTCGCGCCCATTGCTAAATGCGAGACCCCAGCCATCGACGGCGCGGCTAGCATAACCGCCGCGCTGAGCGAATCGCTCAAGGGAGAATGTAGCTCGCGTCGGCAATCTGCTCGAAAGACAGAACAGCTCACACACCTAAAGGCCCTTCAACATTCTCGGTTCCTGTCAGAAGCGATGCCGACTGATTGCGTTTCGAATCCCACTTCGAGCTAATCGCGGCGGCAGGCTATTGCATTGACATGCCTCAAGGTGCGGAGCCTTCAACTAAATGTAGTAAGATTTCGTTCGGTTCGCGCCGGCGCCAGAAGAGTGACAAATGAGACTTGACTGGGTAATGGCGAAAATCACGCGCATCGGAGATAGTCATGCCAATCCGAGGGGCCGCATGTCGGAGTGGCGAACCCGGGGTATGAAGCATGGACCGATCGTTGCTCGGCTGCCAAGTGGATAGGCGCGCGGTTGGCCTGACCGAGGCAGAGGCGGAACGTCGTCTCCAGCAATATGGACCGAACGCGATTCCGGAGCGGCGCAGCCATCCGTTGCTGACGCTTCTGGGCAAGTTCTGGGGGCCAATCCCGTGGATGTTGGAAGCGACGATCCTGCTCCAGCTTGTGCTCGGCAAGAGCGGGGAGGCGGCGGTCATCGCCGTGTTGCTCGGCGTCAACGCGCTGGTCAGCTTCGTTGAGGAAGGCCGCGCCAGCAAGGCGCTGGAGCTGCTGCGGCATCGGCTGATCGCCACCGCGCGCGTGTTGCGCGACGGCGCGTGGCGGTCGGTGGCTTCCGCCAGCCTTGTGCCCGGAGACCTCGTGCATCTGCGAATGGGCGATCTCTCGCCGGCCGACGTGAAGATTGTCGAAGGCGGGATTTTGCTCGATCAGTCCGCGTTGACAGGCGAATCGCTGGCCGTGGAGGTTGGCGTCGGCGCGACCGCCTACGCCGCAGCCATCGTTCGGCGTGGTGAAGCCACGGGCGAGGTCATCGCCACTGGCCCAAGAACCTATTTCGGCAAGACAGCCGAGCTGGTACGGACCGCGCGATCGACGAGCCATCTGGCGGCGACGATCTTCAAAATCGTCCGCGTTCTCATCGCCATCGATATCGTGCTGATCGCCGCCCTGCTGGCTTACGCCGCCTGGGCCGATCTGCCGCTGCGAGACATGCTGCCCTTCGCGCTGATCCTGCTGGTCGCCTCGGTTCCGGTGGCGCTTCCAGCGACCTTTACCCTGGCCACGGCTCTTGGCGCGGCCGAGCTGGCGCGATCCGGCGTGCTATTGACCCGGCTCTCCGCGATCGAAGAAGCGGCGGGCATGGATGTGCTCTGCACAGACAAGACCGGCACGCTGACGGAGAACCGCCTCACCCTGGCGGCGACGCATCGTTTCACGGCCGGATCGGACGACGAGCTTCTGCGGTTCGCCGCCCTGGCCAGCGATCCGGCGACCCAGGATCCGATCGACCTCGCCATTTTGAGCGCGGCGGGCGCGGTCGGCCTGCTTGTCGATCAGCCGCATCGCATCGAATTCGTTCCATTCGATCCGGCCACCCGCTATTCGCTCGGGCGCTATCAGGGTCCCGACGGAGAATTCTGGGTTGCCAAGGGGGCGCCGCGGGCGGTGGCGGCATTGATCGCCGCAGCGCCTGACGCCTCGGATGCGATCGCCGGCCTCGCAGCCTCTGGCGCGCGCGTCCTAGCCGTCGCCTTTGGCGGCAGTCGCGCGGGCTTGCGGCTCGCCGGTCTGATCGCCCTGGAAGATCCGCCGCGCCCCGATTCCGCAGCGCTGGTGAAGGGTCTCAAGGAGCTCGGCATTCGGGTCGTGATGGTGACCGGGGACAATGCCGCCACCGCCGGCGCCATCGCCCAGCGCGTTGGCATCGGCGGGCCGGTGGCGGCCGCCGACGCGCTCGACCACATCGACGGCGAGCGCGCGCTGGATTACGGCGTCTACGCTCGCGTCTTCCCCGAACACAAGATTCGCCTGATCCGGCTGCTTCAATCGGCCGGCCATGTTGTGGGAATGACCGGCGACGGCGTCAACGACGCGCCGGCGCTCAAGCAGGCGGACGTCGGCATCGCCGTCTCCGGCGCGACGGACGTCGCCCGCGCGTCGGCTGGCGTAGCGCTCACCGCGCCAGGCCTTGTGGACTCGCTGACGGCGGTGCGGATCAGTCGGCGAATCTATCAGCGCATGCTGACCTACACGATCAACAAGATCATGAAGACATTGGAGATTGCCGTCTTCCTGACCATTGGCGTGATCGTGACCCATACCTTCGTGATTACGCCGCTGTTGATCGTGCTGTTGCTGTTCGCCAACGATTTCGTGACGATGTCGATCGCCACTGACCATGTCGGGTTCTCGCATCGCCCGGACCGATGGAACGTGCGTACGCTGATGGCGACAGGGAGCGTTTTGGCCGCGTTCGTGCTGATCCTGTCCTTCACGGCCTTCTTTATCGGCCGCGATGCGCTCGGGCTGAAACTGCCGGAGCTGCAGACCCTGGTTTTCGTCATGTTGGTCGCGACCGGGCAGGGCAATGTCTATTTGGTGCGCGAGCGTGGTCCTTTCTGGCGGTCCCGTCCGAGCCTTTGGCTGATGGTCAGTTCGGTTGTCGATCTTGCGGTCGTGACCGCAATGGCGACGACGGGGGTTCTCATGTCGCCGGTCAGCCTGACGTTGATCGTCCTGGTGTTAGCGATGGTCGCCGCATACCTGCTCGTACTCGACCAACTGAAAGTGCAGGTGTTTCGGCTTCTCGCGGTGAAATGACGTTCGGCGCGGGGAACCGTCGACATTCCAGCTCGAAGGCTCGCGCGCGTACGGGCAATTCACTTCCCGCTTGACTCACGCATATCTCGGCAGTTATACGCCAATCAATAGCCATAAGGTTATTGATCTCGAATGCCGAACGCTCACGACGTGCTGTTCAGAACGCTCGCCGATCCGACCAGGCGGGCGATCTTCGAGCGGTTGTGCCGCGAGGGAGAGCAGACGGTCGCGGCGCTCACGGCCAGGGCCAAGGTCTCGCAACCGGCCGTCTCGAAGCATCTTGGGGTCCTGAAGCAGGCCGGGCTGGTGCGAGACCGCCATGAGGGACGACGGACGCATTATAGCGCGCAGCTCGGCGCCTTGGCGCCGTTGATCGACTGGACAAGCCAGATGGCCGGCTTCTGGCAAAACCGGTTCGACCGCCTCGAAGATCTGCTCAAAAGGATGGATCAATAAGCGTCAAGGAATGCGTAGCGCACAGACCGAACTGACTAATGGAGGAACGCCGATGAAGATCAAGCTGACCAGCGTGTATGTCGACGACCAGGAAAAGGCTCTGCGCTTCTACACAGAGGTGCTGGGCTTGACCAAGAAGGCCGATTTCAGCCAGGGGACGTTTCGCTGGCTGACCGTGGCCTCGCCCGAGGAGCCGAACGGAACCGAGCTGCAGCTCGCGCTCAACAATAATCCGGCGGCCAAGGCCTACCAGCAGGCCCTGTTCCAGCAGGGCCAACCCGCGACCATGTTCTTCACCGATGATGTCAAGGGCGATTACGAGCGCATCAAAGCGCGCGGCGCCGAGTTCGCCATGCCGCCGACCGCGGTGACCGGCTCGACCATCGCCAAGCTGAATGATGGCTGCGGCAACCTCATTCAAATCACGCAGCTCGCGCGCTGGTAGAGCGCGCCTTGGGCGGCGGTACACGCTCGGCGTCGACGTCCGTCGCCTTAACGGCGCCGAAAGCAATGGACCAATGAACAAGCCATCGACCGAAACGCGCTCCGTCGTCGTCGAACGCGAGTTCCCTTTTCCGCCGGAAAAGCTCTGGCGCGCGCTTACTCAGCCGCACCTGATCGAGGAGTGGCTCATGGAGAACGATTTCAAGCCCATCGTGGGTCGCAGATTCAATCTTCGAAGGAGCCCTCGACCTGACGTGAACATCGTTGTCGACTGCGAGGTCCTGGTCGTCGAGCCGAACAAGACGCTGACTTACACATGGGACGCCAAGGGTCTCGAGAGCGTCGTCACTTGGACTCTCACCCCGACAGGCGCGGGGACGCATCTTCGCATGGAGCAGGCGGGTTTCCGCACCGATCAGAGGCAGGCCTTTGGGGGCGCCATGGCGGGGTGGCGGCAGTTCTTCGAGAGGCTGGAGGAAGTCTTGGCGCGGACGGAGTAAAGTCTGCCGGGGCAATTCAGAGGCAGTCTTGTCGTTTCCAACGGCTCATCCCGTCATTCCGGGGCCCGGGCGCAGCGAGGGAACCCCATAACCCACGAACAGTGATCATGGGTTCCGGGCTCGTCGCTTCGCGACGCCCCGAAATGACGGGGAGGATTCCGGCAAAATACGCCATGATCGAGAGGAGGTTTCGTTGAATTGGAATATGTGGATTCGGCAGCTTCACCGCTGGCTGTCCATCGTCTTTACGGCGACCGTCATCGCCAACTTCGTTGCGATGGGACTTGGGGGCGCTCCCGCCTGGGTGGTCTATTCGCCGCTGCTGCCGCTTTTCCTGCTGCTGTTTACCGGCCTCTACATGTTCGTATTGCCCTATGCCGCCAAATGGCGCAGCGGATGAGGCGAAGGTTCCGCCTTAATCTGCGCGGCGCTCGGCGCGGAAGAACCAGCCGAAATAAAGACAGACAAGAAACAGCAGAAAGTGGATCGCGCCGCGCGCGGCGCTGAGCTCAGGCGACTGGACGGCGCTGGTCCAGATCAACGGAATCGGGATTTTCGCCACGTAGAAGTAGAATTGCATCCCGCTGCTGACGAAGAAGGCGCCGGCGAGGAATTTCCGATACTCGCGATAGCGCGCCGCGACATAGAGCGTCGGCAATCCAACGATAATGATTGCCGCTGCGAGATAGGGAAGCATCGGCTTCTCCTTAAGCTTACGCTTGCCGTCGGTCTCTTTCTTTCGTATATTCGGAATATGCCGAATATGTCAAATAAAGCGGCGCGCGAGCAGCGCTTCATCGAGGACATTGCCGGCCTCCTCATTCCATGGGGCGTGCCGCCGGCCGCGGCGCGGCTCTATGGCCATCTGCTCCTTTGTCCTTGGCCCGTGAGCCTCGATGAGATCGTCGCGAGCCTTAAGATCAGCAAAAGCAGCGCGAGCGTCGCGGCGCGCCTACTCGAAAGCTATACGCTCGCCCGCCGCCACCGCGAGCCCGGCACGAAACGCGTCCTTTACGCCGTCGCCGACAATTACGAGGCGATGATCGGTCAGCAGAACCGGCTGCTCGATGCGCTCGCGGAGCAACTGCGCGCCGGCGCCGCGATCGTCCGATCGAAGGAGGCGCGCGCGCGGCTCCAAGAAATGGCGGAGTTCTACGGGCTGATGCGCGAAGCGATGGACGACGCGCTCGGCCGTTGGAAGCGCGGCCGGCGCCAGCGATGAGGAGCGAAGGGCCGCCGCGGCGCGTCAACCGCCGCGTCATGGCCGGGCTTGTCCCGGCCATCCACGCGGGTTTGGTCGCGCAAAACCTTCGAAGTACGACGCGGCGGCGGGGCATGGATGGCCGGGACAAGCCCGGCCATGACGTCGGTTGAAAAAGGTGAAAGATGGGTCTCGTTCTCAACCTGATTGTCCAGACGATCGTCTGGTTCGGCCTCATGGGCGCGATCATTTTCGGCGCGGCCGGGACGATCGACTATCTGGGCGGCCGGCTTTATCTCGGGGAAATGATCGCCTGCTCCGTCGTTTTCGGGGCGTACTTTGCGCGCGCCGATCCAGGCCTGTTGAGAGAGCGATTGAAGGGGCCAATGCAAAATGATCAGCCGCTCGCGGACAAGCTGGTCCTTATCCCGATCCTCATCCTCCTGTTCGGCGGCATGGGGTTCATGGCGGCGGACGCCGCGCGCTGGCGCTGGTCGACCATGCCGCCTGCCGTGCAATGGGCGGGAAGCGCGCTCCTCCTCGCGACGATGGCGTTCATGGTCTGGACGATGCGCGCCAACAGCTTCGCCGCGCCGGTCGTGAAAATCCAGAAGGAGCGCGGCCAGACCGTGATCACGACCGGGCCTTACGCGTTTCTGCGCCATCCGCTCTATTTCGGCGCCCTCTTCTATGTCGCCGCCACGTCGCTGGCCCTCGGCTCCTGGTGGGGCTTGGCGACGGTCCCGCTCGTCGCGCTCGGCTTCGCTATTCGCATCGGCGTCGAGGAGAAGGCGCTGCGCGAAGGCCTGCAAGGCTACGACGATTACGCGCGGCGGGTTCGTTGGCGGCTGGTGCCGTTCGTGTGGTAACGCCTTTTTGTCGGATGGCCTCAGTGCTTGCCGCCCCCTCTCCCCGCTTGCGGGGAGAGGTACGGTGAGGGGCCGGTCGCAAGGGCTCGGCGAGGCAAAGTCATGCGGGGCATTCGCATACCCGAGGCGAAGACCAATGCCGAAGTTTACGAGCAGGCCGATCGCGTATTCGACGCAATCCTGCTTGCGCTAAGGCAGGACGCCGCATGACCGGGCCTGCTCGGCGCCTTTCCGACCGGCCCCTCACCGTACCTCTCCCCGCAAGCGGGGAGAGGGGGAGACGAGCGCCGTCGCGACACAACGTCTGAATGGCGTAGGGTTGATCAGGCGAGGTGAAGACGATGGCCGACAAGACGCCCGTCAAATCAACGAAGGTTGCGAAGAAGGCCGCCGCCAAGCCCGTCAATGCAAAGCCGACCCTCCTCTCGGGCGGCAACCCGCAGATCGCGAAGGGGTACGGCGACGCCCCCGTCGAGGCCTATATCGCGGCCATGCCGGGCTGGAAACGCGACATCGGGCGCCGCCTCGACGCGCTCATCGTCGCCGCCGTCCCCGGCGTGCAGAAAGCCGTCAAATGGAACTCGCCGCTTTACGGTGTCGAGGGCCAGGGCTGGTTCCTCGGCCTCCACTGTTTCACGAAGTTCGTGAAAGTGGCCTTCTTCCGCGGCGCGTCGCTGCGTCCTCTCCCGCCCGGCGCCTCCAAGAGCAAAGACACGCGCTATCTCGACATCCGCGAGGGCGATCAGCTCGACGAAGCGCAGTTCGTCGCCTGGGTGAAGCAAGCGAGCCAGTTGCCGGGGGAACAAATGTAAGCGCTGGGCCGGCGGACCCGATCGATCCGGCGGGGCGCCGAAAATGGATGGGATGCCGCACGTGAGATGCTATCCACCTCCGCATGATCCCAGAGGATCACGATAAGGGAATCTGGTGTCCAGCGCATTCAATGATGCTTCGCGCAGCAGCGCCGCCGCAGCACCCTTTACTCCATCCGGCCTACGAGCTGCTTTTCGCTTTGATCTTTTCTCGCTCTTCCTCGATCTCTTTCGCGAGTTCCTGAGGAAGATGGATATTAGTCTTAACCCAGTCCCACAGCACGTCATTGTGTGCGAAGTTTTTCGACCCACCTTCAAGCGGATCGAAGAGGCGGCGGGCCAGCACCGGGTTTTGGGCCGATGAAGTATAGGTCGGCGGCGACTGCCTGTGGTCATGGGGAGTAAACGGAAAATTGCAGATCAGTGAGGCTTCCAGCAATTCCTGGCCGTGCTTGCCTGACATCGTTTCTTCCAACTTCGAGTCCAGATGCCACCGCTTCGGGTACTTGCCGAGCACTTCTCGATTCGACATGTTGGTCGCACCGTCTTGCGGCCGTCCCAATTCATATGCCTCCAGCGTCTTACACACTCGGCGGATACTATAGACCACCTGATCCAGCTTCCACAGGTCTTCTGGGTGCCTGATGTACCCAAAGATTTGATAGCGGTTGTCTGCTTGTCCGTCGCGATACAGGCGAGTGATAAAGTTTTCCATCGTCTCATCGCGCCAGCATTTGGCCGGCATCCGCTCGTCCGGCTTGGTGAGCGTGATTGGAAACAGTTCTGGCGCGAGCGGCTTGACGGCTTCGAGCAGTTTCGTGATGCTATGACCGTACTTTTTCGTGCTCTTACCGTTCATAAGCAGTGCGGCCTTTAAATATTTCTCGACCGAGTGCACTGCGAGCCAGAAAAAATCTACGTTCAAGTGATGATGGAAGCTCCATCGAGCCAGGACGTAGTTATCATCGGCTGTCGCAATGAACATCTCATTTATGATGCTGTGCTTCTCGGCGTGGAACTCATCGAAGATTTCTGGCATGGCACGGTTAGCGGTGGTTCGGTGCAGCAGCGACGGCTCAGCGCGTGCCGCTATGCTGGAAGCTTATGATCAACAAGTAACCTGGGCCAACCGCAGCCACACATGAACGTCACACGCGTAGCAGGACGGACCGCAGCGCAATCTAAATTCTTGCCGTCGGGGGAGGCGTAGCGCAATCCGGAGTTAAGGTGATAGTGCATTTAATGATGCTCCGCGCAGCAGCAACGCGCTCAACTCACAGAGTTCAGATCGAGGCAGTGTCACTATACGAAGTACCTGCTTGACGTACGATCACGATAGTCCAAAAGATCGGGATAGGGCGAAATCCACTTGGCAATGTCGTCGTGATAAAACACGTCGTCGAAGCTTTTAATCCGGGTGTCGTCCCTTAGGTTTTCACCACACGCGAGTAAAGTCGCGAATCCCACATGTTCAAGTACTGTCGCCGGCCTGGTTTGGGGACTTGACCAACATTTTGCGCGACGAGGGTAGGTCTCAGCTTGCCACTTCCGAAAATCATCGCCCGGCGGTTTCACCTCGACGTGTACCGCAAAATTTGAACCAGAGGGTTCTCTAAGGATGATTAGTATATCGGTCTCTGTGCGCCTTTTGTCTCTGGGCTTCCATTCCTCGACCTGACAGGAACACGTGTCTCTGCAAAAATGGTTAAACCAGTACCAGCGTCGTTGCTCTCTCGTATTTCGCATTTTCGCTTGAAACTTGGGCAGCGGACACGAGTCCGCGGCCACATTTGCATACTTCGTGCGAGCCAAAATCCAACGCCTGAAATCCGGTCGCGTCATGATCGCCCTGGCGAGGGGGCGCGCATAACGAAATTCAAGCGACGAGTATCTGGCCATCTTGATTTGCTTGCCGAAAGCGTAAGCCCCCCAACATATCTTTAAATCAACATATCTTTAAATAAGGTGACAGGAGCACGCGCCCTGGTCAATCTTGCGATTGGAGAAGGAGGAGAAATGGACGCGAAGAAAAGTGGGTCATAGAAAAGCACCTTTGCGACTGATCTAATGCAAATGCCTCAGCTTGTCCGGGTTCCGCACCACATAGATCGCCGCGATCTTGCCGTCCTCGATGTCCAGCGCGGTGGTCTGGAGTTCGCCGTCGGCCTCCAGCGTGACGAAGCCGGGCAGGCCATTGACGTAACCGGCGCGCACGAGTTTCGAGCCGTTCTTCTGGAACTGAGCCCTAAGAAACTCGTGAAACTTCATGACGGCTTCGAAGCCGACGATCGGCGCCATGGCCGCCGGGCGTTTACCGCCGCCGTCGGCATGGACGCTGACGTCGGCCGCCAGCATGGCGCCGAGCGCCTTCATGTCGCCTGAGCGCGAGGCGGCGAAAAAAGCCTCGGCAAGTTCGAGGCCGCGTTGCTTCTCGAGCTTGAAGCGCGGCCTCGCCTCGCGGACATGGGCGCGGGCGCGGGTCGCGAGCTGGCGGCAGGCTGCGGGATCGCGCTGGACGGTCGCGGCGACCTCTTCGAAGCCCAGCCCGAACACGTCGTGCAGCAGAAAGGCCGCCCGTTCGAGCGGCGAAAGGCGCTCCAGCGCCAGCATCAGTGGCAAGGTCACGTCGTCCTCTTGGCTCTCTTCGACGACGGGATCGGGAAGCCAGGGCCCAATATAGGTCTCGCGCTTAACGCGCGCGGATTTCAGCTGATCGAGACAGAGGCGCGTGACCGAACGGCGCAAGTACGCCTCGGGCTCGCGCACCTCGCTGCGGTCGGCCCTCATCCAGCGGATGAAGGCCTCCTGCACAGCGTCCTCTGCGTCAGCCACGGAGCCGAGCATGCGGTAGGCGACGCGCATGAGCTTTGGACGCAGCGGCTCGAATGTGGCCGCTGCGTCCTCGTGGCTGACGCCTGTCATCTAAGCGGCGACCGCCTTGGCGGCGACGGCCTTCGCCGCCGCCGGATCGGCGAACAAGCCGAAACCGACCGCGATGCGGTTCCAGCCATTGATGACATTGATCATCAGCGTGAGCTTGACCTGCTCCTCTTCGGTGAAATGGCTTTTGAGCGCTTCGTAGGCGGCGTCGCGCGAACGCCCTTCGGAGAGCCGGGTCAGCGCGTCGGTCCAGCCGAGGGCGGCGCGTTCGCGCTCGCTAAAGCAGGGGGCTTCCCGCCAGGCCGACAGGAGGTAGATGCGCTGCTCGGTCTCGCCTTTCGAGCGCGCGTCCGCCGCATGCATGTTGAGGCAATTGGCGCAGCCGTTGATCTGGGAGGCGCGGATCTCCACGAGATGCCTGAGGCTCGGCTCGAGGCTCGAGGCGACGGTCATTGATGCGCCGAGCCAAGCCTTCATCAGCGAAGGGGCGACGGCGAAGGGATCGAGTTTGGCGGTCATGATGGGCTCCTTTGTTGGTTCCGACACCAAGACGAGGCAGGGGCTGGCGGTGTGACATGGGGGCTAAAAAAATCTAGCGTAGAAGCTCAAAATGCTGGTGATCGCGCCGCTCGGCGAGCGTGAGCAAGGTCGAATGGCTTCAGCGTCAGCCAAGAGAATAAGGGGCAAGCGGACATAGATGAACTCGCCTCTAGAGCGCGCGGCGTTTAAACGGAACCCGTCGTTGTCATTGCGAGGAGCGTAGCGACGAAGCAATCCATTCATAGAGCTCAGCCCTATGAGTGGATTGCTTCGCTTCGCTCTTAAATGACTTAAGTGGTTCTATTTCAAAGCAGCATGCTCTAGCCCATCCCGCCCCTGGTCCGACTTGCCCTGCGGGCCGCGTCGAACAAAGGGCGAGACGAACTCAAGCTTGGGCTGCAGGTCGGCGACGTTTGGCCCCAGTCGGAACGCGGGGCCGCCCGTGAAGAAAGCGAAAACAATGAAGAAAGAAATGAAGAACGCCTCGAAGGAAGCAAAAGCCGACGCCTCTCCCTCCCATCTGATCGATGCGAGAATCAAGGCGCTCGGCGATTGGCGCGGCGAGACGCTCGCTAAGGTCCGAAGTCTCATCAAAGAGGCCTGCCCCGACGTGGTCGAGGAGGTGAAATGGAGAAAGCCGTCGAACTCGATGTTAGGGGTTCCGGTATGGGAGCGCGCCGGCATCATCTGCACCGGCGAGACCTATAAGAACGCCGTGAAACTGACCTTCGCCAGCGGCGCCAAGTTGGCGGACCCTTCGGGCCTCTTCAACTCCAGCCTCGAAGGCGGCGCGAGACGCGCGATCGACATCCATGAGGGCGAGACGATCAATGAAAAGGCGTTTAAGGCGCTCATTCGCGGCGCCGTGGCGCTGAATGCGTCCTCGGCCGCCGGACGGCGGGGGTGAGCAGGGGCTCTTCTCATGGACGAGAACTTTTGGCGCCGAAAATGGCAGCGAAACGAAATCGCTTTCCACGAGGGCAAGGCTAATCGGCTCCTGGTGGCGAACTTCAAATTCCTGTCCTTGCCAAAAGGCGCCCGCGTGTTTCTGCCCCTTTGCGGCAAGACGCGCGACATTCATTGGCTGCTTTCCAGCGGCTATCGCGTGGTCGGCGCGGAACTGAGCGAGATGGCGATCGGACAATTGTTCGAGGAACTCGGTGTTAGGCCAACCATAAGCGGCGACAAGAGGATCGGCCGCTATGGCGCGGAGGGGATCGACATCCTCGTCGGCGACATCTTCAATGTATCCCGCGACGATCTCGGCCGCGTCGACGCGGTCTATGACCGCGCCGCTTTGGTGGCTTTGCCCGAGACCGATAGGGGCCGATACGCAGCGCATCTGATGGAGATCGCCGATCGCGCGCCGCAATTGCTGATCTCATACGAATACGATCAGCGCCTCCTCGCCGGACCGCCGTTCTCGGTCACCTATGAAGAAGTCGCCCGGCGCTACCAGGCAAGCTACGACTTAAAGCTTCTGGCGAGCGCCGATGTCGCCGGCGGATTGAAGGGAAAATGCGCCGCGACGGAGAATATATGGCTGCTGACGCCGCGTGACGCGCCGAACTGACCAATCAATCCGGCGCGCGGGAGCGGGCAGGGCGCGTCGCACGCTGCTTGGCCATCGTCGCCTTCACCAGCGCGCGCGGCGCCTGGCAGCGCCATGCTGCGGTAAGGAGCGCGCGCATCTCCTTGGCGGAGATGTTGTCGAGGCGCGCCAGCACCGCGGGAAAGCCGCGGTAATGATCCTCCGTGAAGAATTTTTTTGGATCGGAGAACAATATCGCTTCCTTCTCTTCCGGCGGGCAACGCACGGCCAGCACATCGAGCCGCGGGCGCCTGGGCCGTTTGGGCTCGACGCGTTCGTGCCAGCTCCAGGCATATCCCTTGCCGCGCACCTCGAAGCGCAACGCCAAGGTCGTGGATAGGTCTTCGGTCTCCGGCAGCGAGGCCGCGATGCGTCGAACTGTCTGAATATTGACCATGGGTGACGGTCTTTCTTGGGACGAGCTCAAGGACGGAACTCTCCGGCTCGCCGATCAGCTCTCCGCCCCATCGTGCTTGCGCGACTTTCGCGCTCTTGTTCGCTCACGCGGTCCGTCGGCGCTCCGGTATTTAACGTGCTCGATGAACGCGCGCAGTTTGGGCAGGACCTGACGTCGGCCCGGGTGGTACAGAAAAACGCCCGGCGTGGTGACGGCGAAGGGCGTCAGCAGCGCCTGCAACCTTCCCTCGGCGATCGGCGCTCTGACAAGCGGGCCAGGCGCCTGCGCAAGTCCCAGGCCCTTAATCGCCGCTCCGAGGAGCGTCGGGTAGTCGTGCGCGATGAGCGGCCCGGAGACGACGGCCTCGACCGTCTTGTTGCCGTCGACAAAGGGCCAGGGCGCGATCGACCCGTTCGAACGGCGTAAGCGCAGGCAGGCGTGGCTGCTGAGATCGTCGATGCGTTCCGGCCGTTTCCGCCCGCGCAGATAGTCGGGACTGCCGACGACCACGAGCGTGAAAGGCGGCGTCAGCCGCACCGCCGCCATATCCGGCGCGACGAACTCACCGAGACGAATGCCGGCGTCGAAGCCGCCGGCCGCAATATCCACCATCTCGTCGCCTGCGGCGATCTCCAGTTCGATTTCGGGATAGGCCTGACAGAAAGAGGCGATGACCGGCTCCAGAATTAGCGGGACGACCGCGCGGGGAACGGAAAGGCGCAAGAGGCCGGTCGGACGGCGCCCGAGATCACGCGCCGCTTCGCTTGCCGCGACCAACTCCTCGAAGGCGGGCTTTGCGCGCGAAAGGAATCGTTCGCCGGCTTCGGTCAGCCCGACGCTGCGCGTGGTGCGGATGAAGAGCGCCGCGCCGACCCGCGCTTCGAGCGCGCGTATCGCCTGGCTCATTGCCGATGGCGTGACCCCGAGTTCCGCGGCCGCTTTGCGGAAACTGCGGCGCCGGGCGACGCTCAAGAACGCCTCGACGCCGTCGAGCGCGCCATGCCGCACTGTGAAGTTCTGCTTCATAGCCCATCGACATTATCGCCAATAGTCTCGCGCGGAAAGGCGTCGTACATCTGACCTCGCAAATTGAGGAATCGCGGCGACGTCGGGACGTAAAGATTTGCGACGGCCGGCCGGAACCTTCGAGGGATTTTGAAAATGAGCGATGTCCTTGACGGCGTGCGCGACCACTATCGGGCGACCGGCCTCACCGAACGGCTGAAAACGGCGCTCGCAGCCCTCGGGCCGGAGGATCAGCGGCTCACGCCCCAGCAACTCGGCGCGCTCGACCAGTTTCATACCCGCGGCCTCGCGGCGACCGCCGAACTCGCCAAATTGGCTGGGATCGCCGCCGACATGTCGGTTCTCGACGTCGGCTCGGGCGTCGGCGGGCCGGCGCGCTTTCTCGCGGCGACCTATGGCTGCCGGGTCACGGGCGTCGACCTCAGCGAGCCCTTCGTGGAGGCCGCGCGCTATCTGACCCAACGTACGGGACAGAGCGAAAAGGCCTCGTTTAAGACCGCCAGCGCGCTGGAGCTTCCTTTTGACGATGAGAGCTTCGACGTCGCGCTGTTGCAGCATGTGGCGATGAACATCGCCGATCGGGCGCGGCTGTACCGCGAGATCCGCCGCGTGCTGAAATCAGGCGGCAGGTTTGCGACTTTCGACGTCGTGTTGATGAGCGGCGAGCCGCACTATCCCGTGCCTTGGGCGCGAACGCCGGCGACGAGCTTTCTTTTGACAGCCGCCGCGACGCGCGAGGCGATCGAACCTGCCGGTTTCCGCAATGTCGCATGGCAGGACGACACGGAGGCCGCTAAGGCCTGGATCGCTGAGCTTCGCGCGTCAGGGCCGCCGCCGTCGCCCAATCTCGGCGTGGTGATGGGGCCGGACTTCGCGCAGCTTGCCGCCAATCTCGGACGAAATCTCATGGAAGGCCGGCTCGGCATTTTAACCGCGGTGTTCGAGGCGGCGCCAATCAACGCCTGATCTAAGGACTCACGTGGAGAACCGCTGATGACCGTCGCCCCTGTTCCCGCCGGTATCGTTCCGCCGCGCCCCGCTTGGCGCAGCTTGCTTTGGATCCTGCCGCTCACGCTGCTGTGGATGGTGCTGATCTACTGGCAGCCGATCATCCCGGCCAGCGGTTTTCCGACGACGGCCCACCAGTTGATGGCCCATGGAATTATCGCGGTTGGTTTGTGGCTCGGCCTCGAAAGCACAGACCTGACGCCTCGCCAACGCCGCACGACCTGGCTGGCGGTCATGATCCCATACACGCTTTGGTTCGCTGTCGCCTGGAGCGCGGCCATCAATGGCGCCTTCGGCGTGGACGCCTCACCCTTACCGGTGCTGCCGCTGGCGATCTTCCTGCCTGTGATCATCGGCGCGCCGCTGCTGCTGTTGTCGAAGCGGGTGGGGCAGGCGCTCGATGCGATGCCGGCGACCTGGCTCGTCGCTCTTCAGCTTTACCGCATATTCGGCAGCTGGGCTCTCGCCGCCTGGCTGCGTGGGGCGCTGCCCGGCGTGTTCGCGTTGCCGGCGGGAATTGGCGATACGCTGACCGGCCTCCTCGCCGTGCCGGCGGCGATCGCCCTGGCGACAGGCGCGGCTCAGGGACGGAGGGCCGCAATCGCCTGGAACATTTTCGGCCTCGCCGACTTCGCCGTCGCGATCACCTTAGGGATGATCACTTCGCCCGGCCCCTTCCAGTTGATTGTCCCGAATGTGTTGAGTATCGGCGCCGGCGCTTATCCCGGCGTGCTGACCCCCGCCTTCGTGGCGCCAAGCTCGATCCTGCTGCACGCGCTGTCGCTGCGCCAACTACGCCGGCGTCGGGCAGAGCGGGCGCTAGACGCTCGCCTCGGCGAGGCTGCTCGACCGGCGTTTGGCTAGGAGGTACTTGCGCATGTAAACGCCGCCATGTCGGCGCGAGGCAGGTCACATAAAGCAGGCGACATTAGAACAGCGGGAAAATCTCAAGCGCGAGGTGGCGCGATCGAGGCGCCAAAACCGCGCAGACAGGAGACCAAAATGTCCCCGGCAACCGTCTTTAACATCCATCTGGTACTCGGCTATGTCCCTTGGCTGCTTTTCTTGAGCGCGTATCTTTGGCCGAGGCTCGGGGCGTTGGACCCCGTTGAGGCGCATCGCGCCATCGCGACCTTGCACAGCTTTCGCTTTTTCGGGCTCGTCTTCATTGTTCCAGGCGTGATCGGCCCTAATCTGCCAGCGAGCTTCGCGACCTTCGCCGCCTACGGCGACTTCGCCACCGGATTGCTGGCCATGCAGGCGCTTCTCACGATAAGAGTGCGTCCGCTCTTCTGGCTGTTCGTCGTCGCCTTCAATGTCGCGGGCGCGGCCGACATCCTCATCGACTATTATCACGGCAATCAGGTCGGCCTTCCCGCGCTGGCGGGGGAACTCGGCGCCACGTACGTGATCCCGATCATCTACGTGCCCTTGCTGATGATCACGCACATCGTCGCCTTCACTTTGCTGGCGCGGCCTTGGCTCGCGGCGGCTCGGGGCGATGTCGGCGGCGGGGCGTCGTCTTAAGCGGCGCGACGATTGGTCGTTCCCCCGCGTTTCATTCTCCTCTCCTCGTGAAGTGCTGAACGGAGAGAGGCAACGCGGGCCGGTTAGTCAGCTCGACGTTGAGGCTAAGCGACCTGCCCCTCACCGTACCACTCCCCGCAAGCGGGGTGAGGAGGGCCTCGGCGCTGAGATCTGTCCCAAGCGATTCCACACTCGACCGCAAGCGACGCCCCTAATGGGGGCGGTCTCTTTTTCCAAATATTTCCAAATTTCACTCCTTGCCGAATTGAGCTTTTTCAATGGGTTAGCGCGCAAAACATTTGGAAACGGATTCCTGCTCTTCGTTTCTGCCGCGGCGTCGTATGGCCACGGAAAAGGGAAGCATATCCGCGAAGACGACATTCGGCCAGAAATTGTCGGTCCGTGCTTGCACATGCGATTAGCGATACCGATCGCTAGCAATCGCTCGTTTCCGCCCTTTTGTGCTATACGAAAGTATCGGCGGGCGGCTGCCGCCGGGTATATGAGGTTCCCAAATGCAAGGTCTTACGAAAAAGTTTCTCGCCGACAATTCCGGCGCGACGGCGATCGAATATAGCATCCTTGCCTCGCTGGTCGCGCTCGTGATCATCGCGTCCCTCAGCGTCATCGGCAACAAGCTAAGCACGACCTTCAACGAGGTTGCCGCCAATATTCACTGATCGCCGCGGCCGATACAACAGCGCGTTTAGTTCGTCAGGCGTCGCCGACTCTTCGCCGAGCTATGCGCCCAATCTTTTAGGGCGAAAGTCTGTGTTCATGGGTTCCGGGGCTCGCCGAAGGCGAGAACCCGGAACCCATAACGCCGGCGTTCGAGGAAGGGGGCGAGCCGACCGTCGATTAACGGGCCGCCGAGGCGCCAAATGCCTATCGGACGACGTCGGCGATCCCAGCCGAGTCGAACTCGGCCGGGATGACTGCCTTGCCGTCGCGGACCGCCCGCTCAGCTCAGGTTGCGCCGCCTCTCCATCTCGGCCTCGCTCGGCTCAGTGAGCTGGAAGTCGCCGGTCTTGACCGCGCCGTCGGGCTGGTAGTTCGCGACGATCACGCCGGTTGGGTACGATTGCGCCTTGACGAGCTTCAGCCCAACCGGAATGGCGCCGTCGCCGAAGAGGCGCTTGCCCTTGCCGAGCGCCACCGGGAAGATCAGCACGCTGAATTCGTCGACGAGGCCGTCCTTCCAAAGCGTCTGGAGGAGGCCGCTCGAGCCTTGGACGAGAAGGTCGGGGCCGTCTTGGCTCTTGAGATCTTTAAGCGATGCGACGACGTCCTCGCCCAGCCATTGGCTGTTCCGCCAGGCGAGCTTCGGCTTGGAGCGCGAAGCGACATATTTTGTGACGCGATTGAAGGGGCCGGCGATCGGGCCGTTCGGATCGCTGACATAGGGCCAGTGTGCGGCGAAAATGTCGTAGGTCTTGCGGCCGAGCAGCAGATCAAAAGGCCGGCCGAAAATTTCGCCGAGCGAAGCGCCGAGCGCCTCGTCAAAATAAGGGGCGGTCCAGCCGCCGAACTTAAAGCCGCCGGTCGGGTCCTCCTGCGGGCCGCCGGGCGCCTGCATGACGCCATCGAGGCTCAAGAAGGTGGCGACGACGATTCTGCGCATTTTGGTCCTCCTGCGTATCCGAGTCAGCCCAGAGGACGCATTACAACGCACCGCGCCGACAAGCCGCGGGGATTTTTTTATGCGCCACCGTCTCTGTCGGGCTCAACAAATCTGAGGCTGGCGCTGGCTTCCAGCGCCACGTTCTCATTGATTGCTTGGCGAGCATTTTGCGCTTCGCTCCGCCATGCAAACAATGAGAAAGTCCGCCCTTCGTCGGAGTCTTATATGTGGTGAGCCGGGTCACTGGCTTGAGCGCGCCCCTCTGATGCGGCAGGCGGCGCAGCGCAGCCGGCCCGCGCGCCCGGCGCGACGAGGGAGGAAGGAACGTACGTACGACAGCGCTTGCGCGCTCGCTCCCCGCATGTCCCCGCGGCTGACTTCGTCCACTTTTAATCGGACCTTTCCCGGCTGCGCTGCGGATCATCAATGGGCCCCATCGGCGCCGTTGCGACATAACCCGACCCGCCTCTCCATCATTCAACCAAACGGTTGACTTTCCGGACTGGCGCGTTATATTCAACCACATGGTTGAATTAGCGACCCCGCAATTGGACTCCGTCTTTCACGCCCTTGGCGACTCGACACGCCGGCGGATGCTGCTCGAACTCGCCGGCGGCGAGCGGACGGTTGGCCAGCTCGCGCAGCCCTTCGCGATTTCGCTGGCGGCCGCCTCGAAGCATATCAAGGCGCTGGAGCACGCCGGCTTGATCCGTCGCGAAGTCCGTGGTCGCACCCATCTTTGCCGCCTCGACCCCCGGCCGCTCGCCAGCGCCCATGAATGGCTGAGCTTTTACAAGCGTTTTTGGACCGGCCGCCTGGACGCGCTCGAAGGCCTCCTGCGCGCCGCGGACGCGCGACGATCCCCATCCTTAAAACAGGAGAGGACGAATGAATGATCTTGCGACCGCGCGCGGCTATGGCGCGCTGATCGAGCCGGCGACGCTGAAGATCCAGCGCCTCCTGCCGGGGCCGATCGAGCGCGTCTGGGCCTATCTCACCGACGGCGATCTCCGCCGTCAGTGGCTGGCGGCGGGCGAGATGGAATTGAAGGCCGGCGCGCCGCTCGAATTGGTCTGGCGGAATAACGAGTTGACCAATCCGCCCGGTGAGCGGCCGCCCGGTTTCTCCGAAGAACATCGGATGCAGAGTAGGATCATCGCGCTCGATCCGCCCCATAGGCTCGCCATCGCCTGGGGCGAGAGCGGCGAGGTCTCCTTCGAGCTCAATCCGGAGGGCGACGAGGTGCTGCTCACCATAATCCATCGCCGCCTGCCTGACCGCGCCAATATGCTGAATGTCAGCGCCGGCTGGCATATGCACCTCGACATTCTGGTCGCCCGCGCGCGAGGCAAAGAGCCGGAGCCCTTCTGGGACGGCTGGCGTCGGTTGCGGAAAGAATACGAGCGCCGGATTCCGGACTGATCCATTACGGGCCTCCGATCAATTGGGTCGCGGCGCGAGGAAACGACAGGCGAAGGACACCAAAGGAGTGACGTACCATGCCGACACATGCGACCGGAACGCGCGAGGAATGGCTGACGGCGCGGATCAAGCTGCTCGAGGCGGAGAAGGAGCTGACGCGGCGCGGCGACGAACTGGCGCGGCAGCGACGGGAGCTGCCCTGGGTCCGTGTCGAAAAGGAGTACAAATTCGAGACCGACGAAGGGAGCGCTTCGCTCGCGGACCTTTTCAAAGAGCGCTCGCAACTCCTCGTCTACCACTTCATGTTCGGGCCCGATTTTTCGGCCGGGTGTCCGTCCTGCTCGGCGATCGCGGACGGGTTCAACGGCTCCGTCGTTCACCTGGCGAACCACGACGTCATGTTTTCGGCGGTATCGCGCGCGCCGATCGCCAAGCTCCAAGCGTTCAAGCGGCGGATGGGTTGGACTTTTCCTTGGGCCTCCTCGCTCGGCGGCGAGTTCAACTTCGATTTCAACGTCTCTCTGACCGAACAGCAACAGCGCGAGGGAGGCGCTGAATACAATTATCGGCCGGCGGCGGCGTTGCGATTGGGCGGCGACGAGGGGCCGGTCGCCGAGATTGCGGCCATGACCGGAACCGACGCGAAAACCTTCATGCGCGAGAGGCCGGGCATGAGCGCCTTTGCGCTCGAGGATGGCGTCGTCTATCACACGTACTCGGCCTTTGCGCGCGGACTGGATGGCCTCTGGGGCATGTACCAATGGCTCGACCGCGCGCCCAAAGGGCGGAACGAGAAAGGCGTCTGGTGGCGCCACCACGACAAATACGACAAGCGTTGAGTCCGTTCGCGGCTTTCTTCGGCGCGCTTCGGGAGCGCGATGGTTCGCGACCCATGGTCGCCGAGCCAGCTTCCCGAGGCGCCTTTCTCGGCGTCGCGGCGCTGCTCTTCGCTGGCGCCGCGGCGGCGACGATTGTCTCGGGCGCGTCCATGTCGGCGATGGGCGAGATGCCGATGCCCGGCGGCTGGACGATGTCGATGGCCTGGATGCAGATGCCCGGCGAGAGCTGGGCCGGCGCCGCGGCGTCGTTCCTCGGCATGTGGGTCGTCATGATGGCGGCGATGATGCTGCCGTCGCTGGTCTCGATGCTGCGGCGCTACCGCCAAGCCGTCGCGCAAACGGGCGTGACGCGCCTCCGTCGGCTGACGGCTTTGGCGGGCCTCGGGTATTTCTTCGTCTGGACCCTGGTTGGCGTGGCCGTGTTTCCGCTCGGCGTCGCGCTGACGACGGTCGAGATGCGTGAGCCGGCGCTGTCGCGCGCCGTTCCGATCGCCGCCGGCGTCATCGTCGTGATCGCCGGCGCGCTCCAGTTCACCGCGTGGAAGGCGCATCATCTCGCCTGTTGCCGGGCGGCGCCGGCCGGCGCCTTGCCGGCGGAGGCCGGCGCGGCCTTGCGCCACGGGCTCAGGCTCGGCCGCCACTGCGCCTCCTGCTGCGCCGGCCTGATTGCGATCCTCCTCGTCATCGGGGTCATGGACCTTCGCGCCATGCTTATTGTGACCGCGGCCATCACTCTCGAACGCCTGGCGCCGGCCGGCGCGCTTGTCGCGCGGGCCACCGGGGCCGTCGCTGTCGCCGCCGGGTTGCTGCTGATTGCGCGCGCGGCGGGGGTTGGATGAGGCAACTTACAGCCAAAGTCTTGCGATCGGTTACATATAGGTGTATGTAAGAGCATGACTCACATCTCCATTCGCGACCTGCAGAAGATTTCCGGCGAATCCATCGGCGCCTTGCCGGGTCCCACGGCCGTAAAGTCGGGGGATCGGACGGTCGGGCTGCTTGTCCCGCTTAAAGCCGCTCACCCAGATCGCCTTGCGGCCGTATTGGCGAAGGCGGAAGCGCTGGCCAAAGGTCGCGACGCCGCCGCTGAGGACGCTGCGCTGAGCCGCTTCGGCGATGTCGATCCGATCGACTACTCTCTCGAAGAGGTGCGCAAGCTCGTCGCCGGCTTAACGAACGAGTGAAAGCGCCATCCTCAACGCTCGTTGTCGACGCGGCCATACTGGTGGCTGCGGCACGGGGCAGGAGTTCCGGCGCGATACTGATGGCGGCGCGCTCCGCGGCGCTGGTAACGACCGATCGGGCGATCCATGAAGCGCGGCGGCGCATCGAACTCGGCCTGAAACGGCCGGAGCTTTTGGCCATCGTAAACGCGCTCGTCGCGGAAATGATGATCGTTCCCGTCGCAGCCTTGTTGCCGACGTTGGCGCAGAGCGAAATTGCCTTGAAGGATGCCGTGGCAAGCCGCAACGGATCAACCAAGGACGCCCATATGCTGGCGCTGGCCTGGAGCGTCGATGGGGACATCTGGACGACGGATCGCGACTTTGCCGGCGCCGGCGTCGCGACATGGTCGACGCCCAATCTCATGCGCGGGTTGGCGGCGGCGCGCAATCCAACGTGACCGGCTGCCAATTTTAGGACGATCGAGATGGTGGTGGCGAGGGAGACGGACGGTGGGCGACTCTTCGGGCGGATTTTGGGTGGGCGCCGATCCGGGTGGGGCGAACGCCTTCGGTTTGGCGATCCTCCTCAGCTCCGGCGAAATACAGACCAAATGCGTGTCGTGCGCCGACCAGGCTGTTGACCTCATCCCATCTAGACCATTTGGAGTTGGCATTGACGCCCCCCTCTGGTGGTCATCCGGACGTTCGGCTGACCGCGAGGCGGACCGATGGATTCGTCGCACGCATCATATCGCGGCTGGAACGGTACAAGCCGCTAATTCCTTGCGAGGTGCGGCGCTGGTACAAGGGATAATGTTCGCAAGTAGATTGCGAGAAAAATATCCTGGAGTTCCCATTACCGAATCTCACCCGAAGGCCGTTGCAATGGCGCTTGGTGGATGGGAGAGCGCCGCCGTGGCAAAATTGGGTATTGTCTCAGCAAACGACGATCATACAAGAGATGCGACGATGGCTGCTTGGGCGGCTCGTGAGGGATTTTAAGGGCGCTGGCCGAGGGATCTTGCGTTAACCCGTGATCGCAGCGAACAGGATCCGAAAAGCTATTGGCTCGCCCCGATTAGCTATTTCTGGCCAGTCTGAGCCGCGCCACAGTGATCCTCACAGCTCCTTCTCCGCCAGCTCGCGAAACGCGTCTGGGACGGAACCTCTCGGGCCTAGCGCGACTGACGCATAGCCGACCGCGTCCCAGCCGAAGCGATCGCGGACCTTGTCGATGGCGCAATCGGCGGCCAGACGCTTGATGCCCCTTTTGGCGCCGGGGCGGCGCGCCTCGTCGCGAAGGCCGAGCGGCAAGTCGAGTTGCAATTCCGCATTCTCTTCGAGATGCGAGACTGAGATCGCAAGGAGCGAGATCGTCCTTTCGCCGGGATGATCGGCGAGCACGCTGCGCACCAACGCCTCGGCGATCTCGGCGAGGATCAAAGTCGCGGCGATCGGCTGATCGAGCGTCACCGCGCGCGTCACCGAGCTTAAGTCCGCGAAGCGGACGCGGACCGTCACCATGCGTCCCGGCCGCGATTTGCCGCGAAGCCGTGTTGCGATCCGGTCCGCGAGATGCAGCAGCGTCGGCTTGAAGACCTTCTCTTCGGCGGGCTTCTTGCCGAGCGCCGATTGCGCCCCGGCCGATTGCGCGCGCCGATGCGTCTTGATCTCGCGCGGATCTCTGTTCCAGGAAAGCGCGGCGAGCTTCTCGCCTGCCGCGGGACCGAGCACTTTGGCGAGCGACCATCCCGGTAGTTCCGCGAGCTGGCCGATTGTCGCAACGCCCATCTCGGCGAGGCGCGCCTTGGTCGCCGGGCCGACGCCCCACATCAGATCGACGGGCAGCGGATGCAGGAAGGCGAGCTCCGTCTCGGGATCGACGACGACGAGCCCGTCGGGCTTGGCGACTTGCGAAGCGATTTTCGCCAGGTGCTTGGTGCGCGCCACGCCCACCGAGATCGGCAGGCCAAGCTCGGTGCGAACGCGGCGCCGGATCGCCGCGGCGATCTCAGCGGGCGCGCCGAAGAGATGGGTGCAGCCTTTGACGTCGGCGAACGCCTCGTCGATGGAGATGCGCTCGACGAGCGGCGTGAACTCATCGAGCACGGCGATGGCGGCGTCGCCGAGGCGCTGGTACTCTTTGAAATGGCCACCGACAAAGACGAGGCCCGGGCAGAGTTCTTGCGCGCGCCGTCCCGGCATGCCGCTATGGACGCCGAAAGCCTTTGCTTCGTAGGACGCGGCGAGCACGACCCCGCCGCCGACCGCGATGGGCTTGCCCAGGAGCGACGGGTCGAGCATCTGCTCGACCGAAGCATAGAAGGCGTCGAGGTCGGCATGGAGGATGGTGGCGAGGGTTTCCATCCGAGGGACCTGCGGCGTGATTGCCGAGAACATAAAGAGAACAAAGAGCTTGTCAAGCTGAATAGCGGGCTCTGCTTCCGGCGACGGCGCGCCAGACGTCACGCTTGACAAAGTCTTGCGCCTGCTCGACCCGGAGCCTCTGCTGAGGCCGCTAATATGAACGCCAAGGGGCCAGACCGCTTCGACGTCGATGCGCTGCGCCACCGCGCAGGCGCGAAAGTTTTCGAGCGCGGCGCGCAATACCATCGAGACGGCCAGGTGCGGATTCTCGCTCTTCAGCCGGGACGTGTGCTCGCCCATGTGGCCGGATCGGAGGATTACCGAAGCGAGGTCATTGGACGCGGCAAAGAGATCGGCGGCGAATGTTCCTGCCGCGCTTTCGAGGATTTGGGCTTCTGCAAGCATATGGTCGCGGCGGCGCTGGCGGCCAATGGAGCGGGCGCCGACGCGGAGGCCGACAGCGCGAGCGCGCGCATTCGCGAACATCTCAAGGCGAAAGGCGTCGCCGCGCTCGTCGAGATGATCCTGAATTTCGCGGAACGCGATCCCGTCCTGTTCCGCAAGCTCGAAACAGCCTCGATCGCGCTCAGCGCGGACGGCAAGGTCCTCGAGACGCGGTTGCGCAAGGCGATCGACGACGCCACGCGCATCAGGGGCTTCGTCGACTATCGCGAGGCCGGCGGCTGGACGTCGGGCGTCAAGGAGGCGCTCGACCTCCTTGCCGATCTCGCCGCGGGCGCACATGCCGGCCTCGCCCTCGAACTCGCGGAGCGCGCGATCGATCGCATCGAACAGGCGGCTGAGAAGATCGACGATTCCGAGGGGCATTGCCGTGAGCTGCTGAATTTCGCCCGCGACATTCATCTCGCCGCGGCGCGCGCGGCTCGACCCGAACCTGTGCGGTTCGCTCGCGACCTCGTCGCGCGCGAGATCGAGAGCGACCTCGAAACCTTCAACGGCGCCGCCGCGCTTTACGCGGACGCGCTCGGCGAAAAGGGGCTAGCCGAATATCGACGCCTTGCGACCGAAGCCTGGGAAAAGCTGCCCGCTCGCTTGGGGAGGACCCCCGAGAGCGAGGAATTTTCTTACGATCACGATCGTCTGTTGGGCATCCTCGATTTTTTCGCTGAGCGGGATGGCGACGTCGAAACCCGCATCGCCCTACGCGCCAAGGACCTGTCGTCGCCTTGGGATTATCTGCAATTGGCCGAGTTCTGTCTTTCGCAGGGCCGGAGCGAAGAAGCGCTGCGCCGCGCCGAAGAGGGCTTATGGCTATTTGAGGACGGCCGTCCGGACGAAGGGCTTGTGCTCTTCGCCGCCGGGCTTCTGGCCAAGGCCGGCCGAGGCGAGGACGCTGAGGCGCGTCTATGGCGAGCGTTCGAAAAGGCGCCGAGCCTGGGCCTCTACAACGGGCTTCGCAATTGCGCCGGCGCGAACGCGCGTGAGCGCGCCGCGAAGTTTCTCGAGGAGCGCCTCGCCAAGAGCGCCGGATCGTACTCGACCGACGCCGACCTTCTTATTGACATTCTGACGCGTGAGAAAATGTACGCCGCGGCTTGGGCGTCTCTGCGCAAGCACGGCGGCTCGGCCAGTAGAAAAAAAACCCTTGCTGCGGCGAGCGAGAAGCAGCATCCGCGCGAAGCTCTTCAAACCTATGCCGAGGAGGTCGAGCAACTCGCCAGCAACGGCGGCAATTCCGGCTACGCGCAGGCCGCGGCGCTGATCGCCCGCATGCGCGGATTGCGAAGCGCGGCTGAACAGGCGGCCTATGTCGCAGCCCTCAAGCAGCGCTTCGTCAAAAAGCGCAATTTCATGAAACTGTTGGAATGACGCGATGCGGCGAGCAGCGATTGAGGCGCAGAATAAGTATCAGCTGGCGCGCCAGCGCGAGTTTCGTATCGCCGCTGACGTAGCCGCCGAAGCCTTGGCAGCTTTTCCGGAGGTTTGGGCCATTGCCTTGATCGGCTCAGTGGCGAAGCGGCTATGGAAGGAGGTTCCGCGGTTCAGCGCGCCTGCGCCTCGCGTGCGATCTGCGGTCAGTGGGGGCAGACGCGTCATGAGACGGCGGGGCGCCTCGCCTCAAAACTGAAACGCCCGCTGCGCTGCCTTTGGCGGCTGTACCTTCACGCCTTCCAGCTCCAACATGCGCTGCTTGGTCGCCGAGCCGCCGGGCGCGGAGAAGCCGCCGATCTTGCCGCCGGCCGCGAGCACCCTGTGGCAGGGGATGATCAGCGCCACCGGATTCTTGGCCATGGCCTCGCCGACGTCGCGCGCGGCCTCGGGGCCCGCGCCGAGCTCCTTCGCCAAGGCGCCATAGGTTGTGGCGCGGCCCCAACCGACGCGTCGCGCCGCCTCGTAGATTTGCTTGAAGAACGGGCCCTGATCGGCAAGATCCAGCGCCACGTCGGAAAAATCGACCTCTTCGCCGGCGAAATAGCGCTTCACGGCGGCGATTGTCGCGGCGATTTCCCGCGGCGCCGCGCCAGGCTCGGCGCCTCGCGCTCGGCGCAGCAACAGCCGCTCCGCGGCTTCGGCGGTCTTTACTGGCAGTTGAAAGCGCGTGACGCCTTTTTCGCTCCAGGCGAGGCCGCAAAAGCCGCTCGCCGTTTCGAAGATGAGATAATGTTGCGCGTGCTGGCCCATTGCTCGGCCTCGGATTTCATTTCTTCGCTGACATTGTGGACGCCAAGCCGAAATTCAACCCGATTCCTGCGATCCAATCACTTGAGGGTCGGCTCTCAAGCGCTCCGCAGCTGAAACCCGCCGAAAGCAAAATACAAAGCCCAGGTTAGCGAGATTTTGCATTCCTGCTTGCGCGGGATGACAATGCGGTTGGCGATTTTATCGGGTGGCATTTTGTGCCGGCCCTCGCGCCTGAAGGATCGCGGCGGCGGCGATCGAGCGTGGCGCCTCTCGCGTCGCGGTCTTTGACGAGCGCAACAAGACGCCGATAATAGACGAGAAAGGCGCCGCCAGACCTACGCGGCGCGTCAAAAAGGGAGGAAGGCATGGGCGAGATCAGCCGGCGTGGACTGCTTGGCGCGGGCGTCGCCGCCGCTGGCGTGAGCTTGCTGGGCTCGGCCCGGGCCGTCGCCGCCCCCGAATGGAACGGGCCGCCGCCGGAGGCCGGCGCGCAAATCCGGGTCTTGCGCTGGAAGCAATTCATCCAGGCCGAATTCGACGCCTTTGTCGCCAACACCAAGAAATTCACCGAGCAGACCGGCGTCAAGGTGCGCGTCGACGCCGAGAGCTGGGACGACATCCGCCCGAAATCGGCGGTGGCCGCCAATGTCGGCGCGGGGCCGGACATCATTTTCGGCACGCTCGACGACC
>DATGHD010000266.1:0-10902 GCA_035308145.1 Roseiarcus sp.
GCCGACATTGCCGGGCATCAGCTCTTGCGCATAGACGACGATCGCGGAGAAAGCCGAGGAGAGGATCAGGCCGATCATCACGCTGTCGACCGCGGTCCAAAACAGGTTGAGATGCGGCAGGAGGAGCGTGAACGGCAGCACGCCGATGATCGAGCCCGAGATGACGAACTTGCGGCCGAAACGGTCGCCGACCGGACCGCCGATGAAGGTGCCGGCCGCGGCGGCCGCAAGGAAGACGAACAGATAGAGCTGCGAATCCTGCACCGACACCTTGAAAGTGTTGATGAGATAGAACGTATAGTAGCTCGACAGGCTCGAAAGATAGAAGACCTTCGAGAACATGATGGTGACGAGAATGACCATGGAGCGGGTGACGATCGCGCGCGGCAGCGTCGAGGCCTTCGCCGCGATGGCGTGTTTGATCGCGGGCTTTCGCGCGGCGTACCATTGGCTCACCCGCGTTAAGATCGCAACCGCGAGCAGCGCGAGCCCCGTGAACCAGATGACCGAGCGCTGGCCATAGGGCACGACGATGAAGGCGGCCATCAGCGGCCCGAGCGACTGGCCGAAATTGCCGCCGACCTGAAACAGGGACTGGGCGAAACCGTGCCGGCCGCCAGAGGCGGCTCTTGCGACGCGCGAGGCCTCGGGATGGAAAATCGCCGAGCCGATGCCGATCAGCCCGACCGCGATCAAAAGCATCGTATAGCCTTGGCCATAGGCAAGGACGGTCAAGCCGGAGAAGGTGAAGACCATCGCCACGGGCAGCGAAAAGGGCTGCGGGCGGCGGTCGGTGTAGAGGCCGATGAGCGGCTGCAGCAACGACGCCGTCACCTGGAACGTGAAGGTGATCAGGCCTGTTTCGAAGAAAGTCAGGCCCAATTCGTCGCGGAACACCGGATAGAGCGCCGGCGCCAGCGATTGCATCATGTCGTTGAGCATGTGCGAGACGCTGACCGCCAAAATGACGGCGACCGTCGTCTGTTCGGCGACGCCTCGGGCCGTCGCCGCTGGCGCCGGCGTAGTCAGCGCCGGGACAGTGGTGTCTTCTGCTAAGCTCACGAGGCTATCCGCCGCAGATTCTCCCGACGCAGCCGCAGCGGCGCCCCATCCAAAATTGCGGCTTTGACATAGCTCGCCCCTGAGGCGATCGCTATGGCGCCGTCGGCATGCCGCCCATGCCGATGGCCTCTCGGCTTCACGAAGTCGCGAGGATTGAAGGCGAATTTACTTTGGCGCGAGCACCATGGTCATCTGGCGCCCTTCCATCAACGGCTCGGCCTCGACCTTGGCGATCGGCCCGGTCTCGATGCGGACTCGATTAAGCAGCTTGAAGCCGAGGTCCTGATGCGCCATCTCGCGGCCGCGAAAGCGCAACGTCACCTTGACCTTGTCGCCTTCTTCGAAAAAGCGGCGCACCGCCCGCATCTTCACCTCGTAGTCGTGATCGTCGATGCCGGGGCGCAATTTGATTTCTTTGATCTCGACGATCTTCTGCCGCTTGCGGGCCTCGGCGGCTTTCTTCTGCTCGAGAAAGCGAAATTTGCCGAAATCGAGGATTTTGCAGACCGGCGGAGTGGCGTTTGGCACAATCTCCACCAAGTCTAAGCCCGCTTCGTCGGCGAGCTTTAAAGCATCTGTGGTTTCCATGACGCCGCGATTGTGACCCTCGGCGTCGATCAGTTGAATTTCCCGCGCCCGTATGTCGCGATTGATCTGCGGCCCCCCTTTCTCCGGAGTCGCTACGGCCTTCATGGGACGACGAATGGGTTATCTCCTCTTGCTGTTGCAACGAAAGTTAAAACGATGCCGACGCGTCAACACAACAAGCCCCGCGGCGTCGGCCGCGAGGGCTTAACCTCAGAATCATCTATGGATCGGCGGGCGAAGTCAATCGCCGGCCGATCTCTCGCTGGATAAGGCTCCGGCCGATAAACGGCCGACCTAACGGGCCTCTGCGCCGCGCCGCCGGGCGACCCCCTTAAGTCAGCGGCGGGCCGCAACAAATCCGTAGTAGCTAGGCAGAAACTCTTCCTGCGTCAGATTGAACTCGATATTGCGGAACCCGCCCCAGGTGAAGAACTTGAAGCGGATGTAGTTGCTATACTCGATGGGCGAGGCAAGCACGATCCAGTGGTCGAAACCGCCTCCGGCCGCCGCCTCGGCATGCGTCTTCGCTTCAATGAAGTTCGCGCATACGCCCAAGCAGACCTTATAGCCGTTGCGGTACTTTTGGTCGGCCTCGATCAAACTGCTGATTGGCCGAGGATCATCGTCGGTCTCATCCACGACCTCGGCGTAGCCCAATTTCCTGAACCACTTGGCGACGTCCGAGGATGGGGTGTCGCCGCGCGTGCTTTCCCAGGTGAGCCAGTCATTGCCGGAGGTCGTGCGGGCGTTAATGAACGGCAACTCGTTGGTATGGAATTGCCAGAACCAGTTTTCCGAGTCTCTGAGAGACCCGAGCGCGATCCAATCTGCGGCGGAGTCCATCATTTCGGGCATGCGATCGAACCGGAATGATCCGGGGGCGACATCCAGCGCGCCGATGCGGGCGCGGCCGACCTCATAGAGATCGATCACAAACTTCGCGTATTCGGCGATATCGTGCATGGAGAAAGCGTAGATGAATGCGGCCGGGCCGCACAGATAAGTCTGACCTTGATCGATCCGTTCGGGCTTCTCGATGCGGCTGAGCAGGCTCGAGACGACCTTCGCCCGCGAAATATTGGGAAATGCGGGATAGCCGTCGCGCGCCGCGAATTGCGCGATCATGGCTTTTGCGGCCGGAAGTCCTCGCCGGCGGGCGCCCGCGTCGCGGTCCAGATAGATCGGGCAGGCGATGGCCCGCGACGGCGCGGGGGAGAGGAAACGCAGGTCGAGAACGCCGGTTTCGCCGAGCGTTCCTTCGAACATGCCTCTTGTCCCGTTGATCTGGAAAAATGCGCCGAATTTGTTCGTCGAGATCCGCGTAAGCTTCGACAGCGTTCCGCACTGCGATTGATTCATGCCCTGGATCAATCCGGCCTGCTGATCGAAGAACACGGTCAATTTGACAAATGGCGGCAAGGGTTGGCCCGGAACCTCGGCCGTGAGGAGCCATTCCCCGCTATCAGGCAAAGCGATTGTCATCGTCGTTCTCCTAAGCGGCGCTGCTTCATGGGCGCCAATCGGCTGCTCCTGAGCTTTGGTCGCGGCGTCACGCGGAACGGTTCAAACAAAGAAAGAAAACTTCAGCGCGCGCTTTAGGCGGTCGGCGCTCGAAGTTATCGATTGACGATCGAGCTGCTCGGATGGAAAATTGCCGAACGCGGCGCGCTTCCGCCGGGCGCTTCGGGAACGAAGCCATGCAGAAGGCGATCGCCTATCGGCTAAATCCCAATCCGCTCTTCGCTTTGATGGCGGCGACTGTGCTCGCGCTCGCCCCAGGAGCGGCGGGCGCGGAGGGAAGCGGAAGCGGCGGCAATTTCCCGGTCGTTGCTCCAACCGCGCCGCAACCCCAGGGCGGCGAGCCGCCTGCCCCGCGCAAACATCAAAAGGCGGCGACGCCCAAGGCGCCGGCGCCGGTTCCTCGAACTGTGTCGCATGGATCGCCGCCGCCGGCCGGCGAGACGCGTTTGCGTCCGAGCGAAGCGGTCGTCGAATTCCCGCTGCGAATCCCAGCGACGGTCATCGAGGCGATCCGCGCTCGCCATCGCCTGGTCGAAGTCGAATCGACAGAGATCGCGCTGCTTGGCGACAATCTGCGCCTCTGGCGCGCCCCGGATGGGCGGGCCGCGGCGGCGCTGGTTCGCGAGCTCGGCGCCGAGCCTCAGGTCGCCAACGTCCAAGCCAATTACGTCTACGCGCTGCAGGACGACGCCGGCGCGGCGCCTTCCGCCGCTTCGGCGCAATACGCCCTGGCGAAACTCCATGTCGACGCCACACGAGGCCTGGCGACGGGCGACAATGTTCTTGTCGCGATGATCGACACCGGCGTTGACGAGACCCATCCCGATCTTAAAGGCGCGATCGAGGCGCGGACCGATACGATCGGCGGAACGCCGTCGGCGCTTGGTCACGGCACGTCGATCGCCGGCGCGATCGGCGCCAGAGGGACGGTCGAGGGCGTCGCCCCAAAGGCCCGCATCCTCGCCGCCCGCGCCTTTGAATCAACGCCATCGGGCCCGCAGGGCACGACGCTGTCGATCGTCAAGAGCGTCGATTGGGCGGCGCAGGCGAAAGCGAGACTCATCAATATGAGCTTTGCCGGTCCGCAGGACCCGGACGTGCATCGAGTTCTTACCGCAGCAGCCGATAAAGGCGTCGCGCTGATCGCCGCAGCGGGCAACGGCGGCCCGAAATCGCCGGCGTTCTACCCGGCGGCCGACGCGCGCGTCATAGCGGTGACGGCGATCGACGCCGACGACCGATTGTTCGAGAACGCCAATCGCGGCGCGTACATTGCGCTCGCCGCGCCCGGCGTCGATGTGCTGTTGCCGGCGCCGAACGGCGGCTACGACTTGCAGACCGGCACGTCGGTGGCGGCGGCATTGGTTTCCGGCGTCGCGGCGTTGGTGCTGGAGCGCAATCCGGCGCTGAACCCCGACGCGCTGAAAAAGACGCTGATGTCGACGACTAAGCCGCTCGGCGGCTCGGGTCACGAGGCCGAATTCGGCGCCGGGCTCGTCGATGCGGCGCGCGCGCTCGGGGCTGAGAAGTCGGCGGCCAAGACGCAGTAAGGCCGGTCGAGCAGACATAGCGAAGCCAATCTATCTGTCGTTTCGTCGCCTCGATCAGGATCGAATGATGGATTACGAATTGACTGCTGACGGTCTCCTGGCTCGGCCAAGCCTTGGCGATGGGGATGTGCTCGGCATCCAGCTCTGCGGTAAGCATGGGGCTCGGGTGACGGTGCGCGACATCGGCGGTCAACTGTACAACCTTGAATTTTCGGGAGTGCAGCGGCTTCTTTGTGACGGGTTTGCTCAAGGCAATATCATTTCGGCTATATTGATCACCACGCGAGCTGAACCCTACGTCCATACGGTCAAACGATTGCTCGGCGAGCTCTATCCTTCTGTCGAGGAGCCCTATCGAACCCAGCACGAGCGCTGGGTTGGAGATCTGACCCGAAAGGTCGCCGACGGTCATCTGACGCTCGTCGAAATCGCGCCGTCCTATGGATGCGAAATTTTCGTTTTATGCGAAGCTGTCAAGATCAACCCCGTGAACGCGTAATCGTCGCCATGCCTTTCACCGCTCGTTGGCCGGCAGAGCGAGGCGGATGATCGGCTCCTTCCGCCAGGCGGCGAGGGCGGCGTCGCGCTCCTCGTTGGTCATCGGCTTCTCGGCGACGCGAAGGCGATAGAGGCCGCCGCGCGGCCCATCGACAATCGTCGCCCCCTTCTTTTGCAAAATGTCGGCGATCTCCGCCGCCGTCGCGGTCGGCGCGAAGCCGACAAGCAGGAAGCCGCCTTGGCTCGCCGATGATTTTGGCTGCGAGGCGGTCGAATAGAGAGAGCCGCCCGGCAGCAGCGAGACGATGGCGACGCCTTGCCCGATCACGACAAGCGCCGCCGCAAAAACGGCGAAAGCCAAAGCGCGCGGCGAGGCCGAGGCGGCCCGGCCCAAACGCTCGGCCCATTGCGCCGTCGCGTCGACTATGCGGCGCGCGAAGCTCGGCCGACGCGGCTCGGCTTCCGCCACGGCCAGGATCTTATCGAGCGCCCCCGGACGAGGCGCGGCAAGCGCCTGGTTGAGGGCGATGGTTTCGCCTTGATCCTCGCGGATGGTTTCGAGGCTCGCGCGCAGATACGGCTCGCGGGCCAGCGCTTCCTCGACGCGCCGCTTGTCGTCCGCGCCGAGCGTTCCGGCCGCGTACCAAGGAAGGAGCTCTTCGATCTCGCGCATCGCGCCGTCGCGGTCGCTTGCGTCGCTCATGGCCAACCTCGATCGACGCCCGCCGCCTTGGCGATCTCCGCAAGCTTCTTGCGGGCGTGGAACATTCTGGTCTTCACCGTGCCTTCGGGAATGCCGACGATCGCCGCGACCTCCTCGATCGACTTCTCATGGTAGTAGACGAGGTCGATCACTTCGCGGTGCTCGGCGCTCAGCTTCAAGAGACAAGAGCGCAGAAGGTCGCCCTTGGTCTTCTTCTGCATTTCGACTTCGGGATCGTCCTTCTCGTCGGCGATCGCCTCCAAGGTCTCGTCTTCGAGCTCCGCTTCCTTCTTCTTGCGCAGAAGCGACCAGGCTTTGTTGCGCGCGATCGCCATGAGCCAGGTCGAGGCTTCCGAGCGTCCCTCAAAACCGCCGGGGTTGCGCCATAGATCGATGAAGACCTCGCTCACGATATCCTCCGCAGCGCCCTCATCGCGGACGAGCCTCAGAACGAAGCGAAAGATTTTGACGTTGTGGCGCGCATAGAGCGCCTGCAACGCTAATTTCTCGCCGTCCTTGAGGCGGGCGATCAGCCTCTCGTCGGACTCCATGTCCTCAAGCGCCTCTGCGCCTTCTTGGTCGTCGCAGAAGCGTGGAAGGTTCAAATCCGTTGCGCAAGGAAAAAGCGTCGCTGCGGAGTTGGGGCGCGCCATCAAAATTTTGACCGTCGATTGAACCGTTCCGGGCGCCGCCGCGACGAACGGTCAGGAGCCGCCAGGGCCCCAACCGATAGGAGACTGAACATGCGTAACGCAATCAAGACGATGATCGGCGCCTCTCTTGTGGCCGCCGTCGCCCTCGCCGCTTGCGCCGCTCGCGCCGAGCCCTCGACCAGCAACTATTCCACAATCAAGGTCGATGACGGCGCCGGCGGTTGGAAGCCCTATAATCCGCCCGCTAAGCCCGGCCCCGGCATTTCCGTGATGGACGACAACGGGAATTGGGTCCCTTACAAGCCGAAGAAGCCGGTCGCGAAGCCGCCGAAACTAGTCGCCAAGCCCAAGCCCTATCACGACAAGCGGACGGGTTGGACCTACTATTTGATGGAAGCCAACGGCGTGCAATATATCGAGGTCGAAGACGCCAATGGCGCCGACCTGCATTTCGGCGGCTCGATGGCCTGGCCGAACACGGGCGGCGCGGGTCCGGTCTATCCGCTCAATTAAGGGATCGACCTGACGAGATTTCGCGTCACTGTTCTTTGCGGGTCGCGCCCAGGCGCGGCCCGCTTCCCCGGGGAACCAGGCCGGCCGCCAAGCCAAACAGCAACGTGCTAAATTTCGGCCTTGCTGGGGAGCTGCCTAATATCGGTAGGGCGGGTAGCCCCGCTGCGGCTGTGGCGCGTCGCCGTATGGGTCATACGCCCCAAGTTGCTGGGCGTCTTGATCCCAACTCGCATCGGGCTCACTCGGCAGCGGCTGTCTGTGCGCGGCGCTCACGCGCGGCGCGGATTTCGAATTGCGCAGCGCGACCGTCACGTCGCCGGTGATTTCGACCGACGTATTCGCCATGCCCTCCTCCTTGACGAGGTCGAACAGCTTGGCGGCATTGGCCGGGTCGAGCCTGACGCAGCCGTGCGAGGCGGCCGGATGGCCGACCGGGTCATAGCTGCCATGGATGGCGTGCCCATGCAGATCGAAAAAGATCGCATACGGCATGGGCGCGCTGTCATATTCATCGGAAAAATGGTCGGCGTCCATCCGGTTGGGCCGGAAGGCGCCATTCGGCGTGTCGTAGCCCGGCCGTCCGGTCGAGACGCGCCAGTCGTAGAGACGCTCGCCATCGACATCGACGCTCATGCGCTGCGTCGATTGATCGATCTGGATGAGGATATTGGCCTCAGCCGGCAGCGCCGCGCCGGCAAGCCAAATCGAAGAGATGAGGGCGAGCTTTGCTCTACTCATCGAACGACCCCTCATCACAAACGCCGCGCCCCTATACTAGCCTATGCCCGCAAGCGGCCGACGAACTCGCAATTCGCCAGCGCGCCCATGCGCAGCGTTCGATCGGCGCGGCATCCTAGGCGATCATTAGAAACAGCGCCATATTCCGTTGCCGACGTAGGTGGCGGGATGACCCGTATGTCTGAGGCACCAGTTTTGATTTTGACCGCCCCATACGCATTGGCCCCACCCATTGCGATGGCCGTTCGGACCGCAGCCGCCCAACGCGAACGCCGGTGCAACCGACGATAAGGTGGCGGCAACAATCACGACACCGAGCAGCACGGTCCTGACCGACTTCATGAAACCTTCCTATAATGCGCGATTGTGGCAAATCGCATTCTTATTTATATTTGAAGTTTTATTATGTACATTGATTACGATCAAAGCGAGCGCTCGCGTATGCGTCGCCGTGACGCCATGCATGCGCGAGACCCTGTGCGTTCAGGCGCGGCCCCGCGGAAGGCGCGGCCTGGACACCTATCGTTTCCCTTACAGCATGCTCGGCAGCACGCGATCGGGCGGGCGGTGACCGTCGATGAAGGTGCGGATGTTGATGATCACCTTCTCGCCCATGTCGTTGCGTCCCTCATGGGTCGCTGAGCCCATGTGAGGCAGAAGGGTGACCTTGCCCGCGGCGGCGAGCTTGACCAGCTTGTCGGAAACCGCCGGCTCGTGCTCGAACACGTCGAGGCCGGCGCCGGCGATCTCGCCGGCTTCCAGCATGCGGGCCAGCGCGTTCTCGTCGATCACCTCGCCACGCGCCGAATTGACGATGATCGCCTCGGGGCGAAGGTATTTGAGGCGGCGGGCCGACAGAAGGTGGTAGGTCGCCGGCGTGTGCGGGCAATTGACGGACACGATGTCCATGCGCGCCAGCATTTGATCGAGCGATTCCCAATAGGTCGCTTCGAGCGCCTCCTCGATCGCCGGCGTGACGCGGCGCCGATTGTGATAGTGGATCGCCAGGCCGAAAGCGCGGGCGCGCCGCGCCAACGCCTGGCCGATGCGGCCCATGCCGACGATGCCGAGCCGCTTGCCGGTGATGCGCCGGCCGAGCATCCAGGTCGGCGACCAGCCCGTCCACTCGCCGTTCGGAATGATCCTTGAGCCCTCGGCAAGACGGCGCGCGGTCGAAAGGATCAGCGCCATCGTCATATCCGCGGTGTCCTCGGTCAGAACGCCGGGCGTGTTGGTGACAGTGATGCCGCGGCGCGTCGCCGAGATGACGTCGATATTGTCGACGCCATTGCCGAAATTGGCGATGAGCTTCATCTGTTCGCCGGCCCGCGCGATGACGCCGGCGTCGATCTTGTCGGTGACGGTCGGAACAAGAACGTCGGCTTCGTCCATCGCCTCGGCGAGGGCCGCTTCGCTCATCGGCTTGTCGTCGACATTGAGCCGCGCGTCGAACAACTCGCGCATGCGCGTTTCAATGCGATCGGGCAGCCTGCGCGTCACAATGACGAGGGGCTTCCTCTTTGTCACCCGGCGCGCCTCTTTAATTGACGCGCGGCTGGCTTCTCGCCGGCTGCAACGCCGATCTGTTGCAAAAGCGAGACGCCGCGCGATTCGATGCGACTTTCCCCGTCGCGTTTACGTCTCATTAAGCCTGTAAGCGCCAGATGAAGGCCGCCGGGGCCTCCTCGGCTCCGCCACGTTTTCGCGGCCTCTCTAGCAGATGATGGCGCAAAAACAAGGACTGCCGCCGTCCGGCTCGCTCTCCAAGAACGAATGGTCAAACGCCGGTCATGCTGGATTTCTTTTCCCCCCGCGTCGTGTTGGGCGTTCTGATCTCAGGCTTGTTGCTGTTGGCCCCCGGCGTCGCGATGGCCGATCAGATGGGATCGGCGACGGGCCGGCCGGTGCCTCGCTTCGTCAGTCTGAAGACCGACCGCGTCAATTTGCGCGAAGGCCCATCCAAGGACCATCCGACGAAATGGGTGTTCGAGCGCGCCGGCTTGCCGGTGGAGATCACCGCCGAGTTCGAGACCTGGCGCAAGGTCAGGGACTCGGAAGGCGCCGAAGGATGGGTGTTGCATTCGCTCCTGTCCGGCCGCCGGACAGTCTTGGTGGCCCCATGGAAACATGGCGAGAATTTCAAGCTCTTCATGCGGGCGAGCGATTCCTCCGACGTTGCCGCGACATTGCAATCCGGCGTCCTCGGCGACGTGCGCGGCTGCGACGGCCAATGGTGCCGCATCAGCGGCGAAGGCTTCGACGGCTATATTCAGCAGACCAACCTCTGGGGCGTCTATCCGAATGAAAGGGTGGAATAGGCGGTTTCAGGAAAATCGAGCGACGCAGCATCGCGGCTTTGCGGTCGCCGGCCTCAATCCACGATCGCTTGGTACGCCAGGGCCTTAAGATCGAGTTCGGGAAAATCATAGCTCAGCATCGACTGAGTCATGAGCACCGCCGCGATTTGCTCTTGTGGATCGATCCAAAAGTAAGTCTTGGCGGCGCCCGCCCAGCCGAATTCGCCGACTGAGCCCGAAACGCTGGTTTGCGCGACGTCCATCGCCACCCGCGAGCCGAGGCCAAAGCCGTAACCCGCGAGCGGCAAGCCGCTGATCTCGATCGGAAGAAGCGCGGGCGCCAAATGATTGGCGTGCATCAGCGCGAGAGTTTTGCGTCCAAGAACGCGCGCGCCGGCGAGTTCTCCGCCATTGAGCAGCATCTGGGCGAAGCGCAGATAGTCGCCGGCCGTTCCGAAGAGGCCATGGCCGCCGCGCTGAAAAACGTCCTGCTTATCGACCGGGTAGGTGACCGAGACGTCGATGCGCTCGTTGAAGCCCTGCCGCCACGCTTCGAGCGCGGCGCGCGCCGTCGTGCCTGGCGCGAGAATATCTGGGCGGCCATACATCGCCGTCAGGCGGCTCAGTTTGTCGGCCGGAACGCCAAAGGCCGTATCGGTCATACCGAGCGGCGCGAAAATCCGTTCGCGAAGGAATTCGCCGAGCGATCGGCCGGAAATTACTTCAATCAGGCGGGCGGCGACGTCAATGCCGAGGCTGTAGTGCCATCGCGTCCCGGG
>DATGHD010000267.1:0-20303 GCA_035308145.1 Roseiarcus sp.
GCTCCTCGACATTTTGGGCGTTGAAATGTACGTACGCCCCCGCATTTGTATAGATTCCGGTAGCCGGAGTTTTGCTAAAGTTTCTGATTTCAACAAGAAAAGAGAGACTTCCGGTTCCGTTCAAGTACGTCAGATCGGAAGCGGCTTGGGGGTTGGCTCCTATAGCGGCCCAGGGCCGATGGTCGGATTGGGATATTGCAAGCTGCCCGCGAGAAATATCGGTTTGCCTTCCCATCAATTTCGTTTGCTTCTTATAGACAGCCAATTGCGAGGCGGCGACAAAGAACAAGGCCACCGTCAGCGCGATACTTGCAATGGTGGAAAACTTAAAGTCGAAAAAAGTCTTAAGCTCGCTCACGGAGACGACGGAGATGACCGGCTCGACGGGCTGTGGGTTGCCGTTCCCTGGCTCCTCTCGTTCCTCATTATGTCCATCGGCGTCGCTTACGTCGGTCATTCTCGAAAAAACCCCTGGTTTTCCGGCGCTTCAATCCTTCTTTTACTCGCCTCTTTTGGCGGAGCCTTTGCGATTCTTCTATTTGCTAGAGCGGGATTCGATAGGTCTGAATCGTAAATAGGGGATTCCCCCGGTTTGGGATTTCTGATTCAAGATGCTGGCTGGGGTTGGGGGGCCAGCATCGATGGCGAGACCCTATTCGACAGACCTTCGAGATCGGGTTGTGGCGTCGGTGTCGGGCGGTCGCACGTGCCGGGCGACGGCGGCGCTGTTTGGTGTAAGCGTAGCCAGCGTTGTGAAGTGGTCGCAGCGGTTCCGGTCGACGGGGAGCGCGGCTGCGTATTGGATGGGCGGGCATCGCCGACGTGTGCTGGCGGGCGAACGGGACTGGCTGTTGTCTCGGCTGGCCGAGAAACCGGACCTGACCTTGCGGGCGCTGGTGGCCGAGTTGGTTGAGCGCGGCATCCCGGCGAGCTACGGCGCGGTGTGGCGGCTGCTCAAGGCCGAGGGGATCACGGTCAAAAAAAAGCCTGTTCGCGGCCGAGCAGGATCGCCCCGACGTGGCCCGCCGACGCCTGCGGTGGAAGAAGTATCAAGGCCGGCTTGACCCAAGGCGGCTGGTCTTTATCGACGAGACTTGGGCCAAGACCAACATGACCCGCCATCATGGGCGCTGCCGGCGGGGTCAGCGCCTGGTCGCCAAGGTGCCGCACGGGCGCTGGCGCACGCTGACCTTCCTGGCGGCTTTGCGCTGCGATCGCATCGAGGCGCCCTGTGTCATCGACGGGCCGATCAACGGCCTGAGCTTCCTTGCTTATGTCGAGCAAGTGCTCCTGCCAACGCTCACCGCCGGCGACATTGTCGTCATGGACAATCTGGGCAGCCACAAACGCCAAGCCATCCGCCGCTCGATCCGCAGCGTCGGCGCCAAACTGTTGTTCTTGCCGCCCTACTCGCCCGATCTCAACCCGATCGAGCAGGTCTTCGCCAAGCTCAAGACCCTATTGCGAAAAGCCGACGAGCGAACCATCGAGACCACCTGGAAACGTATCGGGGTACTCCTCGACTGCTTCACCCCAGCCGAGTGCGCCAACTACCTTCAAAACTCAGGCTATGCTTCCACCTAAATGGATCGTGCTCTAATGATCCGAGGCCGTTCAGCCGACCAGCGCCGGGGCTGGCTCGGCCTTCGCGACAATCGCCGCTTCAACGACGCCATCCTCTTCTGACGGCTCGAGCTGGTCCTCGGCCGGTCGGCTTTCGGGGCCGGGAAGGACAAGTCGCGGCGGGAAGGTCGGCATGGCGCCTTTTTTGAGAAGCGCGTTGAGTTCGTGGTCGCTCGCGTGCGTCGGAGCGATGAATCTGAAATGCTCCCCTGCCTCTTTGGCGACCCTCAAATCCTCGAAGACTTCGTTGAGGTCCTTTCGCTCCGCTTGCCAATGGGGGCTCGTTCCCTTTTGAGCGATGCGCTCGACATACCAAACTGCTCTCACGAGACGCCTCCTACGCTCTCCCCAGACGAACGGAGCCTTAGCCCAAGGCATGGCGGTTTTGCGGCAGGGGATTGACCGGCCCCGTGGGGCGTTCAAGGAACAGGTCTCGCGCCGCGGCTCATAGCGCTGCGCAAAAACGCCTCAAGTTTTATCTGTATCGTCCCGCAATCATTGGCTCCCCGAGCAGGACTCGAACCTGCGACCATTCGATTAACAGTCGCGATAAGCGGCATTTTGTCCCTTTTCAATCCTTTCCATTCCACCACCGAGTCAGCCCTAAGGCGGCCGCGCCAGGCAGCCGAGACATGCATTGGGATGCGGCCGTGCGTCCTGGTCAGTTGGCGCCGAGCCGATCGCATCACTCGCCGCAAGCCAGAGAAGAGGCCCGCGCGGCGATCCTCAGCATGCAGCGGGGCGTCGACCCCAAGGCGGAGGCCGCGAAGCGCCGGCGCGAGGAAGAGCGGCGCCGCGCTGACACTTTCGGTGCTGTCTTCGATGCTTTCACCGAGGACCATCTCGCCGACCTTCGGACGGGCACGGTGGTCGCGGGCGTCATCCGCAAGCATGTGGTGCCCGCTTGGGGCGATCGTCCAATCGGCGAAATACGACGCGCGGACGTGAATGAACTTGTCAGAGGCCTACGGCGGTCAACTCCCGTCGGGGCAAACCGCGTCCTCGCCTACCTTAAGAAATGCTTTGGCTGGGCAGCCGACCAAGAGATTATCGAGGCCTCGCCAGCCACGGCCGTGAAGCGACCTTCCAAGGAGAACCCTCGCGACCGGGTGCTGACTGATAGCGAGATAAGGGCCATCTGGCGGGCGTGCGGCCAGCTAGGGGCCTTCGGTCGCGCCTTCCGGCTGAATGCTTGCCACGGGCCAGCGGCGGACCGAGGTCGGCAGTCTGGCTTGGTCTGAGATCGATCAGGCCGCCGGCATTTGGCGATTGCCGCCCGCCAGAACCAAAGCGAACCGGGCCCATGAAGTGCCCCTATCCACCCTTGCCCTGTCGACCATCGCCGAGCAGCCGCGCCTTGAAGGCTGCACCTTCGTCTTCTCGACCAGGGCGGCCGCCCCGTTGGGCGCGTGGTCAAAGAGCAAGAAGAAACTCGACGTTCTGGCTCTCGCAGAATTGAGACGAGAGGGCGGGGAGGATGCCGAGTTGCCCGAATGGCACCTGCATGACCTTAGGCGTTCGGCGGCGACAGGCATGGCAAGGCTAGGCGTCAACCGGGTCGTCATCGGTAAGATTCTGAACCACGCCGAGCGCGAAGTTACAGCCGTCTATGAGCGGCACGCCTACGACGCTGAGAAACGCGCGGCGCTTCAGAAACGGGCCGACCGCTTGATGGCGATCGTCGAGCCGCCGGAGGGCGACATCGTGCAGTTTTCAAGCGCGGGCGTGGAGGATCAACTCGATGTCGCGCTGAGGGGCGAGGGGTTGCTTGAGCGCGTCAGGCGCAAGCGCCAACCCGATGGTTCGGTCTGGGCGGCCGCCTGACGTAAATGGCCTCACTTCGGGCGGATTGTGGTCTTTGCATGGCGTCGAGGGAGGCGACCATGATAACAGACCAAGTCAAAGGTTTGCCCGAGAGCGCTATCAAAGACGCCAGCGGCAAGAGGACGACGCCCCAGAAGATGCGCGCGGAACGCAAAGAGGCGAAAAGTGCGGCGCACGAAGGCATCGGCGACGCTGAAAGCGGGGTTAGATTGCCCGCCAGAAGCTCAATGAATGAGCGGCCTGCGGGCAGCAAGTTTTAGACCTGAAACTTGCCTCTTGCCGCCATGCTTCCGATGATCGCCAGGCCCAACCCGCCAAATCATACATAGTACCGGCGCGGAGTTTGTCCTCTGAGCGGAAAAAAAGCGCCGCCAGCCTTTCGGCGGACGGCGGGAAGTTTGCGTGGGAAGCAGGGGCTGCTGTCCGCACGGTGACGGCATAGTGCGCGCGGTCTTCCTCCATAGGCAGCCTCGGAATCTACTCACCGTTGCCGCTGAGGCGCTTAAGCTCTCTGTATTGCCATATCCACCCGGCGACCGCGGCCGTTTCACCGCCGAGCGCCAGCGCTACGGAGCGGCCTCATCATCTGACTGTTCAGGTGGAATATAAATGCCGTCATCATCTAAGTCGGACTCATCGACTTCCTCGGCGGTATAAGGAACGATCTCGCCGCCGAGCTTTTCGATCCGTTCCTGCGTGCATTTGTAGGCCAGCATAATGCGCTTGCCGGCAAGGTGATCCCATAACGTGAAATTGTGGACCGTCGGCATTTCGATCTTCCAGCCCAGTCCACTCATTACATGCCGCATTGTGAGCGACGCTTTGATCTAGCGCACCTCCTGCGGCCAGCGGAGAAAGATTGCTCGCGGCGCCGGTGTTCCCCTTCCTCAGCCTCACGCGGGGGGGCCCCCGTTTAGAGCTCTGGCGGCTGGTCCCATGTTGCACGCTTCACGGCCGTTTTGAGCCTCGGTGGTCGGCCTTCCAGAAACTCGACGCCAGCGTCCTCTAACACGCGGCGCATGACCGTGAGGTCGAGCGTCGACATCTGTCGACGCCCTTTTTCGAACGTTAGGATGGTCGTCGAGCCGACGCCGACCACGCCAGCGAGCCGGTCCTGTGACCAGCCGAGCAGCTTGCGCGCCACTTTGACCTGATCGCCGGTGATCATTTCGCCTTCGCCAGCCGGACAGTTGGCTGCTCTCGCCTGAACTCGACGCCGCCTACCTCAAGAGCCCGCTGGATCGCGTCGAGATTCAGGGTGGCTCCATGTCGATTTTTCTTGCCCTTTTCGAACCTCTCAATCGTGACATCACTCACGCCGCAGCAACTCGACAACTTCATTAGCGACCAGCCGAGGAGCCGCCTCGCTATGATCGCCTGATCCGCTGTGATCATTTCCCCTTCCTCAGCCTGACGCCAGGCCCGTGGCTAGGTAGCGATCTACCAGTATCAAGGCCCCGATCACGATGATCCCGACAGTGGCCATTATGAACGCTCTGAATGCGGCGCGGTCGCGCCGGTCTGACCGCCTCGGATTTTTGAGCCTATTCATCGTTTGACGCATTGGGTTCGTCGGCCTGGGATTGTCTGCGACTTGGCCTTTAGCTTCACGGGCCCGTCGCCGCGTGGACAGCCGTCCCGGTCAGTACTTCGAGCTCTATTTCGCCGCCTTCGACAGACGCCGCCGCTGCCTTGAAGGGCGGGAGCGCGTGGCCTCTCTCAGCCATCAGCTTGCCGGGAAGTCGATCGCCGCTGGTGATGGTGAGGCCCTGCGCCCTTTAGCGACGGATAGCAAATGAATTTGCCGGCGGGGCCCTCGTGGCCGGATGTCCCGTGTTGCACGCTTCCACGAGCCCAGCAGCCTGCGCGCGGCTTGACCTGATCGCCGGTGATTTCCCCACGTCACCTCATCTTCGACCTGAGAGGATCGGGGAGCGGCTGGCCACGGACGCCTAGTTTCGCCAGTCCGCAGATGAACTCACCGGTCTTAGGATCGTGCAATCTGCCGCGATTGACGAGAGCGACAAGATGGTTGTCGCGACCTCTCCGCAATTCACCGTTCCTGATCTGGCCGACCATCTTCTCGTCATCGTACAGATAGCCGTAAGCATCGTCACCTCGGACGCGAACGCCTTGCCGATCGCCATTCGTAAATTCAACCCCGGCCTCTTCGATCACTAATCGAATTTGAGCTGCCGCGTCGGCAGAGAACGAAACGTCGCGCTCGCTCTCAGCGCGCTTGATCGTTGGCAGGGACAAGCCCGTCCGCTTTGCCAGGTCGGTCTGCGAGAGATTCGCAAGATGGCGGCCGGCTCGGATTTGTGCTGGCGAGATCACTGTTGAGACTTAAGTATCATCGAACTATTGATGCTGTTGATACTTAGGTATCATAATCCGCTGCCCGGAGCAACCCGATGCTGAAACGCACCGTTTCGGCGCACTGTATCTGAAGGACGAGCCGGCGACGCCTAACAACAAACAGCGCGCGCGGGCGATGCTTAGCTTCGCGCGGTCTTTTCCGAAGGGGTGCTCATGTTGCCCCTGGCCTACTTTCGACTTCGGCCATCGCTCTCAAACAGGGAAACAAGTATTTGGAATTGCTGGCTCCCCGAGCAGGACTCGAACCTGCGACCATTCGATTAACAGTCGAATGCTCTACCAGCTGAGCTATCGGGGATCGCGCTGGGAGGGGCGCATATAGCACGATTTCATCGCTTGCAAAGCCGCGAAATGAATGCAGCGCACGCTGCCATAAGCCAAATCCTTCGCGTTGCGTCGGCGCCGCCGCTGCGTCACCATCATCCAATGCTCGACGTCGCCAGCCATCCCGAATTGCTCACCCCTGCCGAGATGGGCGAGGCGGATCGGCTCGCCGTCGCGGCCGGCGCGCCGAGCATTGATCTTATGGAGCGGGCGGGGCGCGCCGTCGCCAATCAAGCGGTCCGGATGGCGCGCTCGGCCGGGCGCATCGCGGTCCTTTGCGGCCCAGGGTCCAACGGCGGCGATGGCTTCATCGCCGCCCGATTGCTTCGGGCGTGGGGCTATAAGGTGTGCGTCGGGCTGCTTGGTCAGCGCGAGAACTTACGCGGCGACGCCGCCGAAGCGGCGCGCCGCTATGGCGGCCCGATCGAGCCGGCCGGCGCCTTTGATCTCAGCGACGCCGATCTCGTCGTCGACGCGCTGTTCGGCGCCGGGCTCGATCGCGATCTTACCGGCGAGCCGCACGCTTGCGTCGAGCGCATAAACGCCATCGTTCGGGCGAGGCGCTGCCCGGTGCTCGGCGTCGATCTGGCGTCAGGCATTGACGGCGCGACCGGACAGCCGCGCGGGGCGGCTGTCGAGGCGAGCGCCAGCGTCACCTTCTTCCGCTTGAAGCCGGGGCACCTGTTGCTGCCGGGCCGCCAATATTGCGGTCGACTTGTCCTTGCCGACATCGGCATTCGGGCCGCGACGCTCGCAACAATCCAGCCAAAGATCTTCGTCAATGCGCCGGCGTTGTGGCGAGGCGCCCTTCCAAGGCTCGGCGCGGAAGCTCACAAATATTCGCGCGGCCACGCGCTGGTTGTTTCAGGCGACGCCGGCCACACCGGCGCGGCGCGGCTCTCGGCGCGGGCGGCGCTTCGCTCAGGGGCAGGGCTCGTCACCCTCGCCAGTCCGCCCGACGCCATGACGGTCAATGCGGCCCATCTTACCGCGGTGATGATCGCGCCTTTCGTCAAAGCCCCTGGTCTCGCGGCCCTGCTTGCCGATCGTCGGCGCAATGCGGTCGTGCTCGGTCCCGGACTTGGGGTCGGCGAGGCGACGGCCGCACTGGTCGAAACGGCGATCGCCGCCCATGCGAGGGAGGGCGGCAGGCGCGTGGTTCTCGACGCCGATGCGCTGACCAGCTTCGAACGCCGCGCCGACGGCCTGGCGGCCTTGACGAAGGCCGATCCGCCGCGCGTTGTCATTACGCCACATGATGGAGAATTCGCCCGTCTCTTCAACGGACAAAGCGATATCTTTGATGCGCCGTCGAAGCTCGCTAAAGCGCGAGCGGCGGCGGCCTTTCTTGGCGCGATCGTTGTGTCGAAAGGCGCCGACACAGTGGTCGCCGCGCCGGATGGGCGGGCGGCGATCGGCTATGACCTTCCCGCAACCCTTGCGACCGCCGGTTCCGGCGACGTCCTTTCGGGGATCGTCGGCGGCTTGCTCGCCCAACGCATGCCGGCCTTTGAAGCGGCCTCATGCGCGGTCTGGCTACACGGCGCCGCAGCCCGCGTCTTTGGCCCAGGCCTCATCGCGGAAGACCTGCCCGAAGCGCTGCCGGAAGTCTTTCGCGATCTCTGTGGCGCGGGTCGCTAGGCGACCTGGAAGAAGGTCCGAAAGCCCGCGGCGGCAAAATCGGGATTGGCGGATTCGATCGGCCACTGGCCGGGGTTGTCGGCAACGAAGGCGATATGCGCCTTTTGGCGCGGCGCAATCAGGATATTGTCGCGCCAATAAGGCTCCCAGCCATCATCCAGCGGATGCAGCAAACGCCCGACGTGACCGCCGAAGCGGACGGCTTGGATCGTCGATGTCGTGTTGACGAGGCCGAGCGTCACGGGCGTATGCCTGGGAACGGCCAAGAGCGGCTTTTCCGGCCAGGGCTTGGCGAGCGTCTCGCCGTTCAACGTGACGGGTGCGCCGTCCCCTCCGGCTAACGTTATGTCGGCGCGTTGAGCGCGCGCGAGGTCGATCTCTTTCGGCAGGAGCGGATTTGGCGGAAGTCCCGCGAGCGGGGGACGTTTCGGCGCGCTTTCGCCGGACGCCGTGAAGATGATGAGCGGGCGATCCGGCTCCGAGGCGATCGGCGCCGCGTCGCCGCCGCGCAATATAAAGCGCGCCGTCGCGCCTTCTTCGCCCGCTATGTCGAACATCAGTTCGAAGCGCGCGCCGGGGCCCATCGGGAACTGATTGCGCAAGGGCTCGAAGGGCTCGCTGGGCTGTCCGTCGATCGCGACGATCATCGGTTTCAGGCCTTCGATCGCGATGATCATGACGCGCGCCGCCGAAGCGTTGACGAGGCGCAGGCGGACGCGCGCGCCGCGCAGACTCGAAAAGGCTAAAGGCGCCGCCGCGCCATTGGCGCCGATCTTTCCGCCAAGCCGGGCCTCGCCTGGTTTCGGCGTGCCTTGGTCGATCTGGCCTTGGGCGTCGAGACGCCAATCCTGCAAGGCGACGATCGCCTCGAGATCGACCGCCGGCGGTTCGGCCTCATCGACGATGATCGGCCCGAAAAGCCCGCGCGCCAATTGGCCAGCGCTCCTAGCGCCGACATGGGGACTGTACCAGGCAAGCCCCGCGTCGAGCGGTTTGAAGACATAGTCAAAATGGCCGCCCGGCGGGATTGGCGGTTGTGTCAGGCCGCCAACGCCCGCCACCGGATTGGCGACCCTAAGGCCTTCCCAATGAAAGGTCGTCGGCTCGTCGAGCGCGTTGAGGAGGCGCAATTTCAATTCGGCGCCGATACGGAGGCGCAGCAAAGGTCCGGGCGTCGCGCCGTCGTAACCAAGGGCGTTGGTCGGCGCCGCGTCGGGCGCGACTTTCGCAAGGACGGGCCCTGCTTTGACGAGGCGGAATCCGTCCGCCTCCGCGATCTGGGGCGTCTCGCTCAAAGCCGGCTTTAGCGCCGCCCAAACAAGCGCGGACACGCCAGCGCCGAGAAAAACCCGTCGCCCGACCGTCATTTTGACTCGCGTCTCGCTGACCGATGCGTCATTTTGGGACGTCTCCCCCGGCCCGCCCTTTGCGTTGGCCAGGGCGGCGGTCAGGTCTCCGGCGCGGCGTCCGGGGCCGGCCAGTTGGAGAATGGTTCATGGGTCGCGTCATCGCCTTCTCGAGTTTCGTCGCCGCGCTAGGCTTTCTTACCTTGCGCCTGACTTCAAGCGCCGCTCCGGCCTCGCCGCATCTCTCGGCGACAGACGCCGTGCTCGCTGGCAGCTTCTTCACGCTGGCGATCGCCGCAATGCTCCGGGACTGATCTTATCAGCGGCGCCATTGACGTCGGCCGTGCTTCTGCGCGGCCGCTCTTTTTTCTGGCGCGATCAAAGCAAAGTGTTATAGAGCGGCGCTCCGGCGGCTGGTCGCTCCCTGCGCCGTTCAATCGCGGGCGTGGCGGAACTGGTAGACGCGCCGGATTTAGGTTCCGGTGACCAAAAGTCGTGGGGGTTCGAGTCCCTCCGCCCGCACCATCTTATGATGCGAGGCTGTCGGCGATGCCGGCGCGAGGATCTTAACTTTATGAGAGGCGGCGAGGGCGACGCTGCCGAAGACGGTTCGAAGGGCGATTGTGACATGCAGGTGACGGAGACGCTTTCGCAGGGGCTTAAGCGCGAATACACGATCATTCTTTCGGCCGATGACCTCGGCCATCGCCTCGACGACCAACTCGCCGAGATGAAGCAAAAGGTCCGTCTCAACGGCTTTCGCCCCGGCAAGGTGCCGGTCGGTCACTTAAAGCGCGTCTACGGCAAGAGCATCATGGCTGACGTGATGCAGGAAGCCATCAACGCCGCCAACAAACAGATCATCGATGAAAATGGGTTGCGGCTCGCCCAGGAGCCGAAAATTGAGCTGCCGTCCGATCAGGCTTCGATCGAGGCGGCGCTCGAGGCGCGGGGCGACCTTTCCTACAAAGTCGCGCTCGAGGTTTTGCCCAAGTTCGAGATCGGGGCGTTCGACGATCTCGCGCTGGACCGCCCGGTGGCGGAGGTCGCCGAGGAGGATGTCGCCACGGCGATTGATCGACTGGCTGACAATCGGCGGACCTATGCGGCCAAGGCCGAAGGCGCCAAGGCCGAGAATGGCGATCAGCTGACCATCGACTTTGTCGGCTCGATTAACGGCGAACCCTTCGAAGGCGGTTCGAGCAAAGACATCAAGATCGTCCTCGGCTCCAACGCCTTTATTCCCGGTTTCGAGGAACAACTCATTGGCGTCGCAGTCGGGGAAAAGCGAACCATCAAGGCGACTTTTCCCGAAGCCTACGCCGACCGCAAATTGGCGGGCCGGGAGGGGACGTTCGACGTCGAGGTCAAGTCCATGGCCTCGCCGGACCCTTTCGCGATTGATGACGAATTCGCCAAGAGTCTCAATTTCGAGAGTCTCGATAAGCTGAAGGAGATGGTGCGCGGCAACATGGCCAACCAATACGCCATGGCCTCCCGCGCAAAGGTCAAGCGCCGACTGCTCGACGCGCTCGACCAGCGCTACTCCTTTGAACTGCCGCAAGGCCTGGTCGATCAGGAATTCAATTCGATCTGGCGGCAGGTCGAGGAAGAGCAGAAAGCGTCAGGCCGCAGCTTCGCCGATGAAAATACGACGGAGGAGGCGGCGCGCGCCGACTATCGTCGCATCGCCGAGCGTAGGGTTCGACTAGGTCTGCTGCTCGCGGAAGTCGGCGCCAAAGCCGACGTGAAAGTCAGCGACGAGGAGTTGACCAGCGCGCTGATTGCTCGAGCCCGGGCCTATCCCGGTCAGGAAAAACAGGTGTGGGACTTTTACCGCAAGAACCCGCAGGCCATGGCCGAGCTTCGCGCGCCGCTTTACGAAGAGAAGGTGGTCGACCACATTCTCGGCCTCGCCAAAATCGCCGATCGCCCGGTCGGGCGCGAAGAGCTCCTGCGCGCCGACGAGGATGACGACGCGCCCTCGCCGGCGCCCTAAATCCGGAGCCGCGCGACCCGACGGATTTAGGGATTATTTCGAGATCGTTTCGCTGGCGCCCGCCTTGCCTGTGGGCGCCGGCGGCAAGGTCTTTAACTGATCCGGCCCCGCCACTATGTTTCGTTGCGGCGCCTGCCGAAATGATTCCTCTTTGAAAGCAAACCGATGCGCGACCCGATCGACTACTATCACAATAACCTCGTGCCGATCGTCGTGGAGCAGTCCAACCGCGGCGAGCGTTCGTTCGACATTTTCTCGCGCCTTTTGCGCGAACGGATCGTCTTCCTCACCGGCCCGGTCGAAGACGGGATGGCTTCGCTGATCGTCGCCCAGCTGCTCTTTCTCGAGGCGGAGAATCCCAAGAAAGAGATCGCCATGTATATCAACTCGCCGGGCGGCGTGGTGACGTCGGGTCTTTCAATCTACGACACGATGCAATTCATCCGCCCGCGCGTGACGACGATGTGCATCGGCCAGGCTGCTTCGATGGCCTCGCTGCTGCTCTGCGCCGGGGCGAAAGATGCGAGATTCGCGCTGCCGAATGCTCGGATCATGGTTCACCAGCCTTCCGGCGGCTTCCAAGGCCAGGCTTCCGACATTCAGCGGCACGCCGAGGATATTTTGAAGATCAAGCGACGGCTGAACGAGATCTATGTTCTGCACACGGGGCAGGACTACGAAATGGTGGATCGCACGCTTGATCGCGACCATTTTATGTCTGCCGAAGAAGCGAAGGATTTCGGCATTGTCGATCAGGTGACGAGCAAACGCGCAGACGAGCCCGAAGAGATAAAAAGTCTATAATTAACAAGAGGTTCCCGCGCAGTCGCAGGCGTATCGCGCGGGGCGGGGCGCGTGATCTCTTTCGTGGCGGCGAGCCCGTTGTGTTACCGCCGCGCCTCGGCGCCGCTCTTAATCGTCGAAGCGTCGCGTTTTCCTTGATTTTGCGCGGGTTATCGTGGTTGCATCAAGTTTGGCGCGTGAGGCTTGAAGAACGCGCTAAAGAGCGGCAGGCGGGCCGCTCCGGCTTTGGGAAGGGACGGCGAGGCGGCGAGGGGCGGCTACACTTTGTTAGTCAGCCGCGTCTAACGTGTAACGTTGCGTCTTCGCCGATCGGCGGATTCGCGCGGCCAGGATGGAGACGAAAATGGCCAAAGCCGAAGGCGACGCCAAGAACACGCTTTATTGCTCGTTCTGCGGCAAGAGCCAGCACGAGGTGCGTAAGCTCATCGCCGGGCCGACCGTGTTCATTTGCGACGAATGCGTCGAATTGTGCATGGACATCATCCGGGAGGAATCGAAGACCGCGCTCGTCAAGAGCAAGGACGGCATCCCGACCCCGCGCGAAATCTGCAAAGTGCTCGACGACTACGTGATCGGCCAACCCCAGGCCAAGCGCGTGCTCTCCGTCGCCGTGCACAACCATTACAAGCGCCTCAACCACGCACCAAGCACAATGACGTCGAGCTCGCCAAGTCGAACATCCTTTTGATCGGGCCGACCGGCTCGGGCAAGACGCTGCTGGCCCAGACGCTCGCCCGCATCCTCGACGTGCCCTTCACCATGGCCGACGCGACCACGCTGACCGAAGCCGGCTACGTCGGCGAGGACGTCGAGAACATCATCCTCAAATTGCTCCAGGCCTCCGACTATAATGTCGAGCGGGCGCAGCGCGGCATCGTCTATATCGACGAAATCGACAAGATCAGCCGCAAGTCCGACAATCCATCGATCACCCGCGACGTCTCCGGCGAGGGCGTGCAGCAGGCCTTGCTCAAGATCATGGAAGGCACGATCGCCAGCGTTCCTCCGCAAGGCGGGCGCAAGCATCCCCAGCAGGAGTTCCTGCAGGTCGATACGACCAACATTCTCTTTATTTGCGGCGGCGCTTTCGCCGGCCTCGAGAGAATCATCTCGGCGCGAGGCCGAGGGACGTCGATCGGCTTCGGCGCCAAGGTGCAAGGCCCGGACGATCGGCGCACCGGCGAAATCTTCCGTCAGGTCGAGCCCGAGGACTTGCTGAAATTCGGCTTGATCCCGGAATTCGTCGGCCGTCTCCCGGTCATCGCCACGCTCGAGGACCTCGACGAGGACGCGTTGAAGCGCATCCTGACCGAGCCGAAGAACGCTCTCGTCAAGCAGTACCAGCGCCTGTTCGAGATGGAGAACACCGACCTCACGTTCCAGGATGAGGCGCTGAACGTCGTCGCCAAGAAAGCCATCGAACGGCGCACCGGGGCGCGCGGCTTAAGGTCGATCATGGAGGGCATCTTGCTCGACACGATGTTCGACCTGCCGGGACTCGACGGCGTCGAGCAGGTGGTGATCGGGCCGGAAGTCGTGGATGGCAAGGCGCGCCCGCTCTACATCTATTCCGACCGCGCCGAAAAAGCCTCCAGCGCCTGAGGGCGCGCTCATAAGGAAGCGCCCACGCTTGAAACATGGCCTGTTGATGGCCATGTTTGCCGAGAATAGAGCGACTGGATTCGTGCTACTTAAAGTCGGCGTTTGAGGCGCTGCGAGTCGGGTCGCTCAAGGCTTTGCGCGGATTTCCGCCGCGAAGTCTCAACGCCGAACGGGGCTCTTCGAAGTCTCGCTAGGGCTGAGGTGAGATAGGACCATGTCAAGCAATCGTAAGCCCGTCGCGCCCGGATCAGTCGACGTCTATCCGGTCTTGCCGCTTCGCGACATCGTGGTTTTTCCACACATCATCGTGCCGCTGTTCGTCGGCCGAGAAAAGTCGATTCGGGCGCTCGAAGAGGTGATGAAGGCGGACAAGCCGATTCTCCTCGCGACGCAAATGAACGCCTCGGACGACGATCCGGCGACCGATGCGATTTTCACGACTGGCACGCTCGCCAGTGTTCTCCAGCTGCTGAAGCTTCCCGACGGCACGGTCAAAGTGCTGATCGAGGGCGCCTCGCGCGCCCGCGTCAAGCGCTATCTGCCGACCGAAGGCTTCTACGAGGCCGAGGCCGAGGCGTTGGGCGACGATCCGCTCGATAAGGTCGAGGCGGAAGCCTTGGCGCGTTCCGTGCTTTCGGAGTTCGAGAGCTACGTCAAGCTCAACAAGAAGATTTCGCCCGAGGTCGTCGCGGCGGTTGGCCAGATCGACGATTACAGCCGGCTCGCCGATACGATCGCGTCGCACCTTGCGGTCAAGCTCGCCGACAAGCAGGCGATTCTCGAGATCAGCTCGGTCATCAAGCGCTTCGAGAAATGCCTTGCGCTGATGGAAGGCGAAATCTCGGTCCTGCAGGTCGAGAAACGCATCCGCACGCGCGTCAAGCGCCAAATGGAGAAGACGCAGCGCGAATACTATCTCAACGAGCAGATGAAGGCGATCCAGAAGGAGCTCGGCGACGAAGACGGCAAGGACGAAATGTCCGAGCTGGAGGACCGCATCAAGAGGACCAAGCTCTCCAAGGAGGCGCGCGACAAGGCCACCGCGGAGCTCAAGAAGCTCAGGCAGATGTCGCCGATGTCCGCCGAGGCGACGGTCGTGCGCAACTACCTCGACTGGCTCTTGTCGATTCCTTGGGCCAAGAAGTCCAAGGTCAAGAAGGACGTTGTCGCTGCGCAGCAGATCCTCGACGCCGACCACTTTGGCCTTGAGAAGGTCAAGGAGCGCATCGTCGAGTACCTCGCGGTGCAGCAGCGGGCCAATAAGTTGACGGGACCGATCCTGTGCCTGGTCGGGCCGCCCGGCGTCGGCAAGACGTCGCTCGGCAAGTCGATCGCCAAGGCGACGGGCCGCGAATTCGTGCGCATGTCGCTCGGCGGCGTCAGAGACGAGGCGGAGATCCGCGGCCATCGCCGGACCTATATCGGCTCGATGCCCGGCAAGGTCATCCAATCGATGCGCAAGGCCAAGACGTCCAACCCGCTCTTCTTGCTCGACGAGATCGACAAGATGGGCATGGACTTCCGCGGCGATCCTTCCTCGGCGCTTCTGGAAGTGCTCGATCCTGAGCAGAACTCGACGTTCAACGATCATTATCTCGAAGTGGACTACGACCTATCGAGCGTGATGTTCGTGACGACGGCGAATACGCTCAACATCCCGCCGGCGCTGATGGACCGTATGGAGATCATTCGCATCGCCGGCTATACCGAAGATGAGAAGGTCGAGATCGCCAAGCGGCACCTGATCGGCGCGGCCATGTCCAAGCATGGCCTCGACGAAAAGGAATGGTCGATCGATGACGCAGCGTTGCTCGAGCTGATCCGGCGCTACACGCGGGAAGCGGGCGTGCGCAATCTCGAGCGCGAGATTTCGACGCTCGCGCGCAAGGCCGTGAAGGAAATCCTCACTTCGAAGTCGAAGAAGATCACGGTCACCGTCGATAATCTCGCCACTTTCCTCGGCGTGCCGAGGTTCCGTTACGGCGAAGTCGAGGCCTCAGACCAGGTCGGCCTTGTGACGGGCCTTGCCTGGACGGAAGTCGGCGGCGAATTGCTGACGATCGAAGGCGTCATGATGCCCGGCAAAGGCCGCATGACGGTGACCGGCAATTTGAGGGACGTGATGAAGGAGTCGATCTCCGCGGCGGCGTCTTACGTACGTTCTCGCGCGATCGACTTCGGCATCGAACCGCCGTTGTTCGACCGTCGCGACATCCACGTCCACGTTCCCGAAGGCGCAACGCCAAAGGATGGGCCGTCGGCTGGCGTCGCTATGGCCACCGCTATTGTTTCGACCATGACCGGCATTCCGGTGCGTCGGGACGTTGCGATGACCGGCGAGATCACGCTGCGGGGCAGAGTGCTGCCCATCGGCGGACTCAAGGAGAAGCTGCTTGCGGCGCTTCGCGGCGGGATCAAGAAGGTCTTGATCCCTGAGGAGAACGCCAAGGATCTCGCGGAGATTCCCGATTCGGTGAAGGGCGGTTTGGAGATCGTGCCGGTGTCGCGAATGGAAGAGGTTCTGTCGCACGGTTTGGTCCGTCAACCGCAAGCGATCGTCTGGGAAGAAGACGCGAAGGCCGCGGCCGCGAAAATCGCGACCGAGGAGGATTCCTCTGGCCTGATGGCGCACTGAGCAAACCCGCCGCGCTCTCCAGCGGGGCGCGGCTTTGAAAGACGAAGGCCGCAAATCCTAGGATTTGCGGCCTTTTTTGCGCCGCAGCGACGGAAAAACAGCGAATTTCTCGCATTTTTTGAAGGCGGGCGCGCCGAAAGCCTTGCGCCCGCGCGAGTTTTTGGGGCGCTATGAGAGCGCTCAGGCGTCGATTCGCAACAGATTTGCGAAAGTCCCTGAACGGCGGCGCTGAGCTGCTTTCAACTCATTCTGGGTCAAGCCCATAGGAGAGGCCTAATGAACAAATTGGAATTGGTCGAGCACGTCGCGAAAGAGACGGACCTTTCGAAGGCCGCCGCGGCGGCCGCGCTCGATGCGGCGCTCGACGGGATCGGCAAGTCGTTGAAGAAGGGCGACGAGGTGCGCTTGGTCGGTTTTGGAACATTCTCGGTACGCGAGCGCGCCGCCGGCAAGGGTCGCAATCCGGCGACCGGCAAGGAGATCAAAATTCCGGCCTCGAAGAACGCGCGTTTCAAAGCTGGCGCGGCGCTGAAGGCGAGCCTTAATAAAAAGGCCGTTAAAAAGTAGGCGTGGAACAACTGCTCCAATCGCGTCTGGGGCGGCCGGCAGGCCGCCCTTTTTCGCTGTGCTGATTCGCAATAGGGCTTTGCGCGTCCGAGCGGCCCCGTATAGGCTCGGGCCGCATACGGGGTCACGGGCAAGCAGGTTGGCGGCTTTGCGGAGTTTCGGACGAGGGCGGTTAGCTCAGTTGGCAGAGCATCTCGTTTACACCGAGAGGGTCGGCGGTTCGAGCCCGTCACCGCCCACCACCGCGGGGCGCGCGAAGCGTTGGCCGCGGCGCTGGGCGCTCGCGATCGCGCTGGCTGCCGTCAGCTCTATTTCGTTCGCGCAACCGTCGGCGGCCGAAAGCGCGCCGATGCGCTTTCGGCTGGCGAAGGTCGTAGAGCGCGGCTGCAGGGCGGAATGCCCGCAAATCATCGTTGCCGAGGGCGTCATCGAGCAAGATACGCCGCAGGCGTTCATCGATTTCGTCAAATCGGCGGCCGAGCAGCCCGGCGCCCGCGGCGTCGTTCTTTTAAACTCGCCCGGCGGGCGAGTCGTCGCTTCGATGGAGCTCGGCGCCGCCCTGCGCAAGATGCGCGCCGCAGTGATCGTAGCGCGCTCGCTCAGCGAAGGCGGTCGCGATTTGACCGAGGCCGGCGAATGCATGTCGGCCTGCGTCTATGCGATGATGGGCGGGATCAAGAGGGTCGTTCCGCCGCAAAGCCGGGTGGGCATTCACCGCATGTCGCGGGAAGACGCTAGCGGCGGGGGCCGTGAGACCCATGCTTTGACGCGGACCTACGCGTCGAACGATATGGTCACCGCGCTCGCCCAGTATGCGGCGGAGATGGGGATCAATCCCGACGTGATCCGCACGGCGGAGCGGATTGCGCCGGATGAGATTCACATCCTATCAGCAGGCGAATTGCGGCGTTGGCGGCTTGCTTCGCCGCAGTTTTGAGCTTAGCGCCGCGCTTGACTTGCGAGGGGCGCTGGCCTATCGGCTGGCGTCCCGCAGCGCGCCGTTTGAGGCGGCATTAAGGGTCGCTTTCGGGGGTGTAGCTCAGTTGGTTAGAGCGCCGGCCTGTCACGCCGGAGGTCGCGGGTTCGAGTCCCGTCACTCTCGCCAGTCCCGATCGCCCTGAAGCTCAAGATTTCGCGACTTTCGCGGTCGCGCCAATTGAGCTTCGCCGCTTGTCGCAACCTCTTGTGAAGCGCGCTTTGGCGACTGGAATCCTTTCGTCTTGCGCGTCGCGTTGCGCTGCGATAGGGCTGTTGCACGAGCGGACGGTCGCAAAATTTACCCTGAATTTTTGTCCGGTCGTTGAAGCGAAGCGCTTCGTCGTCGCCCGATCTCTTGAGGCGCTGGCGGAACCCCTCGACCTGGAGGCCTGATGCCGAGTCTTCTTTCGGACTATCTGCCGCTGGTCGTTTTCATCGCCGTCGCTTGCGTGATCGGCGGCGCGCTTCTCGTCGCCCCTTTCGTCGTCGCCTACAGCAATCCGGATCCCGAGAAGGTTTCCGCTTATGAATGCGGCTTCGATCCCTTTGACGACGCGCGCATGAAGTTCGACGTGCGCTTCTATCTGGTTTCGCTGCTGTTCATCATCTTCGACCTGGAAGTCGCGTTTCTGTTCCCCTGGGCGGTCGCTTTCCACGACATCGGCGCTTTCGGCTTTTGGTCAATGATCATGTTCCTCGTCGTGCTCACCGTGGGCTTCATCTATGAGTGGAACAAGGGGGCGCTGGAATGGGATTGAGCGCTTCCCTCTCGTCTCCGGCGCCGGCGCCACGCGGCATCATCGATCCGAACACGGGTAGGCCGATCGGCGAAAAAGACCCGTTCTTCGGCGAGATCAATGCTGAGTTGGCCGATAAGGGGTTTCTTGTCGCCGCCGCTGACGATTTGATCCAATGGGCGCGCACCGGATCGTTGATGTGGATGACCTTCGGCCTTGCCTGTTGCGCCGTCGAGATGATGCAAATGTCGATGCCGCGCTACGATTGCGAGCGCTTCGGCTTCGCCCCGCGCGCCTCGCCGCGTCAGTCGGACGTCATGATCGTCGCCGGCACCTTGACCAACAAGATGGCGCCCGCCCTGCGCAAGGTCTACGACCAGATGCCGGAGCCCCGCTACGTCATCTCGATGGGCTCCTGCGCCAATGGCGGCGGCTACTATCACTATTCCTATTCGGTGGTGCGCGGCTGCGACCGCGTCGTGCCGGTCGACATCTACGTGCCCGGCTGCCCGCCGACGGCGGAGGCGCTGCTCTACGGCGTGCTGATGCTGCAAAAGAAGATCAGGCGCACCGGCACGATCGAGCGCTAGAGGGGCTCGGAGAGGGACGGCGGGACTGGCGGCCGGTCAGGGCAGGGCTAGATTTGGGGATTTGCCGCTTCGGGCGCCTGCACCACTGTTGCGGCGGCGGGCGAATGGGCGTTGAGAGCGGGATTGCTCGATGGAAGACGTGCTGAAGACATTGGGCGATGAGATCGTCGCCGCCTTGCCGGGCGCGGCGAGAGAGGCGCATGTCGCATTTGGCGAACTGACGCTGCAAGCGGAGGCGGCGCGCATTGTCGACGTCCTGACGTTCCTGCGCGACGACGAGCGCTGCCAGTTCGTCTGTTTTACGGACCTTTGCGGGGCAGACTACCCGGAACGCGAGAAGCGCTTCGACATCGTCTATCAATTGCTGTCGCCGAAAAAGAATCTGCGCATCCGCGTCAAAGTCCAGGCCGACGAGGCGACGCCGGTCCCTTCCGTTGTGTCGGTCTTTCCGGCCGCCAATTGGTGCGAACGCGAGACCTATGACCTCTTCGGCGTCCTGTTCGACGGCCACCCGGATTTGCGGCGCATCCTGACCGACTACGGATTCGAAGGCCATCCGCTGCGCAAGGATTTCCCGATGACCGGCTTCGTCGAGGTTCGCTATGACGACGCCGAGAAGCGGGTGCTTTACGAACCGGTTCGCCTGAACCAGGAATTCCGGCAATTCGACTTTCTCAGCCCCTGGGAGGGGACGGGGTCGTTGCCGGGAGACGAGAAGGCGAAGGGGCAGTAGGAAATTGGCAGTAGGCGGTCGGACTTGGGGTTGATGTGGACGAGATCAGGTCATACCGGGACCTGAAGGTTTGGCAAGAAGCCATGATGCTGGTGGAAGGGTGCTATCGATTCACCCGGGATTTTCCGAAGGACGAGATGTACGGCCTGACCTCGCAGATTCGTAGGGCTTCGGTCTCGGTGCCGGCCAATGTTGCCGAGGGCTACGGCCGAGATAGCACAGGTTTCTACGTTCATTTTCCGAAGAACGCCCAGGGCTCGCTAAAGGAGTTGGAGACGCATCTCGTCCTGTCGCAGCGCCTGGAACTGGCTAATCCGAAGGTTGCCGATCTGCTGTTGACGCAGGCGGGCGCGATTGGGCGAATGTTGCGCGCGCTGACTCGAAGCGTGCAAAATTCGAGCGAGAGATAGCATGAGCGATTTTAATTCAACTGCCAATTGCCTATTGCCTACTGCCTGCGCGCAGCGAGCGACGCAATGACCGAACAAAACCTTCGCAATTTCTCGATCAATTTCGGCCCG
>DATGHD010000268.1:0-22507 GCA_035308145.1 Roseiarcus sp.
CGCGAGGTCGGCACCGACGGCAAGCTCGGCGGCCAGGCCACCGTGCCCGGCGTGGCCGGCACCTGGAAGGACCTGACCGACAACGTCAACTCGATGGCGAACAACCTGACGACCCAGGTCCGCAACATCGCGCAGGTTACCACCGCAGTCGCCAACGGCGACCTCTCCCGCAAGATCACGGTCGACGTCCGCGGCGAGATCCTCCAGCTGAAGGAAACGATCAACACCATGGTGGAGCAGCTGCGCTCCTTCGCCTCCGAGGTGACGCGCGTCGCCCGCGAGGTCGGCACCGAAGGCCAGCTCGGCGGCCAGGCCGTCGTCCCCGGCGTCGCCGGCACCTGGAAGGACCTGACCGACAGCGTCAACTCGATGGCCGGCAATTTGACGGCCCAGGTGCGCAACATCGCCGAGGTGACGACCGCGGTGGCCCGTGGCGACCTCTCGCGCAAGATCACGATGGACGTGAAGGGAGAAATTCTCGAGTTGAAGAACACCATCAACACGATGGTGGACCAGCTCAACGCCTTCGCTTCGGAAGTGACGCGCGTCGCCCGCGAGGTCGGCACCGAAGGCAAGCTCGGCGGCCAGGCCCAAGTGCCCGGCGTCGCCGGCACCTGGAAGGACCTGACCGACAACGTCAACCTTTTGGCCGCGAACCTGACGACGCAGGTCCGCAATATCGCCGAAGTGACGACGGCGGTGGCGCGCGGCGACCTGTCGCGCAAGATCACGGTCGATGTGAAGGGCGAAATTCTCGAGTTGAAGAACACGATCAACACGATGGTCGACCAGCTCAACGGATTCGCCTCGGAAGTGACGCGCGTCGCCCGCGAGGTCGGCACGGAAGGACGGCTTGGCGGCCAGGCTCAGGTGCCCGGCGTCGCCGGCACGTGGAAAGACCTGACCGACACCGTGAACGTCATGGCCGCCAACCTGACCGAGCAGGTGCGCGGCATCGTCAAGGTGGTCACCGCGGTCGCCGACGGCGATCTGAAGCAGAACCTCACTGTCAAGTCTAAGGGCGAGGTCGCGGCGCTCGCCGAAACGATCAACAACATGACCGACACATTGGCGATTTTCGCCGATCAGGTGACGACCGTCGCGCGCGAGGTCGGCGTCGAAGGCCGCCTTGGCGGCCAGGCGAATGTGCCGGGCGCCGCGGGCACCTGGAAGGATCTGACCGGCAACGTCAACCTGCTCGCCGCCAATCTGACCACGCAAGTTCGCGCCATCGCGGAAGTCGCCACGGCGGTCACCAAAGGCGATCTGACCCGGTCGATTCAGGTCAATGCGCGCGGCGAGGTGGCCGAGCTGAAAGACAACATCAACACGATGATCGACAACTTGCGCCTCACTACCGAGCGCAACACCGAACAGGATTGGCTGAAAACGAACCTCGCACGGTTCACCAACATGCTGCAGGGTCAGCGCGACCTCGCCGCGGTGGGCAGCCTGCTGCTGACCGAACTGACGCCGCTCGTCAATGCGCAACAAGGCGTGATCTATCAGATCGAAGGCGAGGATCAGAGAAGCTTGAAGCTTCTCTCGGCCTATGCCGACGCCGGCGGGAAGGGCCATCCCCCGATCTTGCGCCTCGGTGAAGGGTTGATCGGCCAATGCGCGTTGGACAAGCGCCGCATGCTGATCGCGGAATTGCCCGGCAATGCGGTTCCGATCTCATCCGCGCTGTTCAAAGTCGCGCCAAGCAACGTCATCGTCCTGCCCGTTCTTTTCGAGAACCAGGTCAAGGCGGTGATCGAACTCGCCTCGATAGCGACCTTCACGACCCTGCAAATCACCTTCCTGGAGCAACTGACGACCAACATTGGCATCGTGCTCAACAGTATCGAGGCGACGATGCAGACCGAGGGCCTGCTCAAGCAGTCGCAACAGCTGGCCGGCGAACTTCAGACTCAGCAGCGCGAGCTGCAACAGACCAATGAGCAGCTCGAGCTGAAAGCCCAGCAGCTTGCGGAACGAAACGTCGAAGTCGAAGCCAAGAACCAGGAAATCGAGCAGGCGCGGCGCGCGCTCGAAGAGAAGGCGACGGAACTCGCGCTCACGTCGAAATACAAGTCCGAATTCCTCGCCAACATGTCGCATGAGCTCCGAACGCCGCTGAACAGCATCTTGATTCTCGGCCAGCAGCTTGCCGACAATCCAGACGCCAACCTGACGATGAAACAGGTCGAATTTGCCCGCACCATTCACGCCGCCGGCACCGACCTCCTCAATCTCATCAGCGATATTCTCGATCTTTCGAAGATCGAGTCGGGCACGGTCACCGTCGACGCGGAAGAGATATTCTTCACCAATCTCATCGATATGGTCGGACGTCCCTTCCGCCACGAAGCAGAAAATCGGCAGCTATCCTTCGATGTCAATATTGATCCTTCGCTTGGCCGAAGCATCGTCACCGATTCCAAGCGTCTGCAGCAGGTTCTCAAGAATCTGCTCTCGAACGCCTTCAAGTTCACCGCGCAGGGCGGGGTTGGCCTCAAGGTCTTCGCCGCGCACGAGGGCTGGAGCGTCGATCACTCGACGCTTCATCAGGCGCCGCTCGTCGCCGCCTTCGAGGTTTCAGATACCGGCATCGGCATCCCGCTCGAAAAGCAAAAACTGATCTTCGAGGCCTTCCAGCAGGCCGACTCGAGCACCAGCCGAAAATACGGCGGCACCGGCTTGGGTCTCGCCATCAGCCGCGAATTGTCTCATCTGCTCGGCGGCGAAATTCACCTGCGAAGCGCGCCTGGCGTCGGCAGCACCTTCACCCTCTATCTGCCTTTGAAATATGTGGGCCCGGCGACCGCCAGCCGTCTACCGTCGGCCTTCCAGTCAGTCGCGCCGCCTGTCGCAATGTTCCATGTGCCACAGGATCACCCGGTCGAGCAGGTCGCCGACGATCGCCTCACGATCGAGCCTGGGGACGCCATATTGCTCATCGTCGAAGACGATCCGCACTACGCCAGGATCATGGCGGACCTCGCGCGCGACAAGGGCTTCAAGGTGCTTGTGGCGATGCGCGGCGATGACGCGCTCGATCTCGCCAAGCAATACCAGCCGACGGCGGTGTCCCTCGACGTGTTCCTGCCTGATATGTTGGGCTGGAACGTGCTCAGCCAGCTGAAGAAGAATCCGCTGACCCGACACATCCCGGTTCAGATTGCAACCCTCGACGAAGATCGTCAGCATGGCTTGGCGCGCGGCGCTTTCTCCTTCGTGACGAAGCCGACGACGAGCGATGGATTGTCCGACGCGCTTCAGCGGATCAGGGACTTCTCTATGCCGCGGCGCAAGCGCTTGCTGGTGGTCGAGGACAACAAGGCCGAGCAAGTGAGCATCGAGGAGTTGCTTGGCCACGACGATATCGAAATCGTCAATTCGGAGCTTGGCAAAGAAGCTCTGAATTCGCTCAAGAACGAGCCCTTCGACTGCGTCGTGCTCGATCTGCGCCTTCCCGATATGTCCGGCTTCGAAGTGCTGGAGCGCATGCGAGAGGACGCGAGGCTGGCCGACGTGCCGGTTGTCGTCTTCACCGGCCGGGAATTGTCCGCAGAGGAAGACGCGCAGCTTCACACCATGGCCCGCAGCATCGTGGTCAAGGGCGTCGAATCGCCCGAGCGTCTTTTGGACGAGACCGCGCTTTTCCTGCACCGCGTGGTCACAGACTTGCCGGCCGAGAAGCAAAGGATGCTCGAGCGGCTCAACAGTTCCGACGAAGACCTGGTCGGCCGCACCGTGCTGTTGGTTGACGATGATTCGCGCAATATCTTTGCGTTGAGCAGCCTTCTCGAGCGGCGCGGGATGGAGGTTCTGACGACGACCAACGGCCGCGAGGCCATTGAGCTTGTGGAGAACACGCCGAGTCTCGCGATCGTCCTAATGGACATTATGATGCCCGAAATGGACGGGTATCAGACGATCGAGAGGATTCGTCAGGACCCGGCCCATCGGCGCCTGCCGATCATCGCATTGACCGCCAAAGCCATGAAGGGCGATCGTGAAAAGTGCCTCGAAGCGGGCGCCTCTGATTATCTCGCCAAGCCCGTCAACACCGAGCAGCTTCTCACGGCGCTCCGGATGTGGCTGCATCGATAGGCCTAGAGCGCTATGACCGCGACGGACAAAGTCAATGTTCTGCTGGTGGACGATCAGCCCGCCAAGCTGCTGGCCTACGACGTCATTCTCAGCGAATTGGGAGAAAACCTCATCAAAGTGTCGTCCGGACGCGAGGCGCTCGAGCAGCTCCTGAGACATGACATCGCGGTCGTCTTGATCGACGTGTCCATGCCGGAGCTCGATGGCTTCCAACTGGCGGCGATGATCCGCGAACATCCACGCTTCGAAAAGACCGCGATCATTTTCGTTTCGGCCATCCATCTCTCCGACGTCGATCATTTGCGCGGCTATGAGATGGGCGCCGTCGACTACGTTCCCGTGCCGGTGGTTCCGGAAGTCTTGCGCGCAAAAGTCAGGGTCTTCGCAGAGCTCCATCGCAAGACGCGGCAGCTCGAGAATCTCAATGAGGAGCTGGAGCGGCGGGTCGCCGAACGAACGGCCGACCTCGAGGCTTCGAACGAGCTTCTTGTGCAAAGCGAGCGGCGCCGCAGTCTCGCGTTGGCGGCCGGTCATATGGGCTCATGGGATTTCGACGCCCGAAAGGGCGACTGGCGCTGGGATGAGGGTCAATACCGGATATTCGGCGTCGATCCGGCGACCTTCACGATCAAACTCGACAATCTGCGACGGCTGATTGATCCCAACGATTGGACGATGCTTTTTGCGCTCGGACAGACGCTTTCGAAGAGCGGCAATACCCAGCAGGCGGAATTCCGCATTCTCCGTCCGGACGGCGAGTTGCGCTGGTGCATCGGCACTGTCGCCGCCACTTTTGACGCCAAAGATAAGATCGTGCGCATCGGCGGCGTCACGATTGACATAACGGAGCGCAAGCAGACTGAGGAGCGCCAAGCCCTGCTGGCGCGCGAAGTCGATCACCGGGCAAGGAACGCGCTTGCGATCATTCAAGCGATCATCCGTCTGACGCGCGCCGATTCAATCGGCGAATACAAGGAAACGGTCGAGGGGCGCATTATGGCGCTCGCGCGCGCCCACACGCTCCTCTCGGAATCGCGGTGGAGCGGCGCCGACTTTCATACGCTTGTCGCGGACGAACTCGCGCCATACCGGGCCGATCACGCTGGCCGCATCGTCACCTCCGGGCCGCCGATTTCGCTCGAGCCGATCACCGCTCAAACTCTCGCGCTCGCCCTGCATGAACTGGCGACAAACGCCGCCAAATACGGCGCGCTCTCATCGAGCGCCGGCGCGCTGAATCTGACCTGGGAAGTAAGATCCGGAAAGCTCATCTTGCGATGGAGCGAGGTCGACGCGCCGAGCGTTCGCGCCCCCTCGGCGTCCGGAGGCTTCGGCTTGAAGTTGATCAGCACCAGCATCGAGCAGCAGCTCGCTGGAACAGTGAGCTTTGATTGGACGCCGCGAGGCTTGAAGTGCGATATCGTGATCCCCTTCAACGAGCGGCCGGATTCCTCGGCCATGGGCCCGGCGAAGGACGAGGACGCGGCGCCCGCAAGCGCCGAAAGCGCGCGGGGGATGCGGGTGCTCCTGGTCGAGGACGAAGCGCTCGTCGCGATGATGACCCAGGAGATGCTGGCGAGCTTCGGCTGTTCGATCGTCGGCCCCTGCGCGACGGTCGCCTCCGCTCTGGCGACCGTAGAGGATGAAGCAATCGACTTGGCGCTTCTCGACGTCAATCTCGGCCATGAATCTGTCTATCCGGTAGCGGACGCGCTCGCGGCGCGGGGCGCTCCTTTCGTGTTCTTGACGGGCTATGACAGCGGCCATGTCGATGGCCGCTTTCGCGACGCATTGGTCCTTCAAAAGCCGGTCGATCGGGAAGTGCTTGGGGGAATATTGGCCGCCCAATCGTCCCGGGAGTCTCCGTCGGCGGAGACTCGGATAGGACCGGCTGAAACGCCGAGCGCGAAGCCGAGACGTCGGAGCCAGTACGAACGGACGACGTGAGGCCGAAAGGATTTTTATCCGGCGTTAGGCGAAGTAAGACCGGCGCTGAGATCAGTGGCAGGCGCCGTCCTTGCTCAAATCGGTTCAATGTCCGATCCTGAAAACACCTTCGGCTGAAAAATCGACATGCTGGTCAATCGACGAGGATTGCTCGCGGCGGCGCTCGCGCTTCCCGCAATCGGGCGAAGTCGCGTCGCGGGGGCTGAGACGCGCGGCGACGCGACGCCGCAATTGCAGCGCGCCATCGATCAAGCGCAAGCCAACGGCGGCGTTGCGACGATTCCGGCAGGCGCAAACTATGTATCGGGCCTAAAAATAATGGGCGACATGCGGCTCGTCGGCCTAGCGTCGTCCAGCCGCCTTATTGCGGCCGGGACCGGGCCAGTGCTGACGATCGAGCGCGCGGACGCGGTCGCGATCGAGAACGTCGCCTTCGACGGCGGCGGTCGCGGGCCAGGCGGCGAGGCCGGCCTGATCCAGGGACGGGATGTCGCGAATTTGAACGTCGTCGACTGCGTCGTCGAGCGCGCGTCTTGCTATGGGCTCAGACTCGAACATTGCGGCGGTCGGATCGAGCGTTCCGTGTTTCGCGCGCTGGCGCAATCGGCGGTGCATAGCCTCAACGCGACCGGGCTTACGATCGCGGACAACAGCGTCGCAGATTGCGGCGCCAACGGCCTGCAGGTCTGGCGCTCGGCGTTGGGCTATGACGGCGCGATCATCCGCGGCAACCGCATCGAACGCATACGCGCCGATCCGGGCGGCGACGGCCCCTTTGGCAATGCGATCAGCGTCTTTCGCGCCGGCGGCGTCTCCTGCTCCGGCAACGTCATCCGAGGCGCAGCCTTCTCGGCGATCCGCTTCAACTCCGCCTCCGACGCCGTGATCGCCGACAACAATTGCGTCGATATCGGCGAGACAGCGATCTATGTCGAATTCGGCTTTCAAGGCGCGGTCGTGTCGTCGAACGTGATCGACGGCGCCTCGACAGGCGTGTCGGTCACCAATTTCGACCAGGGCGGCAGGCTTGCCGCCGTCACCGGCAATGTCGCGCGCAATCTCGTCAAGCAGCTGCCGCAAGGCGGCGAGATTTACGGCGTCGGCGTCCATGTCGAGGCCGATACGATCGTCAGCGGCAACGCGGTCGACAACGCCAATTTCGCCGGATTGTCGCTCGGCTATGGCGTGGGTTTGCGCAACGTCATTGCCGCAAGCAACGTGCTCAACGATTGCGGCTATGGCGTAGCGGTGTCGGTTGCGCCAGGCGCCGGCGGCGCGACGATCCGCGACAACCGCATCGCCCGCGCGCGCCGCGGCGCGATCGTCGGCATGGCCTGGGACGCGGTCGCCTCGGCCGATCTCGTGGCTGAGGCGGGGAAATATCCGCTTCTTGCGATTTCGGGGAATGACGTGCAGTGAAGCGCCGCGCGCGCCAATAAGGCCGCGTCCCCTAAGCGCTATGCGAGAAGACTTTGAACGGCGGCGACAACGAGCGTTTTGACTATATCGTCGTCGGCGCGGGTTCGGCGGGCTGCGTTCTCGCCGACCGGTTGAGCGAAGACGGTCGGGCCTCGGTCCTGATTCTTGAATATGGCGGCTCCGACCGCTCGCCGATCATTCAGATGCCTGCCGCGCTCTCCATTCCGATGAATACGAAAAAATACAATTGGCGCTACGAGAGCGAGCCGGAGCCGCATCTGAACGATCGCCGGTTTCATGTGCCGCGCGGCAAGGTGCTCGGAGGGTCTTCCTCGATCAATGGCATGGTCTATGTGCGGGGCAACCCTTTCGACTTCGATCGTTGGGAGGAGGAAGGAGCGAAGGGCTGGGGCTACCGGCACGTCCTGCCTTACTTCCGCCGCGCCGAAGGCCGGCGCGACGGCGCCGATTCCTACCGCGGCGGCGAGGGCCCGCTCGCGACCCGTTACGGCGAGACGGCCAATCCGCTCTACAACGCCTTTATCGAGGCGGCGCGCCAAGCCGGTTACGCCGTCACGCCGGATATCAACGGCGAGCGGCAGGAGGGCTTCGGGCGGCTCGATATGACGGTGAAGGACGGCGTGCGCTGGTCCGCCGCCAATGCTTATCTCAGGCCGGCCATGAAGCGGCGGAATCTGAAGGTCGTAAGCAAGGCGCTCGCGACAAAAGTCGTCATTGAGGGACGACGCGCGATCGGCGTGCGTTATGCGAAAGGCGGGCAGGAGTTTCTCGCTTTGGCGGATCGCGAGGTTATCCTCAGCGGCGGGCCCATCAATTCGCCGCAGCTTCTCAAGCTTTCCGGCGTCGGCCCCGGGCGCGAGCTCCAGGCGCTCGGCGTCTCCGTCGCTCATGATTTGCCGGGCGTCGGCGAGAACCTGCAGGATCACCTCGAGTTCTATTTTCAGGTCGCGTCAAAACAGCCCATCACGCTCTATGGACAGACCGGGCTTCTTTCGCGCGGCCTCATCGGCCTTAAGTGGCTCATCAGCGGCAAAGGGCACGGCGCCACCAATCATTTCGAGGCGGGAGGCTTCATTCGCTCGCGCGCCGGCGTCCGCTACGCCGATATCCAATATCATTTCCTGCCCCTCGCCGTGAGCTATGACGGCGCGGGCCTTGCCAGCGAACACGGCTTTCAGGCCCATGTCGGCCCCTTACGCTCAAAAAGCCGCGGCTGGGTACGGTTGAAATCGGCCAATCCTCGAGACTATCCGCTGATCCAGTTCAACTATATGGCGCATGAAGACGACTGGATCGAAATGCGCGCCTGCGTCCGGCTGACCCGCGAGATTTTCGCGCAAGCCGCCTTCGATCCCTACCGTGGACGCGAGATAAGCCCTGGCGCCGAAGTCGTCGATGACGACGCCATCGATACATTCATCCGCAAACATGTCGAGAGCGCTTACCATCCTTCTTGCACTTGCAAGATGGGCGCGAAAGACGATTCCCTGGCGGTCGTCGATCCGGAAGCGCGCGTCTATGGGGTCGAAGCCTTGCGGGTCGTCGACAGTTCGATCATGCCGTCGATCACCTCCGGCAATCTCAACGCGCCGACGATCATGATCGGCGAGAAAGCGGCGGATATGATCCTCGGCCGGCCGCCGCTCGCCGCCTCCAACGCCGCTTATTTCGAGGCGCCGAATTGGCGGACCGCGCAGCGGTGAGGGCGCCGGCGGCCATCCTCCCCCGTGGAGCGAAGCGGAACGGGGGAGGGGGACCATGCGAAGCATGATGGAGGGGGCCGCTGAGTCAAAGGCAAATCCCCAACGCCGACGCCCCCTCCCCCGCGCTTAAGCGCGGTCCCCCTCCCCCCCCCCCGCTTGCGCGGGTGAGGATAGCGCTCCTTGTGCTTACGCATTCGCCGCCCGCTCGATTGCTTTCGCTCTTGAAGCGCCGATGGTGAGATGAGCGCCGACCGCCGCAAAGACGATCAGACCGCCGATGATCGTGCCGACGCCAGGCGTCTCGTCGAACGCCAGCCAGACCCAGAGCGGGGCCAGCGGCGCGTCCAGCGAGCCGATCAGCGCGGTCTCAACAGCCGGCAGGTATCGGGCGCCCAGGGCAAACAAGGTGATGCCAACCGCAGAATTCGCCATGCCGAACATCACGAGAAGCAGGAGATCGCGCTCCGACACGGCGAGCGGATCGCCGAACGGCCAGCAAGCCAAACCGCTGATGAGCGCCGAGAGGCAGGCCGCCGGCATGGCGGGAATGGTCGGAAAACTTCGCGCGACGACCATCATCGCCGCCATGCACAATGTCATGACCAAGGCCAGGAAATCGCCCAGCAAGCCGCCTTTCGCGCTCAAGCCAACCATCAAAGCGACGCCCGCCAGAGCCGCAAGGCTGGCGACAATGGCGCTCGCCGACGGCCGCTCGCGCGTGACGAGCCAACCGAGAGCGGCGGCGACGAAAGGGACCGTCGCATAGATGACCGACGCGTGAGCGACGGTCGTGTATCTGAGCGAGGCGATGAAAAAGATCATGGCGATCGCCGATACGATCACGAAGAACCACCCCGCCCGGTCCATCGCGCGAAAATGGGACCAAGCGCGCCGTCGCGCCATCACGACGATCGCCGCGGCTATGCCGAGCGCGCCGAACAGCCCGCGCCAGGCGAGCAGCGTCCAGGCGTCAAGCGGGATGAGGCGCGTGAAGAATCCCGCCGTGCTCCAGGCGACGGCGGAGGTTGTGACGAGCGCCAGTCCGAGCCGATATTTTGCTGGATTCACCCGCAGGGCTCCGGCTTTAAAAGGGACGCGCGGAGTGAGCGCTCTCTGACGAAGCTTTGGCCGCTATTCGCCAGCCTCGCCATTAAAGGATACGCCGTCCCGGCTGACAGAAAATGGCAGCAGCGATGGCGGACAGCCGACGGACGCCAAATGTTTGGCGCTCAATTCAGGGCGAGGCCGGATTGTCGAGGCCCTAACGCCGACGCCCTTCGCTCGGCGCTTGGGCTGCGGCCGAAATGATCGACATAGCTCCGCGAGAAATGCGAAGCGGAATTGAAGCCGCTGGCGACGGCGATCGAAAGGATCGGCATCGCCGTCTGCCGCAGCAACTGACAGGCGTGGCCGAGACGAATGTCGAGATAGTGCCTGGCGGGCGTATGCCCGAAGTGCTTCCAGAACAGACGTTCGAGCTGGCGGTTCGAAAGCGCGACGCTGGCGGCGAGCGCGCTCATCGAGACGGGCCGCTCGATCGATTGCTCCATCAAGGCGACGACGCGGATGAGCTTCGGGTGAGCGATCCCGATCCGCGTGTGGAGATCGGTCCTTTGGCGTTCGCCGGCCTCGCGGATCCGGTGATGGATGAGCTGCGCGCTGACCGAGGCTGACAAGTCGTGGCCATGGTCGCGGGCGATCAGCGACAGCATCATATCGGCCGCTGCCGTGCCGCCGGCGCAGGTGAAGCGATCGCGATCGATCTCGAACAAGTCTTCGCCAATGTCGAGGTTGGGGAACTCCGCCCTCAATCCCGGCAGATTTTCCCAGTGAATGGTCGAGCGATAACCGGCGAGCAGGCCGGCCTTGGCGAGGACGTAAGCGCCCGTGCAGACCGCGCCAGCGGCGGCGCCGAATTTCGTGAGCCGTCGCAAGGCCGCGATGAGCGAACGGTGATCGATCGATTGCACGTCGACCCCGGCGCAGACAATGACCGAATCGACGTCCCGCGCCTCCGCAAAAGAGCGGTCGACGGAAATTTTCACTCCGTTGGACGCCTCGGCCGTCAGGCCGTCGGCGGAGTGGAGCCGCCATTCATAGAGAACGTCGCCAGCCTCGCGGTTCGCCAAGCGCAACGGCTCGATGGCGGCGGTAAACGCGATCATCGAAAAGCGATCGACCAGCATGAAGGCGATCGAAAGCGGCGACCGGCGATCGGCCGGTGGTCTCGCCTCGGGTTTTCTCGGCGCCTTAACGGTTTCCGCCTTCACGCGCTTTAAGGCCAAGGTCAGCCCCTTCGCTGGCGCAAATTTCGTCGGCCTCATTCAAAGCCGAATTTGTCGAAAAATCAAAAATGCGTGTCGCATTGGCTCAAGATCGGCCAATCAAGGCCGGACAAGGTTGCCGCTGAGCAGGTCTTTTCGATGCGTCGCTTTTCTTTTGGAACGCTGCTGGCCGAGGCCCTAGGCGCCCACCAGGGCTGGGGGCGCCAGTGGCGCAATCCCGAGCCGAAAAAGTCCTATGACATCGTGATTGTCGGCGGCGGCGGCCATGGTCTCGCCACGGCCTATTATCTCGCGAGCGTCCATGGAATGAGCAATGTCGCCGTTGTGGAGAAGAGCTGGCTCGGCGGCGGCAACACCGGCCGCAACACGACCATCATTCGCTCGAACTATCTCTATGACGAGAGCGCCGCGATCTACGAGCACGCGGTCAAGCTCTGGGAAGGGCTCTCGCAGGCGCTGAACTACAACGTCATGTTCTCGCAACGCGGGGTGATGATGCTCGCGCATAATCTGCACGACATCCAAAGCCTCAAGCGCCACATCTACGCCAACCGCCTCAACGGCGTCGACAACGAATGGCTGACGCCGGATGAGGCGAAGGCCTTTTGTCCGCCGCTGAATATCAGCAAAAAGATCCGCTATCCGGTGATCGGCGCGGCCCTGCAGCGGCGCGGCGGCGTCGCCCGCCATGACGCGGTCGCCTGGGGCTATGCCCGCGCCGCCGACGCGCGCGGCGTCGACATTATCCAGAACTGCGAAGTGACCGGGATTCGCCGAAGTCCCGACGGCGCTGCGACCGGCGTCGAAACGACCCGCGGTTTCATTGGCGCGCGCCGAATTGGCGTGGTCGCGGCAGGCGCCACCAGCCTCATCATGAGCATGGCCGGCGTGCGCATGCCGATCGAGAGCTATCCCTTGCAGGCTTTGGTCTCGGAGCCGGTCAAACCGGTCTTTCCTTGCGTCGTCATGTCGAATGCGGTGCACGCCTATATGTCGCAGTCCGACAAGGGCGAGTTGGTGATCGGGGCCGGAACGGATCAATACACGTCGTACAGCCAGCAAGGCGGGCTGCACATTTCGACGCACACGCTGGAAGCGATCTGCGAATTGTTTCCGCAATTCACCAGGATGCGGATGCTCCGATCCTGGGGCGGCATTGTCGACGTGACGCCCGATCGCTCGCCGATCATCGGCAAGACGCCGGTTCCCGGCCTTTACGTGAATTGCGGCTGGGGAACGGGCGGCTTCAAGGCGACGCCGGGCTCGGGCCATGTCTTCGCTCATACTTTGGCGACCGGCGAACCGCATGCAATCAACGCGCCTTTCACATTGGATCGTTTCCGCGCCGGGCGTCTCATTGACGAGGCGGCAGCGGCGGCAGTGGCGCATTAGAATCATGGCGACGCTCCTGCGTACCCTCATCCGGCCGTGCTGGGCACGGCCACCTTCTCCCGCAAGCGGGAGAAGGGATTCTGGCGGCGACGGCGCATCAGTCTTCAGCGTAGCTCACGGCCGCGGCGCGCGCCCTCTCTCCCTTGCGGGAGAGGGCAGGGGCGAGGGTAGGCCGCTCCCCGCAAGAGAGGCGGAGCTCACATGCTCCTGATCGACTGCCCCTATTGTGGCAAACGGCCGGAGATCGAATTTCGCTGCGGCGGCGAGGCGCATATCGCACGGCCCGCTCGGCCGGCGGACATGGACGACGCGGCCTGGGCCGAGTTTTTGTTCGTTCGGACCAATCCGCGCGGCGTTCATGCCGAGCGCTGGATTCATCAGCATGGCTGTCAGCGTTGGTTCAACGCTCTGCGCGACACCTACACTGACGCTTTTCTCGAGACGTACGAGATGGGCGCCAGGCCTTCGCATCCTCCGGCGGATGGAAGGCCCGCTCGATGACTCAAACCCACCGCCTGACGGAGGGCGGGCGCATCGATCGCACTCGGCCGCTCGAAGTGAGCTTCAACGGAGAGCGCCTCTCCGGCTTCGCGGGCGACACGATGGCCTCGATCCTGCTGGCTCACGGGCGCCATCACGTCGGCCGTTCGTTCAAATATCACCGCCCGCGGGGTTTGCTCTCGCATGGGTCGGACGAGCCGAATGCGCTTCTCTCGGTCGATCGCGGGCCCGGGCGGATCGACCCGAACAATCGCGCCACGATGATCGAGGCGCGGAATGGGCTTGCGACCCGCTCCCAGAATCACTGGCCGTCGCTCGAATTCGACCTTGGCGCCGTCAACGATCTGCTCTCGCCTTTGTTCGCGGCCGGCTTCTACTACAAAACCTTCATGTGGCCGCGGTCCTTCTGGGACCGCCTCTATGAACCGGCAATTCGCGCCGCCGCCGGCCTCGGCCGCGCTCCATCCTGGCCCGATCCGGACCGCTACGCCCATCGGCACGCTCATTGCGATGTCCTGATCATCGGGGCCGGGCCGGCCGGCCTCGCCGCAGCCCTGGCCGCGTCGGCTGCGGACAAGCGCGTCCTTCTCGCGGACGAAAGCGCCGAACTCGGCGGCGCTCTGCTCCATGACGTCAAAGCGACGATCGATGGCGCGCCGGCCGCGGCATGGTTGGATGAGACGCTGAAGGTCTTGCGCGCGCGAGAGAACCTCGTCGTGCTGCCGCGCACGACAGCTTTCGGCTATTACAATCATAATCACGTCGCGCTTGCCGAGCGCCTTGCCGATCATCTCGACAGCGCCCCCGCCGATCTCGCAAGGGAGAAGCTCTGGCAGGTCCGCGCCGGCGAAGTCGTTCTCGCGACGGGCGCTCATGAGCGCCCGCTCGTCTTTGCCGACAATGATCGCCCCGGAATCATGCTCGCGGAAAGCGTCCGCGCTTATCTCAACCGCTACGCCGTCGCGCCTGGGCGGCGGATCGTGATTGCGACGAGCGGCGCCTCGGCCTATGCGGCGGCCGCTGACGCCAAGGCGGCGGGACTTGACGTCACGCTTGTCGATACGCGGGACGAGGCCGCCTGTGGCGCCGACGCCGTCAACCTCCGCGCGATCGGCTGTGAAGTTCTGACGAGTACTGTGGCGATCGGCGCGAGGGGACGAAGGCGCGTCAATGGCCTGATCGTGGCGCCGGTTGCGACGCAGGGACGAGAGAGCGCTCAAAGAATTATCGATTGCGATTGCGTCGGCATGTCCGGCGGCTGGACGCCGGCGGTTCACTTGTTCTCGCAGTCGCGCGGCAAATTGCGCTTCGAGCCGTCGATCGACGCCTTCGTTCCCGATCGCGCGGCGCAGGCCGTCAGGGTCGTCGGCGCGGCCAATGGCGCATATGATCTTGCCGCCTGCCTCGCCGAGGGCTTTGCCGGCGGCGCCGCGGCGACGGGCGCTGAAGCCGAGCGAAGTTTTTCAGCTTCGACCACGCCGACCGGAGTTCAGCCGCTGCGGCCGCGCGCCGGGCGCGGACGGGCCTTCGTCGATTTCCAGAACGACGTCACCACCAAGGACATCAAGCTCGCCGTGCGCGAGGGCTTCGAATCCATCGAGCATGTCAAGCGTTACACGACGACCGGCATGGCGACCGACCAGGGTAAGACGTCGAATATGAACGCGCTCGGCCTCATCGCTGAAACGCTCGACAAATCGCCGCCGGAAGTCGGGACGACGACGTTTCGCCCGCCCTATACGCCAGTGACATTCGGCGCGCTCGTCGGGCCGGCGCGCGAGAAGCTCTTCGATCCCGTTCGCACGACGCCAATTCACGATTGGGCCGATGAGCATGGCGCGACATTCGAGAATGTCTCGCTGTGGCGCCGCGCCTGGTATTTTCCGAAGGACGGCGAAGACCAGCATGCCGCCGTCGCGCGCGAGTGCAAGGCGGCGCGGAACGCGGTCGGCCTTTTCGACGGCTCGACGCTCGGCAAGATCGAGGTTGTCGGTCCCGACGCCGCCGAATTCATGAACCGGATGTACACGAACGCCTGGACCAAGCTCGAACCGGGTCGCTGTCGTTACGGCCTGATGTTGAAAGAGGACGGCTACATCCTTGACGACGGCGTCGTCGCGCGGCTCAGCAAAGATCGGTTCCACGTGACGACCACGACAGGCGGCGCGGCGCGCGTGCTCAATCACATGGAGGATTATCTCCAGACCGAGTGGCCTGAGCTTAATGTCTTCCTGACCTCGATCACCGAACAATGGGCGGTGATCGCCGTGCAAGGCCCGAAGGCGCGCGAGACGATCGCGCCGCTGATCGAGGGCGTCGATCTTTCGAACGAGGCGTTTCCGCACATGTCGGTCAGGACCTGCCGCGTTCTCGGCGCGCCGTGCCGCCTGTTTCGCGTCTCCTTCACCGGGGAGCTCGGCTATGAGATCAACGTCCCCGCCGATTTCGGCAGAAGCGTGTGGGAGGCGGTCTATGCGCGTGGCCAGGCTTTCGGCGTCACGCCCTATGGCACGGAGGCAATGCACGTGCTCCGCGCGGAACGCGGCTTCATCATCGTCGGCCAGGAGACCGACGGCACGACGACCCCGGACGACGTCGGCCTTTCCGGCATGATCGCCAAGGCCAAGCCCGATTTCGTCGGCAAACGTTCGTTGGCGAGGCCTGACCTTGTGGCGGGCGGCCGCAAGCAGCTTGTCGGCCTCATGACCGATGATCCGAGCCTGGTTCTCGATGAGGGCGCGCAGATCGTCGCTGATCCTTCCGCAGCCATTCCGATGCGCATGCTGGGCCACGTGACCTCGAGCTACTGGAGCGCGAATTGCGGGCGCTCGATCGCGCTGGCGTTGGTCGCCGACGGACGCAATCTGATCGGCCGCACGTTGCACGCCACGACGTCCAAAGGCTTCGCCGGCGTCGAGGTCAGCGCGCCCGTTTTCCTCGACGCCAAGGGAGAGCGCGTTCATGGCTGAGGCCCTGCTGCCGATCGCCGCCGCGCAGCGGCGCCAGGCGTTGGACGAGCCGCCGCGCAAGCGGCAAGGCGTCTCAATTCAAATCTTGCCGCCCGAGGCGCGCTTCTGCTTGCGCCTTCCTGTGCGCGCGGCAGCGGCGGCGACAGAGATCGTCGGATTTCGCTTGTTGATGCCGATCAATCGCTACGACGAACAGAAGAATCGCTGGTCGGCGCGGCTCGGGCCCAATGAGTGGCTGATCGGCGGCCCGGAAGCCGAGACGGAGGCGATCGACGCCGAGGTCGCTGCGGCGTTCGAAGGCCATATTCACGGGCTGACTGACGTGTCACATCGGAATATCGCCATAGAAGTCGCCGGCGCCGAGGCTGCGGCGGTCCTCAACGCCGGTTGCCCGCTCGATCTCTCGGGCCGGGCGTTCCCGGCCGGATCGGCGACGCGCAGCTTGCTCGGCAAAGCCGAGATCGTGCTGATCAGGCCCGCGTCGGAACCCAGCTTTCGGGTCGAATGCTGGCGCTCTTTCGCGCGTTACGTCCACGACTTTCTCTGTGAAGCCGCGCGCGACTGTCCCGCCTTGCCTCAATGAGGCGAGCGAGCAACATAGGCCCTAAAAATCGCGATAGGAGGAAAAAATGTCAGTCGAATCTCCCGCGACCAACGCTCCCGCTCACGAAGCCCGTCGCGGACGCGAAGCGCGGCGCACGGCTCGCGCCCAGCGCAGCGTCGCGCATGTTCCTTACATTACCCGCGCCATTTCGCTCACCGAGATGCTGAGCGAAGAGGGCCTGACGATTATTGAACGCAACGCCGACACGTTGCTCGAAGAAGTCGGCATCGAATTTCGCGAACATCCGTGCGCGCTCGCTTTGTTCAAAGACGCGGGCTGCGACATCAAAGGCGAGCGCGTCAGGTTTCCGCGCGGCTTGGCGAAAAAGCTCTGCGCGACGACGCCGGCGCAATATGTTCAAAGCGCGCGCAATCGCTCCCGCGACGTGATCATCGGCGGCCCGCACACGGTCTTCGCGCCGAACTACGGCTCGCCCTTCGTGCATGATCTCGATAAAGGGCGCCGCTACGGGACGATCGAGGATTTCCGCAATTTCGTGAAGCTCTCTTACGCCTCGCCCTTCATCCACCATTCCGGCGGCACGGTCTGCGAGCCGGTGGATTTGCCGGTGAACAAGCGCCATTTCCATATGGTCTATTCGCACATCAAATACTCGGACAAGCCGTTCATGGGCTCGGTCACCAAGCCCGAGCGCGCCGAGGACACGGTCAAGATGTGCGAAATCCTGTTCGGCGCGGATTTCATTCAGTCGAACACGGTTTGCACCAGCCTGATCAACGCCAATTCGCCGCTGGTCTGGGACGCCTCAATGCTCGGCGCGGCGGAAGTCTACGCCCGCAACAATCAGGCCTGCATCATCACGCCCTTCATTCTCTCGGGCGCGATGAGCCCGGTCACCGTCGCCGGCACCTTGACGCAGGTGTTGGCGGAAGTGATGGCCGGCACGGCCTTTTGCCAACTGACGCGGCCCGGCGCGCCGGTCATCTTCGGCACCTTCGTCTCGACGCTTTCGATGCAATCGGGCGCGCCGACCTTCGGCACGCCGGAGGCCGCCTTGGCTATCTATGGCGCGGCGCAGCTCGCAAGGCGTATGAACATGCCGTTCCGCTCGGGCGGCTCGCTCTGCGCCTCGAAGATTCCGGACGCCCAGGCGGCCTATGAAAGCGCGCAAACGCTCGTCCCGACGGTTCTCGCCGGCGCCAATTTCGTGCTCCACGCCGCAGGATGGCTCGAAGGCGGCCTCTCCGCTTCGTACGAAAAATTCGTGATGGATTTCGACCAGCTCGGCGCCATGCATGTGCTCGCCAAGGGCGTCGATCTATCGGAGAACGGCCAGGCGATGGAGGCGTTCCATCAAGTCGAGCCCGGCGGACATTTCCTTGGCTGTCCTCATACCCAGGCCAATTTTGAATCGGCCTTCTACCGCTCCAACATCGCCGACAACAATTCCGTCGAGCAATGGCAGGAGGAAGGCTCGAAAGACGCCGCGACCAGGGCCAACGTGCTTTGGAAGAAGACGCTCGCCGAATATGAGGCGCCGGCGCTTGATCCGGCGATCGACGAGGCCCTGCGGGAATTCATCGACAAGCGCTGCGCTTCGATGCCCGACGCGGCGTACTAGGATTGATCGAGAGCGAGGCCGCGACGCCGGCGGCGATCAAAGGGAAAACGACGAGGTAGGTCCTCATGCGAACGCAAGCGCGGGCAGTGGTGGTCGGGGGCGGCGTCGTCGGGGTTTCGACGCTCTATCACCTCGTCAAGAAGGGTTGGAGCGACAGCGTCCTCATAGAGCGCAAGGAGCTGACCTCCGGCTCGACGTGGCATGCCGCCGGCCTGCTGCCGCTGTTCAACCTCAGCTACTCGGTCGGGCAGATTCACAAATATTCGGTCGCTCTTTACAAAAGGCTTGGCGCCGAGACCGGCCTCGACGTTGGCCTTGCGCAAGTCTCCAACATTCGCCTCGCCCGCACCAAGGACCGGCTCGACGAATACAAATATTACGCCGGCGTTGCGGCGACGATCGGCGTCGAGGTGAAGTTCCTGACGCCGGAGCAAGTCAGGGAAGTCTGGCCGCTCTGCGAAACAGACGGGCTCCTCGGCGCCATTCAGCATCCTGAAGATGGCTACATCCAGCCAGCGGACCTGACCCAGGCGCTGGCGCGCGGCGCGCGCAACGGCGGCGCCGAGATCAATCGCAATACCGTCGTCACAGCGATCGAGCGGACGCCATACGGCGAATGGAAGGTGGTCACTGACAAAGGCGAGATCCTTTGTGAGCATGTCGTCTCGGCGAGCGGCAATTTCGCGAGGACGACTGGACGAATGGTCGGCCTTAACGTGCCGGTCATCCCGGTCCAGCATCAATATATCGTCACCGAACAGCATCCGGCGATCATGGCGCGCAAAGCCAAAGGCCTGCCGGAAATGGGCGTTTTGCGCGAATCCGACAGCTCCTGGTACATGCGTGAGGAGGCGGGCGGCCTGCTGCTCGGTCCTTACGAGATCGGAGCGCCGGTCTGTTACGTCGATGGGCCATCGCCGCAAAGCGAATATGAGCTCTTTCAGGAGGATTTGGAGCGCCTGACGCCATATATCGAGACGGCGATCGCGCGCGTTCCAGCCTTGGGCGAAGTCGGCATCAAGAAAGTCTACAACGGCGCCATCGCCTATACGCCCGACGGTTCGCCCATCGTCGGACCGGCGCCGGGCTTGCGCAACTTTTGGCTCAATGAAGGCCATTCTTTCGGCGTCACCGCGGCTGGCGGCGCCGGTTGGCAATTGGCTGAGTGGATCGTCGAAGGCGAGCCGACTATCGACATGCTCGGCGTCGATCCGAGACGCTTCGGCCCCTATGCGCAGGCCGGTTTTCTGAGAGAGAAGAACGAGGAGGCCTACGCCAAGGTCTTCACGATCCACTATCCCGATGAGGAGCGCGCGGCTGCGCGCCCCTTACGGCAGACGCCGTGCTACGGCCGCATGAAGGATTTAGGCGCGGTCTTTGGGTCGGTTTACGGATGGGAGCGTCCCAACTGGTTCGCGCCGCCAGGCTATGTCCTGAGCGACAAGGACCTCGTCAAGCCTGACGTCCTCCTCAATGAAAATCATCCCGCGGCGGGCGCAGAGAAGCCGCGCGAGAAATGGAGTTTCCGCCGCTCCAACTATTTCGATTTCGTGGGCGCCGAATGCCGCAACGTGCATGAAAACGTCGGCATGCAAGACATGTCGGCCTTTGCGAAAGTCGAAGCATCCGGGCCAGGAGCCGAAGCTTGGCTCGACAAAATCCTGACCAATCGCATCCCCAAGGCGCTGAACCGGGTGTCGCTGACCTATCTCTTGACCAAGCGCGGCGGCGTCCGCGCCGAGTTCACGCTTACCCGCGTCGGCCCGCAGCGCTTCTATATGGTCTCGGCGGGCGCGCTGGAGGCGCATGACTACGATTGTCTGCAAAAGCTCCTGCCGACGGACGGCAGCGTGCGCCTCGACAAGGTGACGACCCAATATGGCGTGCTGGTGCTCGCCGGTCCGAGCTCGCGGGAGGTTCTCGCCAAAGTCGCCGACATCGACGTCTCGGATAAGGCCTTTCCTTGGCTGACCGCGCGGCCGCTGTCGATCGGCGCCGCCGGATTGCTCGCGCTTCGCGTCAATTTCGTCGGTGAGCTCGGCTATGAATTCCATCACCCGATCGAGATGCAGAATTACATTTTCGACCGTGTGATGGCCGCCGGCGCCGAATTCGGCATCAAGCCCTATGGCATTCGCGCGATGGATTCGCTCAGGCTGGAGAAATCGTACAAGCTCGTCGGACGAGAGCTTTCCATCGAATATGCGGCGCTGGAATCGGCGTTGGAGCGCTTTGTGGATCTGAAGAAAGGCGACTTCCTCGGCCGCGACGCGCTTCTTGCCTGGCGGGACAAGGGTTTTGCGAACCGGCTCATCACGATGGAGGTTCACGGCGTAACCGACGCTGATGCGCGGGGGTCGGAGCCCGTCTTGCGCGACGGCGTTTCGGTCGGACGCACGACGTCCGGCGGCTACGGCTGGCGGACCGGCAAATCGCTCGCGCTCGCCATGGTGCGGCCTGAGTTCGCCAAGCTTGGAACCGAGCTTGACATTCTGGTGCTCGGCGAAAAGCGGCGCGCGATCGTCATCGGCGACAGCCCGTTCGACCCGGAGAATGCGCGGTTAAAGGCGTGACGCGGCGCCATTGGAGCTTTCACGTCCTTGCGCAGTCATTGCGAGGAGCGAAGCGACGAAGCAATCCATATGTGGACGGCCCCCTGCTTGCAAGATTGACGGCTGGAGTGGATCGGTTCGCTTGCATCCATATGTCCGGCCTGTTGATGCGGCCGCAGGGGACCGCTGGCCAAGATGGTTTCCGCGGCGAGAGTCCCACACAGGAACGCGGCCTTTTGCGCCACTGGATTGCGCGGAGTGTCTCTCGTCCCGGATCGATCGATCCCACCATCTCATCGTACTCTTGCAAGGTCTGGTTTCAGCAGGACGGGCGGGTCGCCGCCGCTCATCCCGCCGATTGGTCAAGCGGCGGCTGGGGTCAAATGTGCATAAGCCGCCATGGCGCGCCTTTCATCGTAGTCCTGGCCGCTGGTCATCAGCTTCCAGGCGATGCGAGCGATCTTGTTGGCGAGCGCCACGGCGGCGAGCTTGGGCGGCTTACGCTTGAGAAGTTCGATGAGCCAGGGCGAGGCGCAGCGACTATTCGGATTGCGCCGAACTTGCCAGATGACGGCGGTCGCCCCGACCACCAGCAGGCTTCGCAAAGTCTCGTCGCCCGCTCGGGTGATCACGCCGAGGCGGGTCTTGCCGGCGGTCGAATGATCTTTGGGCGTCAGTCCAAGCCAGGCGGCGAATTGCCGGCCGGAACGGAAGGCGCGGGGATCGGGCGTCTTCATCGTCAGAAGCGTGGCGATGAGCGGTCCAACGCTCGGAATGCGGGCCAGACGTCGGCTCATCGGGCTCGCCCGATGCCAGGTCATCAGCTTGGCGTCGATCGCCCTGATCCTGGCGCACAGACCTGCATATTCCTCGGCTTGCTCGGCGAACAGGTCTCGCGCCAGTTCGGGCAACGCCTCATCCGCCACAAGGCGCGTCAGCAACGGCTCGATCTGCGCGAGCCCCTTGGCGGCCACGACGCCGAACTCCCCCGCATAGCCGCGGATCGCGTTGGCGAGTTGGACGCGATTGCTCAAAAGCCGCTCGCGCACGCCCGTCAGCATCAGCGCCGCCTGGCTCTCGGCGTCCTTGACCGCAACGAACCGCATCGTCGGCCGGCTCATCGCTTCGCACAGAGCCTCCGCATCGGCCACGTCGTTCTTGCCTCGCTTCACATAGGGCTTAACATATTGCGGCGCGATCAGCTTCGCCTGATGCCCCAGCCGCGCCAGCTCGCGCGCCCAATAATGCGATCCTCCGCACGCTTCGAGCCCGACGACCGTCGGCGCCAATTTGGCGAAAAATCCCAGAACCGCCCGCCGTCCGAGCTTGCGGCGCAGAACGACGCGTTCTTCCTCGTCAACGCCATGAAGCTGAAAAAATTGCTTCGACGTATCCATGCCGATGCGGATAAGCTTATTCACGGACGGCCTCCTC
>DATGHD010000269.1:0-12474 GCA_035308145.1 Roseiarcus sp.
TACCAGCGCGAATCCCACGTCCGGTTGATGCCGAGGCGCAGGCCGATTGGATTGACTTTCTGACCCATGGCGCTCTCCGTTAGGCCGCCGCTTCGGCGGCGGCTTCTTCCGCCGTCTCGCGCACGATGATTGTCAAATTGGCGAAAGGCTTCTCGATGCGCCCGGCCCGGCCGCGCGCCCGCGGGCTGAAGCGCTTCATGACCATCGCGCGTCCGACATAGGCCTCGCGGACGACAAGGTCGTCGACGTCAAGGTCGTGATTGTTCTCGGCGTTGGCGATCGCCGATTCCAACGCCTTGCGCACCTCGTGCGAGATGCGCTTGTTGGAGAATTCGAGATCGGCGAGCGCGCTCGCGACCTTCTTGCCGCGAATGAGCTGGGCGAGAAGATTGAGCTTGCGCGGCGAAACGCGAAGCATGTTCACGACCGCCTTCGCTTCCTTCTCGCCGAGCGCGCGAGCCTTAGCTTTCTTGGACATGGCCGGTTCAGACCCTCTTCGCCTTCTTGTCCGCGGAATGGCCATGGAAGGTTCGGGTCGGCGCGAACTCGCCGAACTTGTGGCCGATCATGTCTTCCGAGACCGATACGGGAATATGCTTGTGGCCGTTGTGAACGCCGAAGGTGAGGCCGACGAATTGCGGCAGGATCGTCGAGCGGCGGCTCCAGATCTTGATCACGTCGGAGCGGCCCGCGCCGCGCGCGACGTCGGCCTTCTTCAGGAGATAGCCGTCGATGAACGGGCCCTTCCAAATCGAACGCGACATGGCTCAGCTCTTCTTCTTGCGGTCATGCCGCGATGAAACGATGAATTTGTCGGTCGACTTGTTGCTGCGACTCTTCTTGCCTTTGGTCGGCTTGCCCCAAGGACTGACCGGGTGGCGTCCGCCCGAGGTGCGGCCTTCGCCGCCGCCATGGGGATGATCGACCGGGTTCATGGTCACGCCGCGATTGTGCGGGCGTTGGCCAAGCCAGCGGTTGCGTCCCGCTTTGCCGATCGAAATATTCATATGGTCGGGATTGGACACTGCGCCTACGGTCGCAAAACATTGACCATGGACCAGGCGCTGCTCGCCTGACTTCAAGCGCAAAATCACGTAGCCCTGATCGCGGCCGACGATTTGCACGTAGGTTCCCGCCGAGCGCGCCAGAGCGCCGCCCTTGCCGATCTTCATCTCGACATTGTGCACAATCGACCCGACCGGGATATTGGCGAGCGGCATTGCGTTGCCCGGCTTCACGTCGACCTGATCGCCCGAGACGACCTCGTCGCCGACGCCGAGCCGCTGCGGCGCGATAATGTACGCTTGCTCGCCGTCCGCATATTTGATGAGGGCGATAAAGGACGTGCGATTGGGATCATATTCCAGGCGTTCGACCTTCGCCGGCATATCGACCTTTCGGCGCTTGAAATCGATGATGCGATAGACCTGCTTGTGGCCGCCGCCGCGAAAGCGCACCGTGATCCGGCCGGCGTTGTTGCGGCCGCCCTTCTCGGCTTTGCCGACCGTCAGCGCCTTGACCGGCTTGCCCTTGTGAAGCTCGCCGCGATCGACGATCACCAATTGGCGAAGGCCTGGCGTCGACGGATTGAATGTCTTGAGAGCCATGGTCTTGAACCCTTAGAGCCCTGTCGTCACGTCGATGCGATCGCCGTCGGCAAGCGTGACGATCGCCTTCTTGACGTCCTGCTGCACGCCGCGCATGCCGCGGAACACCTTAGTCTTGCCCTTGCGCAAAAGCGTGTTCACGCCCGTCACCTTGACGTTGAACAATTGCTCGACAGCCGCCTTGATCTCCGGCTTCGTCGCGTCGCGGCGCACCTTGAACACGACCTGATTGGCCTCGGACGCCAGCGTCGCCTTCTCGGTGATGACCGGGGCCACGATCACGTCGTAGTGGCGCGGATCCTTGCTCATTTGAACCGCGCCTCCAGCGCATCGATGGCGGCCTTGGTCAGCACGAGCTTCTCGCGGCGGATGATGTCGTAGACATTGACGCCCTGCACCGGCAGCACGTCGATGTTCGGAATGTTGCGCGCGGCTCTGGCGAAATTCTCCTGCACCGCAGCGCCGTCGATGATCAACGCGTTGGCCAGAGCCGTCTTGTCGAACGAGGCGCGCAAAGCCTTGGTCTTCGGCTCGGCGATCTCGGCGTTCTCCCAGACGATGATGGCTCCGTCGCGGGCCTTCGCCGAGAGAGCGTGTTTCAAAGCCAGCGCCCGAACCTTCTTCGGCAGATCATGCGCGTGCGAGCGCACAACCGGCCCCATCGCGCGGCCGCCGCCGCGGAACTGCGGCACGCGGGCCGAGCCGTGGCGCGCGCCGCCGGTGCCCTTCTGCTTGTACATTTTCTTGCCGGTACGGTGGATTTCCGCGCGGCCAAGCGTCTTGTGATCGCCCGCCTGACGCTTGGCGAGTTGCCAGCGCACCATGCGCGCGATCAAATCCTGCCGCGGCTCGAGGCCGAAAATCGCCTCGTCCAGCTCGAGGGAGCCGGCGGATCCGCCGTCGATCGACGTGATGTCGATTTTCATGGCTTCAGGCTCCCTTGCTCTCGCCGGCGGCGGCGTCATCGGCGCGCAGTTTGAACTTGCCGGGCTGCGGCGCTTCCTTGGGCAGCGGCCTCTTGACCGCGTCGCGGATCGCGATCCAGCCGCCGGAATGACCTGGCACCGAACCCTCGACCAGAATCAGGCCGCGCTCGGGATCGGTCTGAACAACGCGCAAATTCTGCGTCGTCACCTGCTCGGCGCCGAGATGGCCCGCCATTTTCTTGTTCTTCCAGGTCTTGCCCGGGTCCTGACGCTGACCGGTCGAACCGTGCGAACGATGCGAGATCGAGACGCCGTGCGTGGCGCGAAGGCCGTGGAAATTCCAACGCTTCATCGCGCCTGCAAAGCCCTTGCCGATCGAGACGCCGGTCACGTCGACATACTGGCCGGGGATGAAATGATCGGCGGTGATTTCCGCGCCGACCGGAATGAGCTTGTCCTCGTTCACGCGGAACTCGGCGAGTTTCATCTTTGGCTCGACCTTGGCCACCGCGAACCGCTGCCGCTCGGCCTTCGACACGTTCTTGACCTTGGCGTGGCCAATGCCGAGTTGAAGGGCGGTATAGCCGTTCTTGTCCTGAGTGCGATGAGCCACGACTTGGCAGCCCTCGACTTTGAGCACGGTGACCGGCACATGATCGCCCGCGTCTGTGAAGACGCGGGTCATGCCCAGTTTCTGCGCGATGATGCCTGAACGCATGGCGGTTAAGTTCCTCGAGGCGCGTCCGCTATTTGGCGAAGAAGCGCCCATCTAATCCTCAAAGTTTGATCTCGACGTCGACGCCGGCCGCAAGATCGAGCTTCATCAAAGCGTCGACGGTCTGCGGCGTCGGATCGACGATGTCGAGGACGCGTTTATGCGTGCGAATCTCGAACTGCTCGCGCGACTTCTTGTCGACGTGCGGCGAGCGGTTCACCGTGAACTTCTCGATCCGCGTCGGCAACGGAATGGGCCCGCGCACCCTTGCGCCCGTGCGTTTGGCGGTCGACACGATCTCCTTCGTCGACGCGTCGAGCACGCGGTGATCGAACGCTTTCAATCGGATGCGGATATTCTGCGTATTCATGGCTCAATTCCCTGCCGGCGGGGACGGGACGAAATCTCCCGTCCAGCTCTCTCGCTCGTCTCGGTTCACTCGCTGATCGAAACGACGACGCCGGAGCCGACCGTGCGGCCGCCCTCACGGATGGCGAAGCGGAGCTTCTCCTCCATGGCGATCGGCACGATCAGCGAGACATCGATGGTGACGTTGTCGCCCGGCATGACCATTTCCGTGCCGGCCGGCAGCGTAACGATGCCGGTCACGTCGGTGGTGCGGAAATAGAATTGTGGGCGGTAATTGGTGAAGAACGGCGTATGGCGGCCGCCCTCCTCCTTCGTCAGGATATAGGCCTCGGCCTTGAACTTGGTGTGCGGCTTGACTGAGCCCGGCTTGCACAGCACCTGACCGCGTTCGACTTCCTCGCGCTTGGTGCCGCGAAGCAGGCAGCCGACGTTGTCGCCCGCCTCGCCCTGGTCGAGCAATTTGCGGAACATCTCGACGCCGGTGACTGTCGTCTTCTGGGTCGGACGCAGACCGACGATCTCGACTTCTTCGCCGACCTTGATGATGCCGCGCTCGATGCGACCGGTGACGACCGTGCCGCGGCCCGAGATCGAGAACACGTCTTCGACCGGCATCAGGAAGGGCTGATCTTTCGGGCGCTCGGGTTGCGGAATGTAGCGATCGACCTCGGCCATCAACTTCAAGATCGAGTCATGGCCTTTCTCGGGATCCTTGTTCTCAAGCGCCATCAGCGCCGAGCCCTTCACGACCGGAATTTCATCGCCGGGGAAATCGTATTTCGAGAGAAGCTCGCGCACTTCAAGCTCGACGAGCTCCAGGAGCTCCGGATCGTCGACCATATCGACCTTGTTCATATAGACGACAAGCGCCGGCACGCCGACCTGACGGGCGAGAAGAATATGCTCTCTCGTTTGCGGCATCGGGCCGTCGGCGGCCGAGACGACCAGGATGGCGCCGTCCATCTGCGCGGCGCCGGTGATCATGTTCTTCACATAGTCGGCGTGGCCGGGGCAGTCGACATGCGCATAGTGACGATTCTTCGTCTCATATTCGACGTGCGCGGTCGAAATGGTGATGCCGCGCGCCTTTTCTTCCGGCGCCTTGTCGATCTGATCGTACGCCGTATAGGTCGCCCCGCCCGTCTCGGCCAAGACCTTGGTGATCGCCGCCGTCAATGACGTCTTGCCATGGTCGACGTGACCGATCGTGCCAATGTTGCAATGCGGTTTGGTCCGCGCGAATTTTTCCTTGGCCATGACGGGACTCCTGTCCTTCTCCTGCTCGACTTAGGTTAGGTTGCTCGCTGAGGCTCGCCTCACGCGTATTTGGCTTGAATTTCCGTGGCGATGCTCGGCGGCACCTGTTCGTAGTGGTCGAACTGCATGGTGAAACTGGCTCGTCCCTGCGTGCCCGAGCGCAATTGGTTGACGTAGCCGAACATGTTGGCGAGCGGCACCATGGCGTTGATCACCGTGGCGTTGGCCCGCATGTCCTGGCCCTGAACATGGCCGCGGCGGGACAAGAGATCGCCCATCACGAAGCCGGTATGCTCTTCCGGCGTCACGACCTCGACCTTCATGATCGGCTCGAGCAGAACCGAGCCGCCCTTCTGCAGCCCCTCGCGGAACGCCGCGCGAGCGGCGATTTCGAAGGCGAGCGCCGAAGAGTCGACGTCATGGTACGCGCCGTCGATGAGCGTCGCCTTGACGTCGACGACCGGGAAGCCGGCGAGGACGCCGGAGCCCATCGCGCTCATAACGCCCTTCTCGACGCCGGGAATATATTCCCTGGGCACGGAGCCGCCGACGATCTTCGACTCGAAGGACGAGCCCGCCCCGGCCTCGGCCGGCTCGAAAACGATCTTGACGCGGGCAAACTGGCCGCTGCCGCCCGATTGCTTCTTGTGGGTGTAGTCGATCTCGACCCGCTTCGTCAGCTTCTCGCGATAGGCGACCTGGGGCTGGCCGATATTGGCGTCGACCTTGTAGGTGCGCTTCAAAATATCGACCTTGATGTCGAGGTGGAGTTCGCCCATGCCTTTCAGGATGGTTTGGCCGGTCTCCTGGTCGGTCGAAACGCGGAAGGACGGGTCTTCGGCGGCGAGCTTCTGCAAAGCGACGCCGAGCTTCTCCTGGTCGGCCTTCGATTTCGGCTCAATGGCGATTTCGATGACCGGCTCCGGGAACTCCATTTTTTCGAGGATGACCGGCTTTTGCATGTCGCAAAGCGTGTCGCCGGTGCGGGTGTCCTTGAGGCCGGCCAGCGCGACGATGTCGCCTGCATAGGCCTCCTTAATGTCCTCGCGATTGTTGGCGTGCATCAGCAGCATGCGGCCGACGCGCTCTTTCTTATCCTTGGTGGAGTTCAGCGCGGTCGAACCGGATTCGACCTTGCCCGAATAGACGCGGCAGAAGGTGATCGTGCCGACGAACGGATCGTCCATGATCTTGAAGGCGAGAATCGAGAACGGCTCTGAATCCTTCGGCAGGCGCACCACTTCGGCGCCGGTGTTCATGTCGTGACCCTTGATCGCGTCGCGATCAAGCGGCGATGGCAGATAATCGACGACGGCGTCGAGCAACGGCTGCACGCCCTTGTTCTTGAAGGCCGAGCCGCAAAGAATCGGAATGAAGGTGATTTGCCTGACGGCCTTGCGGATGAGGCGCTTCAGCGTCGCGACATCCGGCTCTTTGCCGTCGAGATAGGCGGCCATGACGTCATCGTCGAGTTCAACGGCCGCTTCGATGAGGGCGAGGCGATATTCCTCGGCTTGGGCTTTCAAATCAGTGGGAATTTCTTCGTCGTGGTATTTGGCGCCGAGACCTTCCTCGTCCCAGATCACCGCTTTCATTCGCAGAAGGTCAATGACGCCTTTGAAGCTGCTCTCCGAACCAACCGGGAGTTGAATACATACGGGCCGGCCGCCGACTTTCGTTTTAATCTCTTCGACGCATCGGAAGAAGTCGGCGCCGATCTTGTCCATCTTGTTGACGAAGACGACGCGCGGCACATTGTATTTGTCGGCTTGTCGCCAGACAGTCTCGGTTTGCGGCTCGACGCCTTGATTGCCGTCGAGAACGCATACGGCGCCGTCGAGCACGCGAAGCGATCGTTCGACTTCGATGGTGAAGTCGACATGGCCGGGCGTGTCGATGATGTTGAGGCGCTTGCCTTGCCAGAACGTCGTCGTCGCCGCGGAGGTGATGGTGATGCCGCGCTCCTGCTCCTGCTCCATCCAGTCCATGGTCGCGGCGCCGTCATGGACCTCGCCGATCTTATGCGACTTGCCGGAATAATAGAGGATGCGCTCGGTCGTCGTGGTCTTGCCCGCATCGATATGGGCCATGATGCCGAAGTTGCGGTAGTCCTCGATCGGATGGCTGCGGGCCATGGTGGTAAATCCTCAAATCCCGACGGCTGGCCGCTTCACCAGCGGTAATGCGCGAAGGCGCGGTTGGCTTCGGCCATCCGGTGGGTATCTTCGCGCTTCTTGACCGCCGCGCCGCGGTTGTTCGAGGCGTCAAGCAGTTCGGACGACAAACGGTCGACCATGGTTTTGTCATTGCGGCCGCGCGCGGCGGCGATGATCCAACGAATCGCCAAAGCCTGGCGGCGCTCGGTGCGCACTTCCACCGGAACCTGGTACGTCGCGCCGCCGACCCTGCGCGAGCGCACCTCGACGGAAGGCGCGACATTGTCGAGCGCCTGACGGAAAACCGCCAGCGGATCGGTCTTGACCTTGGTCTCGATGCTGTCGAGAGCGCCGTAGACGATCGCCTCGGCGATCGACTTCTTGCCCTCGTACATGATCGTGTTCATGAATTTCGCCACGACAAGATCGCCGAATTTGGCGTCCGGGATGATCTCGCGTTTCTCAGCGCTGTGACGGCGCGACATGGCCTGCTCCTGATCCTTCTATGCGCCGGTCATTTCGGCCGCTTGGCGCCGTATTTCGAGCGGCGCTGCTTGCGATCCTTGACGCCCTGCGTGTCGAGCACGCCGCGCAAGATGTGGTAGCGGACGCCAGGCAGATCCTTGACGCGGCCGCCGCGGATCATCACCACCGAGTGCTCTTGCAGATTGTGTCCCTCGCCGGGGATGTAGCCGATCACCTCAAAGCCGTTGGTCAGACGAACCTTGGCGACTTTGCGCAACGCCGAATTCGGCTTCTTCGGCGTCGTCGTATAGACGCGGGTGCAGACGCCGCGCTTCTGCGGGCTCGCGCCGAGGTGGCGGGCCTTCTCGCGGTAGGTCTTCGGTCGCCGCGGCTTGCGGATCAACTGACTGATCGTCGGCATCGTAACCCTTGTCCTAAGAAACGAACTCTGTCGCTCCGCCTCTCGGCGATGGCTCCAAAACTCACGGCTCGCCTTGCGCGGACGCAAAACGAACCGCGCCTCAAGGCCCAAAGGCTTAAGGCGCGAAACTTGCAGAGGATCACGGGGAAATCCCCCAAGATCATGCGCCAGACCCGACCACGAACGCAGCCGGTATGATTGGCTCGTCGAAGAAGTCGACAGCGTTTAGAACCGAAAGATTCCGGGCTCGTCGCCCTAAACCGCGCTGGATCTACCGCCTGTCGAAAGCGCGCGGAACATATTCGCGACGCCAGGGGCCGTCAACCCCTTGGTCATCCAAATGCAGAGCAAATTCGTGGGCTTTCAGCGAACCGCCCACGGCGCGCGCTTTTGGAAACGGCTAAGGCGAGCCTCGGCCGGAAATCAAGAGCCGCTCAGTGCGGCGCCGACAAGACGCCGGCGGCCCGCAGCGGCGGCCGCCGCAACCGCGGCTGGCGGCGCTTTTCTCGCCGCTCATCGATGACCGCCACGACCTTGACGAGCTGGAACGGCTCATCGCCAAGCGCGGTCCGCCTCGCCCGCAAGAGAAGGGCCGGCCGATCGCCGCCGCGCTGCAAGACCAGCGAGCTTGAGCCGCCACGGTCAAGCGTTGCGTCAACCAGGCTTCTCAAAGCCCCAGACGCCTGATCGGACGCTTGAAGCCGATCTTCGGCGAACCGCAAATGCTCGCCCATCAAAGCGAGCGCCCGATCGTTGGCGAAGAGCACGCTCCCGTCGACGCCGAGAAAGACAGCGGCCAAGCCCCACATGGTCATGGCGTCAGCCATGCCGCGCGCCCGCGCCCCGGCGAGGACTGGTCCTAAAGGAAAGGCCGCTTCGCCCGCGAGACCAGAGCCCGAAAGATCGAATTCCTGCTTCATTGCCCGGCGCCTCGCCGACTCGTTTTGATCAATCGCCTGTTTACGGGATAGGGGAGCGGAGGTTTCGGGCCGAACGAAGACTGAGCCGCGGCGAGGGCTTGGCGGCGAGGCGGCATCAAATAAGCAAAGAGCCGCCCGAAGGCGGCTCTCGTTTCATTTTATCGGGCAGCAGACGCTTAACGAACCCGCGCCTTTGGCCGTTCCGCCGGAGCGGCGACCTCGCTGGCTATGGCCGCCGGCGGCAGTTGCGGCGTTGTCGAAGCCTTTTCCCTCTCGGCGAGGATCAAGGCGTCGCGCATCGTCGCGATGCGGCGCAGCTTGGTCATGGCCGCGCCCGTGCCGGCCGGGATCAACCGCCCGACGATCACGTTTTCCTTCAAGCCTTCGAGCGTATCGACCTTGCCGTTGACCGCCGCCTCGGTGAGGACGCGGGTGGTCTCTTGGAAAGACGCCGCCGAGATGAAGGAGCGCGTCTGCAAGCTCGCCTTGGTGATGCCGAGCAGAACCGGGGTGCCGGTCGCCGGCTTCTTGCCCTCGGCCTGCACCGCCTCGTTCGCCGCGTCGAGCTCGGTCTGGTCGATCTGTTCGCCGGGCAGAAAATCGGTGTCGCCGGGATCGACCACATCGACCTTCTGAAGCATCTGGCGAACAATCACCTCGATATGCTTGTCGTTGATGTTGACGCCCTGGAGCCGGTAGACCTCCTGGATCTCATTGACGAGATAAGCGGCGAGCTCCTCGACGCCCTTGATCGCCAGGATGTCGTGCGGCGCCGGGTTGCCGTCGACGATGTAGTCGCCTTTCTCAACGATGTCGCCGTCCTGAAGGTGGATGTGCTTGCCCTTCGGGATCAGATATTCGACAGGCTCGCCGCCCGCCTCGCTCGGCACGATCGAGACGCGCTGCTTGTTCTTATAATCGCGCCCGAACTGCACCGTCCCCGAGATTTCCGCGATGATCGCGTGATCCTTAGGTCGGCGCGCCTCGAAGAGCTCGGCGACGCGCGGCAGACCGCCGGTGATGTCGCGGGTCTTGGCGCTGTCGATCGAGATGCGGGCGATGACGTCGCCAGCGCTGACCTTGGCGCCAGGCTCAAACGAGATGATCGAATCGACGGGAAGCGGGTATCGCGCTTCGCCGCCTCGCGCCAGCTTGGCCAGCTTGCCGTCCTTGCCTTTGATGGTCAGCGCCGGCCTGAGGCTCGCCGAACGCGGCGACATGCGCCAGTCGATCACCAGACGCTTGGCGATGCCGGTCGATTCGTCGACCTGCTCCGACATCGAAGCGCCTTCGACAAGGTCCTCGAAGCCGATGGCGCCGGGGACTTCAGTGAGGATCGGCCGCGTATAGGGATCCCACTCGGCGATGCGCTGGCCGCGCTTGATCTTGTCGCCCTCGTCGACCTTGAGACGCGCGCCATATTGCACACGGTGAACCGCGCGTTCGACGCCTTCGCGATCGACGATCAGCACCGCGACGTTGCGCGCCATCACCATCAGGTCGCCTTCGCTGTTGCGGGCGACGGCGCGATTGCGGACCCTCACCTCGCCGTCGAAGTTCGACTCGATGAACGATTGATCGGCCAGTTGCGCCGCGCCGCCGATGTGGAACGTGCGCATGGTGAGCTGCGTGCCCGGCTCGCCGATCGATTGAGCGGCGATGACGCCGACCGCTTCGCCGATATTGACCGGCGTGCCGCGGGCGAGATCGCGCCCATAGCAGGCGGCGCAGACCCCGTTCTCGGCTTCGCACGTGAGCACGGACCGGATCTTCACCTCCTGGATGCCAGCGGCGTTGATCTTATCGATGTGCTCCTCTTCGATCATCTTGCCCGCCGCGACGATGAGCTTGCCGTCGGCGTCCTTGAGGTCCTCCGAGGTCGTGCGGCCCAATATGCGGGTCGCCAGCGACGCGACGACCTGCCCTGCGTCGACGATGGCGCGCATGCGAATGCCGCCCTTCGAGCCGCAGTCGGGAACGGTGATGATCGAATCTTGCGCAACGTCGACCAGACGCCGGGTGAGATAGCCCGAGTTGGCCGTCTTCAGCGCCGTATCGGCGAGGCCCTTGCGGGCGCCGTGCGTCGAGTTGAAATATTCGAGAACCGACAGGCCCTCCTTGAAGTTGGAGATAATCGGGCTCTCGATGATTTCGCCGGACGGCTTGGTCATCAGGCCGCGCATGGCCGCAAGCTGACGCATCTGCGTCGGCGAGCCGCGCGCGCCCGAATGCGACATCATGTAGATCGAGTTGATCGGCAGATCGCGGCCGTGGCTGTCCTTACGCACCGCCGAGATGCCGGCCATCATCTCCTCGGCGAGCTTGTCCGAGCATTTCGCCCATGCGTCGACGACCTTGTTGTACTTTTCGCCCTGCGTGATCAGGCCGTCGTTGTACTGTTGCTCGTATTCCTTAGCCAGAGCCGAGGTCTCGGCGATGATCCGCGGCTTCGAATCCGGCACCACCATATCGTCCTTGCCGAAGGAAATGCCGGCCTTGAACGCCTCGCGGAAGCCGAGCGCCATCACGCGATCGCAGAAGATGACCGTCTCCTTCTGACCGCAGTTGCGGTAGACGATGTCGATCATGTTGGAGATTTCCTTCTTCGTCATCAGCTTGTTGACGACGTCGAAGGGAATCTTGGTGTGCTCGGGCAATAGCTGGCCGAGGATCATCCGGCCCGGCGTCGTGTCGAAGATTTTCGACGCGCGATTGCCCTTGGCGTCGAAAGTCCAGGCGCGGCCCTTGATCTTGGCGTGCAGCGTCAAAGCCTTCGACGCGAGCGCGTGCTCGATCTCGCCCATGTCGGAAAAGGCCATGCCCTGCCCGGGCTCGCCGTCCCGCATCAGCGTGACGTAGTAGAGGCCGAGGACAATGTCCTGGCTCGGCACGATAATCGGCGCTCCGTTGGCCGGGTGCAGGATGTTGTTGGTCGACATCATCAGCACGCGGGCCTCGAGCTGGGCCTCCAGCGACAGCGGCACGTGCACGGCCATCTGGTCGCCGTCGAAGTCGGCGTTGAACGCCGAGCAGACGAGCGGGTGCAGTTGAATGGCCTTGCCCTCGATCAGCACCGGCTCGAACGCCTGGATGCCGAGACGATGCAGCGTCGGCGCCCGATTGAGCATCACCGGGTGCTCGCGGATCACCTCATCGAGAATGTCCCAAACTTCCGGTCGTTCCTTCTCGACGAGCTTCTTGGCCTGCTTGACCGTCGCTGACAGTCCCTTCGCGTCGAGTCGCGAATAGATGAAGGGCTTGAATAACTCGAGCGCCATCTTCTTCGGCAGGCCGCATTGATGCAGCTTGAGCTCGGGGCCGACGACGATGACCGAGCGGCCGGAATAGTCGACGCGCTTGCCGAGCAGGTTCTGACGGAAGCGGCCCTGCTTGCCCTTGAGCATGTCGGCGAGCGACTTCAACGGCCGCTTGTTGGCGCCGGTGATGACGCGGCCGCGCCGACCGTTGTCGAACAGCGCGTCGACGGCCTCCTTCAGCATGCGCTTTTCATTGCGGATGATGATATCGGGAGCGCGCAGCTCGATGAGCCGCTTCAGCCGGTTGTTGCGGTTGATGACGCGGCGGTAGAGGTCGTTGAGGTCCGAGGTCGCGAAGCGGCCGCCGTCAAGGGGCACCAG
>DATGHD010000270.1:0-4336 GCA_035308145.1 Roseiarcus sp.
CCCAAAGAAGACGAGCAAGAGCGCGGCTAAGATCGCGGCGCCGAGAATCAGAGTGGTCGCGCGCGCTCGCGCGGCGGGTCGCGCGCCGCTTTCCGCCAGCGACCTGGCGGACCGCCATAAGAATTCAACCAGGGATTTCAACGGTGCCGCTCCGTGATCGCCTTCCCGGGACGATCCAACCTCGACGATCCCAGCGCGGGCTTAAATGAACCCTAAGGAAGGGACGAACGACAGCGGCCAAGAGTGAGGACGCGGCCTTTCCTATCGCCTGGTTGCTGACATGGTTGACAATCTCTTGCCGCCGACGCGCGAAACGCGTTGCAACGGGGTTAATCGCGGCGCGCGAATGCGACTCAAAATCTCGACCTGGCCTTTGCGGGCTTCGGCCTATCATCGCCATTGGATTCGGCAGCAAGCCGAGGCGGCAGGGCTTTAAATGACGTTTCTGGTCCGATCGGCGTTTTGGCTCAGTATCGTCTTCTCGGCGATGCCCTTCGAGCGCAGCGAAATCGCGCGCGCGATCGATCAGGCCAAGGGTGGCCTCGCCAGCGATGCGGTCTCCACCGCCAAGCAGGAATGCGCTGACAAGGCTTCAGCCTGCGACGCCCTTGCGGCGCTGCTGATCGCCGCCAGCCGGGGCGACGGCCCAACCGCTGAAGATCGCGCTGCATTGCAGCGGATCATCGCGGCGGCGGGCGTTGACGGCGCCAAGGAAAAGGCGCCACGGCCTTCGTATAACTCCCTTACCCCGGAAGATCGCGCGATCCCTTGGCGAGGCCGGAAGGTCAAATCGGCCGCGTGATCGCGCGGCTCTGTCCCGCATTGACCTCGCCCGCCGCCTCGCTATTTAGACGTTAGCGGGCCTTTGTCCGTAGCGCGTGACGATGCGCGACCGTCGGGCCCTCGGGAAGAGGCGGATTTTGGCCAGTATCGAAGAGATTCGGGGCGATTTTGCCATCCTCGACGATTGGGAGGACCGCTACCGCTATGTGATCGACCTCGGCCGGGCGTTGGAGCCGCTGAGCGAGGCCGCGCACAATGACGCCAATAAAGTTCGCGGTTGCGTCAGTCAGGTCTGGCTCGAACTGCGGCAGAGCCCTGGCCCCGACGGCGAGTCGGTCTTGCGCTACCGCGGCGACAGCGATTCGCATCTGGTGCGCGGCCTGGTCGCAATCGCTATTGCGCTGTTTTCAGGCCGCTCCGCCCGTGAGATCCTTTCGACCGACGCGCTTCGGATTTTTCGCGAGCTCGGCCTCGAGCAGCATTTGACGCCGCAGCGCTCGAACGGCGTCAAGGCGATGTTTGATCGAATCCGATCGGACGCCTCCGCCGCGGCCGCGGCGCAATCCGCCTAAGGGATCGGCGGGAGGCTCTTGATATATTCCGCCATCGCCTGAAGGTCGGCTTCGGGCAGTTGCTTGAGGTTGCGCACTTCGGCGGCCATGTCGCCGCCGAGCGAATCGCCGCTGGGCGTCAGCCCGAGGCTCAACGCGGTTTCGACGTCCTCTTTCGACCACTCGGCGAAGCCCTTTGCGGCCTGCGTGAGGTTGGGCGCCTTGCCCTTGCCGTCCGGCGTGACGCCGCCGGCAAAGCGGCGGGAGGCGATGATCCCGCCAAACATGTCGCGCGGCGAATGACACTCCGCGCAATGGCCGGGACCTTCGACAAGATAGCGGCCGCGATTCCACGTTTCGCTCCGCGAAGGGTCCGGGGGCAGCCCTGGCGGGCCAAGGTAGATGAGCTTCCATAGGCCGACGGCGCGGCGAATCGAGAAGGGAAAGGCCAACCGATGCTGCGGCGCGCGACCCGAAACCTTTGACAACGTGCGCAGATACGCCATCAAATCGCGCACATCCGAGAGGGTCATGCGTCGGTACGACGTATAGGGCAGAGCCGGGTAGTAATGCGTCCCTTCAGGGGAAACGCCGGCCAGCAACGCGTTGGCCAGATCGACGACTTTCCAATCGCCGATGCCGTCGCGTTCGTCAGGCGATATGTTGGGCGGGAAGAAAGAGCCGAAAGGCGTCTTCAGCCGGTAACCGCCGCCGAGACGCAAAGGATCGGGCTGGCCCGGCGTCATGTGACAGGACGGACAACCGCCGACGAGGAATACGAGGCGCCCGCGCTCGGCGTCGCCGCCCTCTTCGTAGGCGCGCCAATCATCGCGCGCATAGAGAGGGCGCGGCGACGAGAGAAGCCAACCGACGAGCGCTGATGACAATGCGACGCCGAGAAGCACGACGGATAAAAGCTTCTTCATGGTCTCGCCTCTGCGCCGTCGCGGTCTTCATGAAACCGCCCGAGGCGAGATCTTATCAGTTCAATTTGGCGCGATAGGTCTGATGGCAAGAGCCGCAATCATCGAAGAAATTCGCCATCGTCGCCTTGAGGCTCGCGGCGTCCTTGATCGTGGCGAGCGCGGCAGTGGCGTCATCGCCAAGCTTGGCGAAATGCGCGTTGAAATCCGCCTTGTTCTCCCAGATCGCCGGAAGAGCGTGGGTGTCCCCGCCGGTCTTGCTGTCATCGGGGAAAAGCGCGGGGGCCTTCTGCGCCGCGTTGACAAAAGTCTTGAGCGAGGCCTGAACCGTCGCCAGATCGAAGGGCGCGCCCTTGAGCATGGCGGCAATCGCTTGCGCGGCTTTGCCGTTCTCTTTCATCAGCGCCCTGCGTTGCGCGATGGCGTCGGATTGGGCAAGAACGGCGGTGGCGCCAAACATAACCATCGCAGTGACAAACAGCGTTCGTTTCATGATGAGCCGCTCCTGCTCGTCCAACGGAGGCGAGACGACCATGTCAGCACGGACGGACGGCGCCGCCGAAACAAAAATACGCCGGCGCTCAACACAATCGCGAGAGCAATTCGCACAATCGCGAGAGCGACCGAATAATTCTCACGCCCTCGCTGTTTTCGAGCTTATCGCCTTGAAAATCGCAAAAGGCGTCGCCGGCATATCGATGGCCCGAACGCCATAACCGCGCCACAAAGCGTCGACCACGGCGTTCATGATCGCCGGCGACGAGCCGATCGAGCCCGCCTCTCCCGCTCCTTTGAGCCCAAGCGGATTGCTGGTCGAAGGAATGTTGCGGGTCTCGAACTCGAAGCTCGGCAGATTGTCGGCGCGCGGCATGCAATAATCCATGAAGCTCGCCGTCAACAACTGACCGTCTTCGCCGAAGATGGTGTTCTCATAGAGAGCCTGACCGGCGCCCTGGCCAATGCCGCCGTGCACCTGGCCCTGCAGGAGAAGCGGGTTGAGGGTGAAACCGAAATCATCGACCACGGTGTAGCGCGTGATGCGCACGGCGCAGGTTTCGGGATCGATCTCCACTTCGCAAGTATGGGTGCCATTCGGATAGGTCGCGTCGGGCGGCGTAAACGATTCGATTGCCTTGAGTTTCTCTGGCGTCGCGCCCGGCAGCTTGGCGATCTCCTCGTACGACAGCGATCTGTCGGTGCCGGCGATGCGGATCCGCCCATCGGCGACTTCAAGATCGGCGACCGCCGCTTCAAGCTTGTCGGCCGCGAGCTCCTTGAGCGAGGCGACGAGTTTCTCGGACGCTCTGGTCGCCGCCACGGCGCCGATCGGGATCGAGCGCGAGCCTCCCGTTCCAAAACCCGTCCTGATGAGATCGGTGTCGCCCTGGATCACTTTGATGCGCTCGAGCGGCACGTCGAGAAGCTGAGACGCCGCCTGCGCATAGGCGGTCTCGTGCCCCTGACCGTTGGATTGCGTGCCCATCAACATGGTGAAGGAACCGTCCGGCCGAAGCTCGATGGTGCTTTCTTCAAGATCAAACCAGGCCGTACATTCGATATAGCTCGCAAAGCCCAGGCCGAGCAGCTTGCCGCGCGCCTTCGCCTCCGCGGCGCGCCGCTCGAACCCGGCGTAGTCCGCCTTGGCCAGCGAAGCACGCATCGCGCCTTCGAAATCGCCGACGTCATACGTTCTATTGGTCGGGGTGTGATACGGCATCTGCGACGGCTTGACGAAATTTCGCGCCCGGATTTCCTCGCGCGGCATCGACAGCTTATGCGCGCACTCATCGACGAGACGTTCGAGAACATAAGCGGCCTCCGGACGACCGGCGCCGCGATAGGCCTCGACCGGCGCCGTATGCGTGTAGATGCTGCGACAGCGGACGTACATAGTGCCGATGTCATAAGGGCCGGTCGCCATCGTCGCGCCGAGCCAGGGGATGTACGGGCCGTTTTGCGAAAGATAGGCGCCGACGCCGCCCAGTATGTCGATGCGCAGGGCAAGGAAGCGGCCCGCGGCGTCGAGCGCCATTTCCGCCGTCGTCAGATTGTCGCGGCCCTGCGCGTCGCTCAAGAAAT
>DATGHD010000271.1:0-2075 GCA_035308145.1 Roseiarcus sp.
CCCGTAAACGTCAGAGGGAGCAGGCGCCCCTGCGAGCTGATGTTCCTGACCACCCATTTCAAGGCCAGCCAGGCGAAGAACAGGTTCAAGAACGGGCCGACCAAAGGCACGAAGCTCGACAGCGGCATTAGCACGAAGACCCACCAGATGTCGCCGGCCTTTCCTTCGAAGGCGAGGTTGGGCCGCCCCGGCACGCGGATGTGAGAGACGAGCCAACGGTAGAAGCTCGCCGCCGCCCACGGCGCGGTGACGATTAGGATCGTGCCGATGGCGAAGAGCAAATAGCGGCCGAGCAGTCCAAAGGGACCGAAGTCAGCCTCGAGATGGTTGGCCGCGCCTGTCCCCGTTCCCCCCGCCGCCATTGCCGTGACCGCCGTCGCTGCGGCCGGCGGTCCGCCAGCGAAAGGCGCGGGCGGCGGCGGCGCGTAGGTCGAGGGAAAGAGGCCCGGCGTATCGCCCGCCCGCTGCCAAGCGGCCATGCCCTCGGTCCATACCAGCGTGTTTCGATCGATGATTCCCTTGGCGATGAAATCCCGGAGCTGCTCCTCCGGATAGGGTCCGGCCTGCTTGCCATCCTTCGCGATATGCCACGATCGATCGGTCATGTGGCCGTCCCCCCGAAGGCGCCGTTTAATAGTCGAAAGCTTTTCGCCAGCGCCCCAGCGCGCCGGCCTTCATCGCGCCGAAGCCATCCTATAGGCCAAGGATCGCCCGCGGCAATGTCGACAGGCGGCTTGGACGGGAGGTTCCCACCGATACTCTGGTCATCCGCGCGCAAAGCGGGACCCGCGCGCGCTTAATTCGACGCCGCGACTTTCGTCTCCTCGCCGTCCCGCCATTCGAGCGTGACGACCTTGCCGTCCTCGACCGTCAAGGCGAGGCGTCCTTGTTTGAGCTCCAGCGCTCTCACGCCGAACAATTTGCGCCGCCACCCTTTGAGAGCGGCGACGTCGGCCCGATCATCGGCCGCGATCATCTCGAGGTCGTCGACGGTCGCGATCATCTTGGCGGCGACCCCGCTCTGATCGCAGACTTGGCGCAGCAGCACTTTGAGCAATTCCACCGTCGCCGCCGAACCCGGCGCGCCGCGTTTTTCGCGCTCGATCTTCGGCAGCGTCTTGGGATCGCGGGAAAAGCCGCGCTCGACGGCGCCTAAGATTTCCCCGCCTGCTTTCGAGCGCTCCATCCCGCGCGGAAAGGCGCGCAAATTCGCCAAAGCTTCGGCATTGCGCGGCGCGGCCAGCGCGATCTCGATCAGCGCGTCGTCTTTCAAGACGCGGGAGCGCGGCACATCGCGCGTTTGCGCCTCCTGCTCGCGCCAGGCGGCAAGCTCGATCATTACCGCAAGGTCGCGAGGCTTGCGCAGCCGGTTCTTGAACCGTTCCCACGCGCGCTCGGGATGCTGCTCATAGGTCGAGACCGAGGTTAACACCTTCATCTCGTCCTCGAGCCACGACAAGCGCCCGGACTTCTCGAGCTTGGCGAGAAGCGCGCGATAGATGTCGCGCAGATGGGTCACATCGGCGATCGCATAATCGATCTGCGCCTTGGCGAGGGGACGGCGCGACCAATCGGTGAAGCGCGACGACTTGTCGACCGGCACCCGGCAGATCGACTGGGCGAGCTCGCCGTAAGAGACCTGGTCGCCGTAGCCGCAGACCATTGCGGCGACCTGCGTGTCGAACAGGGGTTTCGGGATCAACTTGGCGAGATTCCAGATGATCTCGACGTCCTGCCGCGCCGCGTGGAACACTTTGACGATGGTCTCATCGGCCATCAGGGCAAAGAACGGCGAAAGATCGAGGTCGGGCGCCAGCGCGTCGATCGCGAGGGCCTCGTCGTCGGAAGCGACCTGCACGACGCAGAGATGGGGCCAAAAAGTGGTCTCGCGAAGGAATTCCGTGTCGACGGCGACAAAGGGATGGCGGGCTAGACGTTGGCAGGCGGCGGCTAAATCGTCGGTCGACGCAATCAAATCCATTTAATGATCCTCAGCGGAAAGCAGGCCGCCGCGCCACGCGCGCATCATCCGCCCGCCGCCTTGCCGCGCTCTTTGCGTTGGGGCGCCGGCGTGT
>DATGHD010000272.1:0-17611 GCA_035308145.1 Roseiarcus sp.
CAGCGCGTCGGCCGGCACGTCGCGCGTGATCACCGAGCCAGAGCCGACATAGGCGCCGTCGCCGATCTTCACCGGCGCGACCAGCGCCGAATTCGAGCCGATGAACGCGCCCTTGCCGATCTCGGTCCGATGCTTGGCGACGCCATCGTAGTTGCAGGTGATCGTGCCGGCGCCGATATTGGCTTTGGCGCCGACGCGGGCGTCGCCGAGATAGGCCAGATGATTGGCCTTGGCGCCCTCCTCCACCACGGTGTTCTTCACCTCGACGAAATTGCCGATTTTGGCGCCTTGCCGAATGTCGGCGCCGGGCCGCAGCCGCGCGAAAGGCCCGATCGAGGCGTTGGCGCCGACTTTCGCGTTTTCCAGATACGAAAAGGAATGGACGATCGCGCCGTCGCCGATCTCGACGCCTTTGCCGATCACGACATGCGGCTCGATGACGACATCGCGGCCGATTTTGGAATCCTCGCTGAGGAAGATCGTCTCCGGCGCGATCAGCGTCGCGCCCTCTCGCATCGCTCTTTCCCGTAAGCGCCTTTGCATTTCCGCCTCGGCGGCGGCGAGCTGCACGCGGTCGTTAACGCCCATGACTTCGGCCTCCGTGGCAATTTCGACTTTGGCCGTCAGCCCCAATTCGAGCGCTATGGCGACCGCGTCAGTAAGGTAGAATTCGTTCTGCGCGTTGTGAGCTTTAACGCGCGTCAGGATATCGAGGGCGCGAGCGCCGTCGAGCGCCATGGGCCCCGCGTTGCAGAGCTCGATCGTTCTCTCAGCCGCGCTTGCGTCCTTGTGCTCGCGGATCGCGATCAGGTCGCGCCCGCCGGTGACGAGGCGCCCATAGCCGGTCGGATCTCGCGCCTTGAAGCCAAGGGCGACGACGGCGGCGCCCTCGCCGATCGGGGCGCGCAAGGTCTTCAAAGTGGTCGCCGTGAGAAGCGGAGTATCGGCGTAGAGAACGAGAATGTCGTCGAAGCCTTGTTCAATCGCCCGGCGCGCGGCGAGAACGGCATGGGCCGTGCCGAGCCGTTGCTCCTGCGCGAAAATGGAAACGCCCGGCGCCGATCGATTCGCCTCGGCGGCGACATCGTCGCGGCCGGGGCCAACCACAACCGCCAGCGCCTCAGCGCCGGCGCCCCGCGCGGCCTGAAGAACATGAGCAAGCATCGAGCGCCCGGCGATTTGGTGCATCGCCTTTGGCAGCGCCGACCTCATGCGCAGGCCCTCGCCCGCCGCCAGCACGATCGCCAGGCACCGGCGCCCGCCGCGCGCCGTCGCAGCCAAGGTCGTCAATGCTCAGGCCCCTCTGGCGCTCGCAACATGTCCCGCCTTAATTTGAAACCCAATCACAAGTCCAGAAGATCGCTAGAAAATCGGAACGGGGCGCTGCAATATCACGTTATAAAAGCGGCGGCGATGCGCCAAAGGCGTTGTCGCAAAGGATGGGGATGTGACGCTAATCGATTGTTTTCTCTCACGCCCCGACCACCGATGCCGTCTCAACCGCCCGCCGATCGCGCTTCCATGGCGGTCCGGTGCGGAACGGGGCTGGTGAAGCCCGATGCGCCAACGCAGGGACTTCCTCAAGCTGGCGATCGCTGGCGCCCTTGGCGGGGCCGGCGCGGTCGTGGCCGACTCGCTTTGGTCGGCCGAAGCTGCGACGCCAGCGGTCCCGCCTGGCCCGCCCATGCCGTTCGGGCCGGACACGGTGCTCGCCCTGTCGCGCGATCTGGCCAAGAAGCCGTTCGAGGCGCCGACGACCACGCTGCCTGATCCCTTCAACAATCTGACCTATGAGCAGTACGTTTCGATTCGTACAAAGCCGACTGCCGCGATCTGGGCCGGCGACAATATTGGCTTCGCCCTAGAACCCTTGCACCGCGGCTTCATATTCTCCACGCAGATGGACATATACTTGGTCGACAATGGCCTTGCCCAGAGACTGGCCTACGACCGCGCCGACTTCGATTTCGGCAAGCTGCAGGTCCCCGCTGATCTGCCGGACATAGGATTTTCCGGCTTTCGCGTCTTGCAGACGACGCAAAGGGGCGGGCAAAGCGAAATCGTTATTTTTCAGGGCGCGAGCTTTTTTCGCGCCAAGGCGCGCGGCCAGAACTTTGGGGTCAGCGCGCGCGGCCTCTCTATCCGCACCGCCGAGCCGCAAGGCGAGGAATTTCCGATCTTTCGCGCCGTCTGGATCGAAAAGCCGACGCTTGCCGCCGATGCTTTGGTCATCCACGCCCTGCTCGATTCCGGCAGCCTCACAGGCGCCTATCGCTTCACCTTGCGGCCTGGCGAGGCGACAATCATCGACACGGAATTGACTCTGACCTCGCGCGTCGCCGTCGAGCACTACGGCCTCAACGCGATGTCGGCGACCTATCTCTTCGGCCCGTTGGATCATAAAAGAACGGATGACCTGCGTCCCGCGGTCTACGAGGTCAACGGTCTGCAGATGCTCACCGGCAAAGGCGAGTGGCTTTGGCGGCCGGTCTCGAACCGCAACACGCTGCAAATTTCCGCCTTTCTCGACGAGAATCCAAAAGGCTTTGGCCTGCTGCAGCGGAGTCGCTCCTTCGACGCCTTCCAAGACGACGACCAACATTGGGAGGCGCGGCCGTCGTTGTGGGTCGAACCCATCGGCGACTGGCGCGACGGCGAAATACGGCTCGTCGAAATCCCCTCCGATACCGAGAACAACGACAACATAATCGCCTATTGGCGGCCGAAGGAGGCGATCGGCGCCAACGCAGAAGTCGCCTTTGCCTATCGTCAATTTTGGTGCTGGACGCCTCCGGCGCGCCCAGACCTTGCGACCGTGGTCGGATCGCGCAGCGGCAAAGTTGGCAAACGACAGCGATTTCTCGTCGATTTCTCGAGCGAAAGCTTCGCCAAACCGGAGGCGATGGCGCCAATCAAGCCCAACCTAAGCGCTGCTCCCGGCAAGATCCTTTGGATGCGGACGGTGCCGACGGCCGAGCGTAAGAATTTCCGAGTTGCCTTCGACCTCGAACCGAGTTCGGATGGGTTCTCGGAATTTCGCCTTGTTCTGGAGGCGGACGGCAAGCCCGTCAGCGAAACATGGCTTTACCGATGGACCGTGTGAACGTAAGCGCGCCCCGGCCGGCGACCCCCGTCGAGGCGACGCTGGCGATGCCGGTGCAATCTTTGACCCGCTTCTCGCGCTCCGAGCGGCGCAAATTGGCCGCGCCTCAACTCGCCCATACGCCATGGCTCGCGCGCCTATTCATCTTTGGCGGGACCCTCGCGCTCACCGCTTATGGCGCCTACGAGATGTACCGCGTCGTCGAAATCGGCGAGATCACGGCGCTCGAATGGGTCTTGGTCGTTCTGTTTGTCGCCAACTTCTCTTGGATCGCTCTCGCCTTCGCATCGAGCGTGGTCGGTTTCCTATGGCTTCTGTTCCGCGATCCGCGCGCCGGCCCGGCACCGACCGAACTCAAGCGCAAGACCGCGATCGTCATGCCGATCTACAACGAAGCGCCGGCTCGCGTCTTCGCCGCGATGCAGGCTATCTGCGAGGACGTGCGCACGACGGGCTTCGGCGATGTTTTCGACTATTTTTTTCTGTCGGATACGACCGATCCCGATATCTTCGTCGCCGAGGAGCGGGCGCTGATCGCGATGCGGCTCAGGATGCCAAGCGACCGCATTTACTATCGGCATCGGCGCCGGAACATCAATCGCAAGGCCGGCAACATCGCCGATTTCGTCTCCCGCTGGGGCGGCGCCTATGACCATATGGTGGTGCTCGACGCCGACAGCCTGATGACCGGCGCGACGATCGTCCGCCTCGCCGCCGCGATGGAGCGGGATCCGGACGCGGGCATCATTCAAACCGTGCCGCTGATTATCAATCGCAACACGCTCTTTGCGCGGATCCAGCAATTTGCGGCGCGCATCACCGGCCCCGTCATTGCCTCCGGCCTCAGTGTCTGGATGGGGCGCGACGGCAATTACTGGGGCCATAACGCGATTATCCGCACCGCCGCCTTCGCCGCGCATTGTGGCTTGCCAAATTTGCGCGGCCGCCCGCCCTTCGGCGGACACATCCTCAGCCATGACTTCGTTGAAGCCGCGCTGATGCTGAGAGCGGGCTACGCGGTCTACATGCTGCCGACCCTCGGCGGCTCCTTCGAAGAAAGCCCGCCGTCGCTGATCGATCTTGCGGCGCGAGACCGCCGCTGGTGCCAGGGCAATTTGCAGCACGTCCGGGTTCTGCCGGCCAAGGGACTTTCGCTCGTCTCGCGCCAGCATTTCATCACCGGGATCATGGGCTACGTCGCCTCTCCTTTGTGGATGGGCCAGTTGCTCGTCGGCATCGCGCTGGTGCTGCAATCGCACTATATCCGGCCGGAATATTTCACCCACGATTTCTCGCTTTTTCCCGCTTGGCCGCGGTTCGATTATGAGCGCGCGCTGGAATTATTCATCGTGACGATGGGCGTGTTGCTGGCGCCGAAAGTCTTCGGGCTCATCGCCGCCCTTCTGCACGGCCCGACGCGACGCGGTTGCGGCGGCGCGCTCCGGCTCACCGCCTCGGCCATTCTCGAAACGATCCTCACGGCGCTTTTCGCGCCGATCATGATGTTGATCCAATCGGGCTCGGTCATGCAGATCATATTTGGCCGCGACACCGGCTGGCATCCGCAGCGGCGCGACGACGGCTCCATTCCCTTCAAGAGCATCGCCCGACGCCATCGCACCCATATGGCGCTCGGCCTCCTGACGCTTTTCGCGGGTTTCCTGATTTCGCCGTCGCTGGTCGCCTGGATGTCGCCGACAATCGCCGGCTTGATCCTCGCCATCCCGCTTTCCTGGGCGAGCGGTCAACTATGGATCGGCGTCGCGCTGCGGCGGATCGGGCTCCTATCAACGCCGGAAGAGACCTCGCCGCCGCCGATCGTGCAACGCGCCAACGCCTTGACTCTCGATCTTGCGCGCAACGGCCATGACGGCGACGATGGCCTTCGCGCGCTCCATCAAGATTCCCTCTTCCGCGATCAGCACGAAGCCTTTCTTCCTGCAGCGGCGCGACGCAAGCGCGGAGAGGTCGAGATCGAGGTGGCGACCGCGACCGTCAAGCTCAACGACGCAAAATCGCTTGAAGACATCATCGCCTGGCTCACGCCCAAGGAGCGCATGGCCCTTCTCAACGACCGCGCCTTGATTTCGTTGCTGGCGCGCCTGCCCGCCGAGTTCGTTGAAACGGTTGAAGCTCCTGCTGAGGAGCCGGCGCCGACTCTCAATCTCAAGGCCGCTGGGTAGCTCGCGCAGTCCTCGGGTCGAACAGCGGAAAGGCGAAGAACCCTAGAGCGAAGCCGCCAACATGGGCGAGCCAGGCGACCGGCTGATCGGACAAGCCGAGCGTCTCGGCGCCAGCGCCAAACACGAAATTGCCGACGAGCCAGACGCCGAGAAAAATGACGACTCGTCGGTCGCGGAGCAGCTTCCGAAGCGGCGGGGCGGCAATCGCGTGACTGGCCCGCGGGCTGGACCGCGAGAAGCCTCCGCCGCCAAGCGGACCCTCTGGTTCGAAGATGAAACGCGCGGCGGCGCCCATTAAGCCAGAATCGGAGGCCGAAGCGCCGGCCAATGGCGCAAAGTCCAAGGGATTGAAGACCCAATGGGCGAGCGCGCCGGCAACGGCTGCGGCAAGGAAAAAGACAAGAAAGCGCGCGGCGCCGAAGCGACGCGCCACCGGCGGACCGAAGGCGACGATCCAGAGGGAATTCAGTCCGACATGAGCCCAATTCAGGTGCAGGAAAGCGTAAGTGACCATCGTCGCCAGATCGCCGATCGAGACGCGGGCGAAATTAGCTGGCGACAATGAGCATGCCCCTTGCGCCCGCGCCAGATCGACGAGACCGCGCGCGTGCAGAAAGGCGCGCGCCGCGTGGGCCTCGGCTGAGGCGATCGCCGAGTCGCCCGCATGCAATTGGAGTTTCAGGAAGGCCTGAGGACAAATGGCGACGGTGAGGTGGCCGGGAACGAAGGCGAGCCGTTCGAGCAGAACGTCAATTGCCGCGTCCGAAAGCTGGCTTTCGACAAGATAGATCGCAAGCAAGAGAACGGTCAGGGCGACGATCACAAACGGAATGTCAAAAATCGGCTCGCGGCGTTTGCCGCGCGGTGTCTCATCTGTAGCCGTCATGTCGTCGAATTCGCAATCCAAGTCTTGGGATCAAGGAGGGGCGGCCCGGATAGCATGCCGATCGCGCCGAAGCGACCGAGGGGCGCCGGTCCGCCATAGGCAGATCCGCTAGCGTCTTTCTTTCGGCCGGATCATCGAAACCTTCGCTTTGGCGTTGAAGCAGATATCTGAGAGGCTCGTCTTCTTTCATAAGAGCGCCAAATAACTTATTGCTATTGAAACAAAATATTTGATTTTTCGGTAGAGTTAGCCTTTCGATTGCGCCGCGCTTAGGCATCGCTCCGTTCTCCCAACCTTCTCCCTGGCACAACGTCTGCTCTTTTGACGCGGGCGGGCGAATGAAGCCCGCGTTACGCGCCCAAATCTGGACGGGGCGTTCTATGTCGGGACTCCGGGGTTAACGATGAAACTCGCCGCAACGCGCGAACTGCATGAATACTGGAACAAATTGCGCGGCGGCCGGAGCGCGCCGGAGCGCAGCGAAATCGACCCCGCGGCGATTCGCAGCGTGCTCGCCGATACGTTCATTCTCGAGGTCAATTCTTCTGCGGGCTACCCGTTTCGGGTCGCCGGCGCGCGCACGAGCTCGATGTTTCAACGCGAACTCAGAGGCCGGCCGTTCCTCGATCTTTGGGACGGGGCGTCGACGCGGACCGAGATTGATGAGATCCTGGCCTATGTTTGCGACGAGGCGACGCCGCTCGTCGCCGGCGCCACGACCAAGCCCCAGGGCTTTCAGCCCATAGAGCTCGAAGTCTTGCTTCTGCCCCTGCGCCATCGCGGCGAAACCCATGCGCGTATCCTTGGCCTCTGCACACCGGCCGCCGCTCCGCAATGGCTCGGCCTGGCGGCGGTCGCGCCTCTAACGCTTTTGTCAACTCGCGTCCTTCGTCGCGCCGAAGACGACGGCGAGGGCTTTTCCGCGCGGAAGAAGGAGGAGCAGCCGAGCGTTCCATCGGCGCCTCGCTCGCTGTCGCGCTTTGCCAGGCGAGGGCATTTTTATCTGGTCACGGGCGCCCATCGACAACCCTGAAGCGCGACTTTCCTAACGGATGTAATGAGGCCTTAACTCCTCCGGCACTATGGTCGATTCTGGCGCCGCGCCATGAAGGCGTCGCTTTAGATTTGGGAGCGGGCGCACGTGATCGCCGGCGCTATGCCACTCGCCGAAGTCAAGCCGCAAGAGCGTCGCCGGCACCAGCGCGTCAAAGTCGTGCTGATCGGTCGATATATGCTCGAAGATCGGCGCGAATATCCGTGCAAGACGATCGACATCTCGCCGGGCGGCGTGGCCATCGAAGGCGAGATCAAAGGGGCTATTGGCGAGCGCGTGGTCGCCTATTTTACCCAGATCGGCCGGCTCGAAGGCTCGATTGCGCGCCATCTTACCAACGGCTTCGCCATTCAGATGCGCCTTCCAGTTCTCAAGCGGGAGAAGCTGGCCGACCAACTGACTTGGCTCGTCAATCGTCATGCGCTGGGCCTGCCGGAAGACCGCCGGCACGAGCGCATCATCCCCTATTCCTCGCGCACCACGCTGAAGACGACGGACGGAACCGAATATCCGGCCAAGCTGCTCGACATTTCAATTTCTGGCGCGGCGATGACGATCGACGCCGCGCCGCCGATCGGCTCGCTTGTCACCGTCGGCCAGACCGAGGCTCAGGTCGTCCGCCACTTCAACGGCGGCATCGCGGTCGAGTTCGCCAGGCTTCTTCCGGCGGACACGTTCAACGAGAGCGCCAAGCTCTAAAGCTTCCTCCGCGAGACGTCGGGCTCGCGGGCGCCTTTCATCAACCATAAGCGCCGATTTCAGCGCCGCCATCGCCTGGCGCGGCGCTGAAATTAACCGTCGGCGCTCCCCGCCAAAGCCCTTCCGCCCCCTCCGGATTTCGCCAGAACTGGCCGATTCGCCGCGAGAATCAGCGGCGAAGGCGGCGCGCGACCAAACGACGATCGCCCACATCCGCGAGGACAAATCTGAACCGAAATCGATAGAATTTGCGGCGTTCGCTTCGATGGTTGGCAAAAGGCGATCGCTAACGTCCCCAAAAAATCGGGGGCGTAGATGTTGTCGTTCTTGTTCAAGGCCGGCGCCGCGGCGGCGGCGGTGGGCGGCGTGCTGGCGATGGCGCAACCATCCGCCACGAGCGCGCCGGACCTTCGCTATGCGGCGGTCGGGCCGGCGACAAGCGTGCCTTTCGGCTGGGTGGACTTTTGTCAGCGTTATGAAGGCGAGTGTCCGAGCGATCGGATGAGCGCCGTCGACATTGTCATGACGGAGCGGGCGCGTCAGGACATCGACCGCGTCAATCGCTGGGTCAACGGCCATGTCGCGCCAATCAGCGATCCGGATCATTGGGCGCTGATCGATCGCTGGGACTATCCGATCGATGGGCGGGGCGATTGCGAGGATTATGCGCTGCTCAAACGCAAGATGCTGATCGAGATGGGTTATCCGCGTCAGGCGCTTTTGATGACGGTCGTCAAGGACGCGAATCAGGAAGGACATGCCGTTCTGACGGTGAGAACGAATGAGGGCGAGTTCACACTCGATAATCTCAACGACGAAATGAGGCCCTGGGAGACGACCGGTTATCGTTTTGTCAAACGCCAGAGTCAGGAAGATCAGAACATCTGGGTGGCGCTCGGGGAGCCGACCGAAGCGCCGCTCTACACCGCCCGCTAGAGGCGCATTGTTTCGAGGCCGGATCCGCCCCCAGATCCCGCTTCGCACCTGAGCCGGCCTTTAAAGGCCGGCTCTTTTTTTAGGTCGAGGCCAGCCCCTTAGAGAAGCGTCGCCAGTTCTCGACATAATGGGCGGCCGACCACTTCAATCGAGCGATCTCGCCTTCGTCGAGCGTGCGCTTGGCGCGGGCCGGCGAACCGACAATCAGCGAATGATCGGGAAAGGTCTTGCCCTCGGTCACCAGAGCGCCGGCGCCGATCAGAGAGCCGCGGCCGATCTTTGCGCCGTTGAGCACGATCGCCCCCATGCCGACCAGCGATCCCTCGCCGATTGCGCAGCCGTGCAAAATCGCCTTGTGGCCGATCGTGCAATCTTCGCCGATATCGAGCGGGAAGCCCAAGTCGGTGTGCAGCACGCAGCCCTCCTGGATATTGCTCCGCGCGCCGATGGTGATCCATTCCGTGTCGCCGCGCAGCGTCGCGCAAAACCAGACCCCGCAATCTTCGCTGAGCGCGACCGCGCCAATCACATTGGCGTCAGGCGCGATCCAGTAGCGGCCGCCCGCCGGGAGCTTCGGGCAACGGCCATCGAGCGCGTAAACGGGCATTTGCGAGTCTCCGAGTTGAGGAGCTTTATACCAAGCTGCTGCGGGCTGTGACCCTCTCCAAACGCCGTCGACCGCTTCAAGGCCGTCGCGCTAATCTGGCGTCGATTTGATTCGCCCCCGCGGAGCAAACCGTTGCGCGCCAAGATCGCCGGGCTGATTCTCGGTTTATGCGCCGCGGCGCTCGTCGCCGGCGCGGGCTTCGCGGCTTGGCGAGCCTTGCGGCCGAGCGCGGCGCCGGCGATTGTCCACGCCTTCATCGGGGCGTCGGCGATCACGCTGCCAAGCGGGTATTTCAGGCCATCTTCGATCGGCGGCGGCCGGCTCGAAAAATTGGAGCTCGCCGCCTTCTTCCCTGACTTCACGGCGGCCGGCGATCTCGCCGACGTCAACAGCATGACGAACCTTGACGAGCGCTTTCAGAAACTCGTCTTCGTGACGATCACCGAAGCTGATTCTTCGCTGGATCCTGCTGACCGGCCGGTCAAGCTCTATGCGCGTTTTCTCGATCCCGAGGAATGGACCCATCCCGGCGGCCTTATCGCGCGGGCGTTTCTGCCGGGAAGTCCGTTCGAGGGCGAGGAGCTCTATTTCGTCGCGCCGGAGGGCCGCGAATTTGCGGCGCGCTGCGGCAAGCCGGACGAGGCGCGCAAGACGCCGAATTCCTGCATCGAGGATTTCCGGATCGAGGAGCTCAATATCGAATTGCGCTTTTCGGCCAATCTGCTTTCGGAGTGGGAAAAGCTGATGGCCGGCGCCAAAGGTTTGATCGAATCTGCTAGGCGCTAAGGCCGGCCGCCGGCGTCTGCCCCTTGCCTGACGCGCTCCGATCGGCGAGGTTCCGCCCTCTTTTTAAGGGCAGCAGCATGGCCGATCCTTTGTACACATTGAGCCGGGTTCGCGACGCGTTGCGCGCGGGAACGAGCGCAGTCGAGATCGCCGAGCGCGCCCTTGCCGCCATCGAACGGGAAAACAAGGCGCTGCACGCCTTTGTCGTCCTTGATCCGACCCGCGCGCTGATCGACGCGCGCCATGTCGACGTGCTTAAGGCGGCCGGCGCGCCGCTGGGGCCCTTGGCCGGCGCGCCGATCGGGATCAAGGACCTCATCGACGTCGCCGGCCTGCCGACCCAGGCCGGCTCGCTCACCAGAGCCGACGCGCCGCCGGCGAGCGCCGACGCGCCGATCGTCGCGCGGCTACGCGCGGCGGGCGCCATCATCATCGGCAAGACCCATACTGTGGAATTCGCCTTCGGCGGCTGGGGCGCGAACGAAACTGTCGGCACGCCGCTCAATCCGCGCGACAGGCTCAATCCGCGCACGCCCGGCGGCTCGTCGAGCGGCTCGGCGGTCGCGGTGGCGGCGGGCCTTGTGCCGGCGGCGATCGGCAGCGACACCGGCGGTTCGGTCCGTCTGCCGGCCTCGTTCTCCGGCTGCGTCGGGTTGAAGACGACGATCGGCCTGATCGACATCAGTCGTGTCGTTCCGCTCGTGCCGATGTTCGATACGATCGGCCCGTTGACCAATAGCGTCGCCGACGCCGCGACCTTGCTGGCGGCGCTGGCGCCGCCGCAAGACGACGTCACGCCAGGTTGGACGGCGCGCCTTGACGAGGTCGCCAAAGGCGCGGTCGCGCCGCTCGCGGGCTTACGCGTCGCGGTAATCGCGAATACGGGAATCTCGCTTCACGAGGAGACGGCGCGAGTCTTTGCTGAGACGCGGGAGCGCCTCGTGCGTCTTGGCGCGATCGTCGAGGAGATCGTTCTGCCGGAAAAACTCGCCGATCTCTCGGCGCCGCTCGGCGAGATCCTGGCTATCGAAGCCTATCGCCTCAACGGCGGATTGGCCGAGGCGAATCCGAGCCTTCTCGGCAAGCCCGTGCGCGAGCGCATCCTCGCCGGCCGCGACATTCCCGCGCATCGGCTGAATGCGATCCTCGAGCACCGCGCGACCGTGAAGCGCGCCTTCGCCTTGATCTTTGACCGGTTCGACGCGCTCTTGACGCCAACGACGCCCTGGCCCGCGCCTTTGCTCAGCGAGTACGACGAGAGCGTCTCGCCGGGTCTCTTCACCCGTTTCGTCAACGACCTCGATCTGGCTGGGCTCTCGTTGCCGATGGGCGCGACGCCGGCCGGCTTGCCGGTCGGCATGCAGATCGTCGTTCCCGGCTTCGGCGAGCCCCGCGCGCTGGAAATCGGCTCGGCGCTCGAGGCCGATCGCGGCGCCTTGCGCCTCCCCTGACCTAAGAAAAGCGCGCCTTGAGGCCTTTCTCCATCGTCGTGCTGATCGTCGGATTGGCGATCAGCGTTGGGCTGATCGTGGCGGTTGGCGCGCGCGAGGTCGCGGCGGGTTTCCTGCGTCTTGGCGCATTCGGCTTCGTCCTCTTTTGCCTTGCGCACGCGCCGGTTGTCGTCCTGCTCGGCGTTGGCTGGCGCTTTTGCCTGCCCGCCGCGACGCGCGCGCGCCTGCCCGGCGTGATCGCGGCGCGGATGCTCCGCGACGCCGCCGCCGAAGTGCTGCCGCTTTCCGAATTGGGCGGCTTCGTCATCGGAGCGCGGGCGGCGGTTCTCGCCGGCGCGACCAGTCTCGAAGCCGCCGCCTCGACGCTTCTCGACCTCACCGTCGAGGCCGTGGCGCAACTCGCCTTCATCGCCTGCGGCCTTGCCGCCTTGCGCGTTTTGCGCCCGGACGCCGCCCTGATCCGCCCGGCCGCCGTCGTCTTGGCGGCGTTGATCGCGCTGGTCGTCTTCGCGGCGCTTTTTGCCGAGCGCGCTATCGAGTTCGTCGCGCCGGCCAGAGCCGCCATCCGGCGCTGGTTCATCCTGTTTGGCGATACGGAGAAGGCTTTTGCGGTGATGGCCGCGGCCGCGCGCCAACGCGGCGCACTCGCGGGCTCGTTCCTGTTTCATCTAGCCGGCTGGCTGGCCGTCGCCGGCGAAGCTTGGTTCGGACTTCGTCTCCTCGGCGCGCCGATTTCGTACCCTGCCGCGCTCGTGCTGGAGAGCCTGCTTTTCGCCGCGCGCAGCCTCGGCTTTTTCGCGCCGAACGCCGTCGGCGTCCAGGAAGGCGCTTACGCGCTCATCGCGCCGCTGATCGGCCTCAATGTCGCCGACGCGCTCGCGCTCTCGCTCGTCAAACGGGCGCGGGATATCGTCATCGGCGCGCCGGCGCTGCTCTTATGGCAGCGCATCGAGGCGGGGCGGCTGTGGCGGAGGTGAGGCGGGTCGGCGCTATCCAATTATTTGGTTGGTGAAAACGCGCCAGCGTCATCCTTCGCGCCAATTCGCATCGTGGTCGAGCCGTCGGCGTTTTTCTGCCGATCATTCAGCTCGTAGATAAATTCGACCTGAAACCGGCATGCCTTGGTCGTCATTTTTTCGACCGTGTCGCAGTTCTCCTCAATGACCTTCTTCATTTCCGGCGGGTCGACGGAAGAGAAATCCATTCTGACCAGTCCATTCCCGGTTATTGGGACGACGGCGCATTTGTAGTCGTTCGCGCCGAGATAAACGCACTGCACGGTCGTTTGAATACTCTTGCCGTCCCATTCGTGAGTTTCGACCGAAAGATCGCTGGCCGCCAAGCGTTTCGGAGCGTCTTGGGCGATCGCTACGCTGCTAAGAGTAAAGGCCAGAACCGAGCCTAAAGTTCTCGCCAACCCTTGGACGCCCATTCCGCCCTCCGAAGCCATCTCTTCGCAGAACCTCACCCCAGTTCCGAAAATTCCTCAATCCGGAACTCGCCGTCGGCGCGCTTGTCGTCCTTCGCAAGCTCGTTCTCGCGGCCGCGGAGTTCGACGCGCCTGATCTTGCCCGAAATGGTCTTCGGCAGATCGGAAAATTCGATCCGCCGCACCCGTTTGAACGGCGCGAGGCGTTCGCGCACGTGTTTGAAGATCGAGAGCGCGGTGGCGCGATCCGGCGCATGACCGGGCGTGAGCGTTATATAGGCCTTGGCCACAGTGAAGCGCATCGGATCGGGGGCCGGCACGACGGCGGCCTCGGCCACCGCCTCATGCTCGACCAGCGCGCTTTCCAATTCGAACGGGCTCAGCCGATAGTCCGACGACTTGAACACATCGTCGGCGCGGCCGACATAGGTGACGTACCCTTCGTCGTCGCACGAGGCGACGTCGCCGGTTCGGTACAGCGCGCCTTCGAGCGGGATGATCGCGCCAGCGTCGTCCTGGTAGCCGCGCATCAGCCCGGTCGGTCGCGGATGGAGCTTAACCGCGATCTCGCCGTGGTCGCTGTCGGCCCCCTCGGCGTTGGCAAGGACAACGTGATAGCCCGGCAGCGGGCGCCCCATCGAGCCAGGCGTGATCGGTTGTCCCGGCGAATTGCCGACCATCATCGTGGTCTCGGTCTGTCCGTAGGAATCGCGGATGGTCAGGCCCCAGGCGCGGCGCACCTGGTCGATCACCTCCGGGTTGAGCGGCTCACCCGCCGAATTGACTTCGCGGAGCGCCGTCCTCCAGTTCTTAAGATCAAACTGGATCAAATGACGCCAGACCGTCGGCGGCGCGCAGAAGCTGGTCACTTCATGGGCGACGAGATCGTCGAGAACGGCGCGCGGCTCGAAGCGCTTGTTGAGCGCAACGATGGTCGCGCCGGCGTTCCAGGGCGCAAAGAAGCTCGACCAGGCGTGTTTGGCCCAACCCGGCGAGGAGATATTGAGATGCACGTCGCCCGGCCTCAGCCCGAGGCCGAACATGGTCGTCAGATGGCCGACCGGGTACGATTGATGGCTATGCAGCACAAGCTTCGGCCGCGCCGTCGTGCCGGAAGTGAAATACAGCAGCAGCGGATCGTCGGGTTTGGTCGCTCCGCCAGGGGCGAACTTTGAGTCGGCTTGGCGCAGGCGCGCGAAAGGCGACCAGCCGGCCGGCGCCTCGCCGACGGCAATGCGCGCGACATTCTCGCCGAGGCCGGCGAATTTGCCGGCGTCCGCAGCGTCCGCCACGATGAAACGCGCCCTGCCCCGCGCCAGGCGGTCGGCGATGTCGGCGGGCGTCAAAAGCGTCGTCGCTGGAATGACGACGAGGCCGAGCTTCATCGAAGCCAGCATCGTTTCCCACAAAGGCCCGACATTGCCGAGCATCAGCAGCAGGCGATCGCCGCGCTTGGCGCCGAGCTCTTTAAGTCCGTTGGCGATACGGGAAGAGGCAAGCGAGAGCTCGCCGAACGTGTAGCGTTCGACGCTTTCGCCGAGGATGATCAAGGCAGGCCGCTCGGCGCTCTCCCCTTGAGCCAGCTCGGCGTCGAACCAGTCGAGCGCCCAGTTGAATTCAGTCAAATCGGGCCAGCGAAAGCCGCGGTACGCGGCCTCGTAGTCCGAACCGTGCGCCAACAGGAAATCCCGCGCGGCTTTGAACTCCTTGATCGCCATTTCCTCCTCGCGTTTGCTGTTTCTTGTTTAGCCGCGCCGATGATCCCCTCCCGTACCCTCCCCCGCGTCGCGGGAGAGGGTGCGGGAGGCGGCCTGCGGCGCCGGGAATTGCGTCGCTCCGCTCATCCTTCGGCAATCTCGACCTTGTTCGGATAAAAAGCGAGATGCTCCTTGATCGAGGCCACGCCGGGCAACGGCGTCTCGTAGGTCCAGACCGCGTCCTTCTCGACGACGCCGTCCGCGGCGAGCGAATAGTAGCTCGCGAGGCCCTTATAGGGGCAAGTCGTATGCGACGCGGTCCGTTGCAGGAGGCTCATGTCGACGTCCTTACGCGGAATATAGAAGACCGGCGGATAGACGTGCTCTTTGAGCGATAGCGCGTCGGCGCTGTCCGCGACGATGCGTCCCTTCCAGGCGACGCGAACGCGCCGCGCTGCGGGCGTTATCGTGATCTTGTGGTCCGCAGCCATCGACGCCCTCCGATCGGATTTCGCTCGCCGATCCTGGCACGCCAAAACACCCAGAGAAAGCTCAACGCTCACATCCAGGAGAGCGCGAAGCCGGCGGCGGCGAGAATGATCGCGGCGAGCGACGGCGCGATCGCCGTTGCGGCGCCGGTCGCCTTTCTAAGAAGATAGGAAGCGTAAAGGGTCGGCGCGCAGAAGACGATCGCCGGGACCGGCGTCAGATATTTCAGCCAGGCCAGACCGGTAATCGCTGCGCCCAGCGCCAGAAGGCCGCCTGTGACGGACGTCGTCAGCATGCCGGCCCCGACGACGCGGGCCATGGCCGAGACGATCTCCTGGGTCGTCGCGTCCAGCGCCTTCCAATCATGGCCGGCCGAAGCTGCGTGTATCGGCATGTAGCGGCCGGTCAGGAGATAGCGAAAGGCGAAATAGAGCAGCATCGCATAGAGCGCGAAGTAAATCGTCGAGGCCAGAATGTGGGCGAACATCTTGGGGCTCCCCGCCTCAGCGCGCGCCAAAGGCTCTATAAATCGTCGAGATCGATATCGAGAATCGCCATCTGCAGGGTGAAGGTCTTGCCCTTTGGGTCGTCGGCCGAAAGCACGCCGAGAAAATCCTCGCCGCTGTTGAGCTCGACGGAATCGGTCTTTCTGGCCCGCGCCATGATCGTCAACTTGTCGTTCTCGAAGAGACGGCGGAGGTAATCCTGCAACACATGGCGCTCGACCGGCGTTTTCATCTCGAAAGAGAAGGACCGGTCGCCGTCCTCGTCGTCGACCGTGATGACCCCGATGCGCCGCTCGCCGAGCTGCACGTCGGCGGCTTCCTTTGATTTGGAACTGGGCATGACTTTTATGCCCGGCGCGCCAAAGCTGCGCCTGAGATGCGCCTGCAATTTGAGGACTTCAGCTTTGTCCATGGCCCCTAAGCTCGTCTCGCCGCCGCCCGGCGTCTTAACGCCTGGCTTGCCACGAAGGGCCGCGGCGGGCAAGCGAACGTATCGCCTCGGGCCCTCCGCGAAGATCATGCCGCCTGGTTGAGCGTCGCAGCAAGACAATCCCTTGGAAGGATTGCGCCCTTCGAGTGGATTACATCGCTCTTAAGCGACGCGTGCAGATCCCTGCTTGGCCAGCCTCACGGCTCGACCAGCTTCTCCGCGATGATTTGGTTCATCGTGCGCGCCGGCTCGGCGCAGCCGGCTTCGCCGACGATGCGCGCCGGCACGCCGGCGACTGTTTTGTTGTGCGGCACGGGGGCAAGCACCACCGAACCCGCCGCCACCCTGGCGCAATGGCCGATTTCGATATTGCCAAGGATTTTCGCGCCGGCGCCGATCAGCACGCCGCGCCTGATCTTAGGATGACGATCGCCGGTCTCCTTGCCCGTGCCGCCAAGCGTCACCCCTTGCAGGATCGAGCAATCGTCCTCGATGACGCAGGTCTCGCCGATCACCAGGCTGGTCGCGTGGTCAAGGAAGATGCCTTTGCCGATCTTGGCCGCCGGATTGATGTCGGTCTGGAACACCGAGGACGAGCGGCTCTGCAGATAGAGAGCGAAATCCTTGCGCCCGGCCCGCCACAAGGCGTGGGCGAGGCGATAGGTCTGCAGGGCATGGAAACCTTTGAAATAGAGCAGCGGCTCCATGATCCGGTGGCAAGCCGGATCGCGATCGGCGACGGCCAGAATATCGGCGCGGAAGGCTTCGCCGAGCGAGGGATCGCGGTCGACGAAGTCGGCGAACGTCTGGCGGATCAGAGCGGCGGGCGCGTCGGCATGATCGAGGCGCGCGGCGACGCGATGGATGACGGCGCCTTCGAAGGTCTCGTGATTGAGGATCGTCGTCAGCAGAAAGGCGGCAAGTTCCGGCTCGCGGTGAGCCGCGTCTTCCGCCTCGGCGCGGATACGCGCAAAGAGCGGGTCATTGCGCCCGAGTCCGACGACGCGCGCGATCTGGCTTTGCGCCATGTGCTCCCTCCTCGAAGTCGCGGGGGCGGCTCTATAACATGAAAGCCGCGACGCCAGGAAATATGGGCGCGGCGCCGAAAAGCGCCAGTCGCCTAGGTCGAGCGAAGGAAAAGCCCGATCGTCAGGGCGACGCCGATCGCCACAACGCCAAGGCGAAGAAGCCTTTCGTTGACCCGTTGCAGCATCATGGCGCCGCCCCAACCGCCGATCGAGGCGCCCGCCGCGGTGACGGCGGCCTGCAGCCAATGGACGTCCGGCGAGAAGACGAAGATGGCGACCGCCGCGGCGTTCATTACGCCGGCCAGGATATTCTTGGTCGCGCCGGCG
>DATGHD010000273.1:0-4482 GCA_035308145.1 Roseiarcus sp.
CGCCACCCGCTTCCTTGGCGATGCGGCGGCTTTAGAAAAGGCCGAGGCGCGTAAGGATGAAACGCTCGACGCGGAAGAGGCCGACGTCCTGGGTCTCGTCACATTCGCGCTCGACGACATCGACTGGGCCGATGAATTGCGCGTCTTCAAGGAGGAGCGCGCCAGCTTCTCGCCGGATTCGCTGACCGGCATGGAGGCGAACCTGCGCTTTCCCGGCCCCGAGACGATGGAGAGCAAGATTTTCGCGCGCCTCACCGCCTGGCAGAACTGGATCTTTCAGCGCCCCAATGCCGTCGGCGAAGAAGGCGCGCTCAAGCGCTACGGCACCGGCCAGAAACCGGCTTTCGACATGCGGCGCGTGTGACAAGCGCGATCGTTTCGAGGAGTTCTCCCTATGATCGATGAGACAAAAGTCGACTACTCGATCAAAATCCCGAACAACGTCGGCCTGACCGAGGACCGCCAAGTCTTACGCGCGCTGGAGAGCTGGCATCCGGGCTACCTCAATTGGTGGCGGGACATGGGGCCGGATGGGTTCCAGGAATCGCTTGTGTACTTGCGAACCGCCGTGTCGGTCGATCCCAAGGGCTGGGCCAAGTTCGACTATGTGCGCATGCCCGACTATCGCTGGGGCATATTGCTGGCGCCCAAGGAGGAAGGCCGCAAGGTCAATTTCGGCGAACATCTCGGCGAGGCGGCCTGGCAGGACGTGCCCGGCGAATATCGCGCCATGCTCCGCCGCCTCATCGTGATTCAAGGCGACACCGAACCGGCCTCCGTCGAGCAGCAGCGCCATCTCGGCATGACCGCGCCCTCGCTCTACGACATGCGAAATCTCTTCCAGGTCAATGTCGAAGAAGGCCGGCATCTCTGGGCGATGGTGTACCTATTGCAGAAGTATTTCGGCCGCGACGGCCGCGAGGAGGCGGAGCAATTGTTGCAGCGTCGCTCGGGCGACGAGGATAAGCCGCGCATGCTCGGCGCTTTCAACGAGGCGACGCCGGACTGGCTCTCCTTCTTCATGTTCACCTTCTTCACCGATCGCGACGGCAAGATGCAGTTGGAGAGCCTCGCCCAATCTGGCTTTGATCCTTTGTCGCGCACCTGCCGATTCATGCTGACCGAAGAGGCGCACCACATGTTCGTCGGCGAGACGGGCGTCGGGCGAACAATCGAGCGGACCGCGCAGGCGATGCGAGAGGCTGGCCTCGATGACGCCGCCGATATCAACCGCGTGCGCGCGCTTGGCGTCGTCGATCTGCCGACGATCCAGAAGAAGCTCAATCTGCACTATTCGTTGACGCTTGATCTCTTCGGCTCGGAAGTCTCGACCAATTCCGCGAATTTCTTCAATTCCGGCCTCAAAGGGCGGTTCCAGGAATCGAAGCTCGCCGACGATCACCGGCTGACCGGCGGAACCTATCCGGTGCTGAAATTCGTCGACGGCGCGATCAAGCTCGTCGATGAGCCGGCGCTGACGGCCTTGAACATGCGTTTGCGCGACGACTATGCCGCCGACTGCGCCAAAGGCGTCGAGCGCTGGAACCGCATCCTGGAGAAAGCCGGCGTCGGCTTCCGTCTCGGCCTGCCGCATGTCGCCTTCAACCGCTCGATCGGCCAGTTCAAGGACATCCATGCCGATCCGGCCGGCGAAATCCTCACCGACGCCCAATGGACCAAGGCGAAGAACCGTTACCTTCCCTCCCCGGAGGATGGCGACTTCATCGTGTCCTTGATGAAGGCCGAGACCAGGCCCGGCAAATTCGCCTCCTGGATCGCGCCGCCCAAGCTCGGCATCGACAACAAGCCCGGCGATTTCGAGTATGTGAAGATCGAAGCCAGTTGAGACAGCCGATGAGACGATCGTGGATAGCGCCAGAGCCGTCATGGCGGGACTTGTCCCGGCTGTGCAAGGAAAGAGGCTCGGCCAACCATCAAAGGTACGGGCGCAACGCGGCGTGGGTGGCCGGGACAAGCCCGGCTATAACGGCTGAGGATCGCGCGCGTTCGGAGCGCTCATGAAAGTCGACCAAGCATTCATCAAACAACACGTGATCGACCCGAAGGTGTGCATCCGCTGCAACACCTGCGAGGAGACGTGCCCGGTCGGCGCGGTCACTCACGATAGCGCCAACTACGTGGTCGACGCCGAGAAGTGCAATTACTGCATGGATTGCATCTCGCCCTGCCCAACTGGCTCGATCGACAATTGGCGGATCGTCGCCGAACCCTATTCGCTCGATGAGCAGTTCTCGTGGCGCGAGCTGCCGCCGCAAGAAGCAGTCCCGAAGGCCGGCGGCGAGGGGTCGATAGAGGCGTTCGAGAACGAGGTCGACGAGATCATCGCGCGCGCCCATTCCGGCGTTGGCGGCAAGAGCGTCGCGCCGCCTTCGGCGTCGAAGCCGAGCGTCAACCTCTTCAGCCGCGCCCGCCCCGCCGTCGCGACAGTGGTCGGGACGTACCGCCTCACCGATCCTGCCGCGGACAATGACGTCAAGCACATCATCTTGAACTTCGGCGAGACGCCTTTCCCTGTTTTGGAAGGCCAAAGCGTTGGCGTAGCCGCGCCGGGCGCCGATGAGAACGGCGAGCCGCACCGGCTGCGTCTCTACTCGATCGCCAGTCCGCGCCACGGCGAAAAGCCCAACACCAATTCGATCGCGCTCACCGTCAAGCGCGAAGGGCGAGGCCTCTGTTCGAACTACCTTTGCGACTTGAAGAAGGGCGATCGGGTGTCGATCACGGGTCCCTTTGGCGCGACGTTTCTGATGCCGGACGATCCGAGCGCGCATATCATCATGATCTGCACGGGCACCGGCTCAGCGCCGTTCCGCGGCTTCACCGAGCACCGTCGCCGGATGACGCCTGACGCGCCCGGCCGGCTGGCGCTTTTCTTCGGGGCGCGCCGCCCGGAAGAATTGCCCTATTTCGGGCCGTTGCAAAGCGTGCCGGAAAAATTTCTCGCCAAACGCTTCGCCTATTCCCGCTTGCCCGGCGCGCCCAAAACTTATGTGCAGGACGTCATGCGGGGCGAGCAAGAGCTGATCGCCGAACTCATCGCTCAGCCGAACACGCATATCTACATCTGTGGGCTAAAGGGCATGGAGCAAGGCGTCGAAGCGGCGCTCGACGAGGTCTGCCGCCGCGCCGCCATCGATTGGGCGATTTTACGCGCGTCGATGCGTCAAAACGGCCGCTATCATGTCGAGACGTATTGAAGCGTCCCGTCGGCGTCCTCTTGGGGGCTCGGCACAAGGGCGAGCCCAATCAGTCCAATGATCAGGCAGCCGTCCATATAGTAGAACGGCATGAACTTGTTCTGCGTCGCCTGCACCAACTGACCGACCAGATAGGGCGACAGACCGCCGAAGACTGCGACAGCGACGTTGTAGGCGATCGCCGCGCCGGTCGAGCGCATATTGACCGGAAAGACTTCCATCGACATCGCCGAGCCCGGTCCTTGCATGAAAATCATGATCAACGAGGCGCTTTGCAAAGCCCACATCGTCGAGTTGCTCGGCGCCGCAATCGCATGGCTCGCGAGATAGAATGTGCCGATGATGAACAAGATGATCGCGGGCGCGATCACCACGCGCCTTCCGTAACGATCGGATATGGCCGTCGCAAAGGGAATCAGCATGGCCGCGACGACATTGACGATGAGGAGACCGAGCTGCGCGTCGGTGAGCTTCAACTTCAAGTCGCTCGCCGCATAGTTCGGCAGGAAGATGTTCATGATGTAGGTATAAGCGGTGCCGCCGGCGGTAAAGAGAAGCAGCGCCAGCACGGCGCGCGGTCGTTCTCGGAGCACGTCGCGCAAGGGCGTGTTCGGGACGCTTCCACGCTTTACGAGAAAGGCCTTGAACTCCGGCGTCTCATCGACCGAAGCGCGAAGGTAGAAGCCGATCGGGCCGATCAGGATTCCGGCGAGGAACGGGACGCGCCAGCCCCAGCTTTCGAAAGCCTCGGGCGAAAGCGTGGAATTCAGCGTATAGGAGAAGATGGCGCCGAGTACGAAAGCGGAGAACTGCGCGACAAATTGAAAGCTGGTGTAGAAGCCCCGCCGCCCCGCCGGCGCAAATTCCGCCAGCATCGCCGTCGAGGTCGAATATTCTCCGCCCGCCGAAAAGCCCTGGATCAGTCGCGCCGCCAGAAGGCCGATCGGCGCCCACACGCCGATCGTCTGGTAGGTCGGCATCACGCCGATAAGGCCCGTCCCGAGCGCCATCAAGAGAACGATGGTGACGAGCGCGCGCTTGCGGCCGACCCGATCGGCCCACATGCCGAGGAGCAAACCGCCAACCGGCCGGAAGAGATAGGCGACGGCGAGCAACCCATAGGCCTTCAAGAGCCCCGCCGTCGGATCGCCTGCCGGGAAGAACAATTTGCCGATCACGCCGGCGAACAGGCCGAAGAGGATGAAGTCGAACCATTCGAGCGCATTGCCGACGGTCGAGGACCACACGACGCGCCGGCGCATCG
>DATGHD010000274.1:0-3422 GCA_035308145.1 Roseiarcus sp.
CGATGGACGCGAGCTGTTGGCGCGTCCGCCGCGCCGTCGCGAATTTCGTTACGTCCGACAGCCGAACCTTGCCAAGCGCGCGCCTCAAGCGCAGCGGCGGGACGGCGCAAGACGAGGCGGGCGAGATATTCGACGAGGAAGGCGCCGGCCAGCGTGATGGCGAGACGAAGCAGAAAGTCGAAAAGCCGCGCTTGCGCGTCCGGGTCCGTCGCAGTTGTCGTAAGCCAAGCCCAGAAGAGCTGAAGGTTTGCCGCCGAGCCGCCGCCAAGGGTAAATTCGCGCGAGACGTCCTCGATTTCGCGCGAAGCCGCGAGCAGCAGCTGCGCGCCGACCCCGCCGGCGACGAGCGTCGTGGTCGCGGGCTTGGTCATGGCGGGCGGCGCGGGCGGCGATTTCGTCGCAGCCGGCGTCGCAGCCGAAGCCTTGGTGATCGTCTGCAACGTCTCGATAAGCGCCGCGCGCCTGGCCGGATCCTGCAGGATATCTAAAGTCTGCTGCGCTTGCGCCGGCGTCGCCGCTGCATTGGAGTTCGACGGCGCATCAGGCGTCGCCGATGTTTGGGCGCATGCGGGAAAACTCGCCGCCGCGAATAACACAAAGCAGAGGGCTCCTATCCGTCGCCGCAAATGCATGCCCGCTCCTCGGCAAACCGCCAAGCTTCATTGGGTTTCGTCGGTAGGCTTTAATACCCAGCCAGGCGTTCCGTTCCGTTGGCGAGCATGGCCGCCATTGCGGCGATCGCGTGGCGGCGATGGGCGCAGGCGGCCCGACGCCGTCGAGCGCTGAGAGTTTTACCCGATTCTTCAGGCGGGTCAGCGCCTTGCGAGCTTCCGCCGCGACCGGCGTTTCGCCGGCTCTTGACGGGCCGCGGCGCTGTTGTCAGGACAACATCGTCGGGCGGCGGTCGCCGCCGCCAGCAGAGAAGATAAATGACCGTACATCCCAATTCCATCGCCGCGCGCGACGTCGCCTTTTACTTTCATCCCGCCACCAATGCCCGCCGCCACGAGGCGATCGGGCCGATGGTCATCGAGCGGGGCGAGGGCGTCTACGTCTATGACGATCAGGGCAGGGACTATATCGAGGGCCTCGCCGGCCTCTGGAGCGTCGCGGTCGGCTTCGGCGAGGAGCGGCTCGCCGCGGCGGCTTATGAGCAGATGCGCAAGCTGCCTTTCTATCATTCCTTCTCGCACAAGTCGCACCCGGCGGCGATCGCGCTCGCCGAGCGGCTGGTGCGCATGGCGCCGGGCCATCTCGCCAAGGCGCATTTCACTTCGTCCGGCTCCGAGGCCAACGATTTCGTCATCAAGCTGGTGTGGTACTATAACAACGCCCGCGGCCTGCACGAAAAGAAGAAGATCATCTCGCGCCAGCGGGCCTATCACGGCGTCTCGATCGCCTCGGCGAGCCTGACCGGATTGCCGAATTTTCAGCGCGACTTCGATCTGCCCCTGCCTTTCGCGCGCCACCTCTCGTGCCCGCATTTCTGGCGGGGCGCCAAGCGCGGCGAGAGCGAGGAGGATTTTGCGACCCGGCTTGCCGGCGAGCTCGAGGATATGATCCTCCGCGAGGGGCCTGGGACGGTCGCCGCCTTCATCGGCGAGCCGGTGATGGGCGCAGGCGGCGTCATTCCGCCGCCACGGACCTATTGGGCGAAAATCCAGGCCGTGTGCCGCCGTCACGACGTGCTGGTCATTGCCGACGAGGTGATCACCGGCTTTGGCCGGACGGGTCGGATGTTCGGCTCGGAGACGTACGAGATCGCGCCGGACGCGCTCATCGTCTCGAAGGCGCTGACCTCTTCGTACATGCCCTTGTCAGCGGTGATCTTCAGCGACGCGATCTATCAGACCGTGGCCGATAATTCGGCGAAGATCGGCGTGTTCGGCCATGGCTTCACCGCCAGCGGCCATCCGGTTGCGACCGCCGTTGCGCTCGAAAACCTCGACATCATCGAAGAGAAAGGCCTTGTCGCGAAGGCCGCCGCGCTCAGTCCGCGCTTCCTTCAGCGCCTGAAGAGCTTCGCCGATCACCCTTATGTCGGCGAAGCGCGCGGCGTTGGCCTCATCGGCGCGCTCGAACTCGTCGCCGACAAGGCGAGCAAAGCGGGCTTTGCGCAAGGCGGGTCGGTCGGCGCGCGCCTCGCCGAGCTTTGCCATGAGGAAGGGTTGATCATCCGCGCGATCGGCGAAATCATCGCCTTTTGCCCGCCGCTGATCATCACCGAGGCGGAGATCAACGAAATGTTCAATCGCTTCGAAAAGGCGTTGAAGCGCTTGCCGCTCGATTTCGCCAAGGCCGCTTGAAATCAGGCGGCGGTCGCGTGTCGCGAGATCGGACTGTTCAGGAAAGCTTACGAGATGACTCTCGTTGTTCTCATAGGCGCCTCGGGATCAGGGAAGACAACGATCGTCAAGGCCGCCGCGAGAAAGTATCAAGGAGCGCTCGAGGTCTTTCATTTCGACGCGATCGGCGTGCCGCCGATAGAATTGATGATCGCCGAATACGGCTCTCCCGAAGCCTGGCAGAAGGCCAAGACGATCGATTGGATGGCGCGACTTGCGCCGATCAGCAGACTTGGGCTCGGCGTTCTGTTCGAAGGCCAGACTCGCCTTTCATTCCTCGCCGAGGGCGCCGCCGCGGCCGGCGGCGCCGCCTATGCCCCGATTCTTGTCGATTGTGACGATATCGTAAGGACGCGCCGACTTTCTCGCGAGCGGGGTCAGCCGAAGCTCGCCAATGCGACAATGATGAAATGGGCGCACTATTTGCGATCTGAAGCGCGCGAGCGAAATTGCGATATTCTCGATACGAGCACTCTCTCGGTCGAGGAATGCGTCTCTTACGTGTTGAACCGATTGGGCGCGCTATGCCGCGCGCGCGCGCATAACATGGGGCCGCGCTCCTTCGCGCGGCCAGCGGCCGATGCGGTCGCCATGCAGATTGTCGCCGAGCGAGGCGAGGTAGAATTCGCGCGAGACGTTGTCGAAAGCCTCGGCGCTGAGGCTCGCGCCGGCGCCGCATTCGACGAGCGCGAAGCCCCAATCGCGGAGCGACTCGGCGAGACGGGTCAGGCCGGCCTCGAGGCCGCCGCCGCGGCGCGCAAAGACGCGCTCGAGCACGAAGACCCGGCCGACCGCGACGCCATAGCCGCCGGCGACCAGGCGCTGGCCTGCGTCGCGCACTTCGAAAGTATGAGCGTAGCCCGCGTCGAACAATTCGGCGAAGGCGTTGATCAAGCGCTCCGGCGTGAGGCTGGCGACATCGCCGCGATTGGCGCTCGCCGCGAGAGTGGAATCGACGTCGCGATCAAAGGAAACGCGGAACGACCGCGCCTCGCCTTCGATGCGCAACGCATCGCGCTGGGCGAGCTTCGCCGGCGTTGCGACGCGGCGAAACGGCGGCGAAAGCCAAGCGACCGG
>DATGHD010000275.1:0-2923 GCA_035308145.1 Roseiarcus sp.
GGACCTGTTGGTCGACAATGTGGAGAGCGCCTTTGAAAGAACGCCCAAGCGCTATTCGCCCTCTCCGTAGCGAATGACCTGAACCTTTTCAGTCGTGATCAGGCAGCTCTGCGTCAGCTCCATGACTTCGGGGATCAGCCCGTCGATCTTCTCGGGCGCGTCGACGATTTCGACGACGATTGGCAAATCCTGCGACAAACGCAGAATTTTCGCCGTGTGCAGGACGCTGGTCCGCCCATAGCCGAGCGGACCGCGTAAGACCGTCGCCCCGGCCATGCCTTTCTCGCGCGCCTTGGCGACGATCGCCGCATAGAGGGGCTCGCCGTCGGGAGCTTCGTCCTCCTCGCTGAAGAAGATCCGCAACAACACGCATTCTCGCGGAAGCTGCATGGCGCTCCCCTTCGCTTATTCGTTGAGGCGCTCAGCGGCGATGAAACCGATCCAGGCCGCGGCCAAGGACAATCCGATCACCCCGACCATATAGACCGCCGCGCGCCACGGGTCGCCCTCCAAAGTCAGCGCGAGCGTGTCGAGGCTCATCGCCGAAAAAGTCGTGAAGCCGCCGCAGAGCCCGGTCATTACGAATTGACGGCGCCACGGGCGCACAAGCAGGCGCCCATCCGGCCCGGTCGCAGTGGCGAAGAACATGATCGCGAAAGAGCCGACGACATTGACGAAGGCGGTCGTCGCCAGCGCGCTCAAGCCGAGCCCCGAGACGATGACGACGCCGGATAAGAAACGGAGCAGCGAGCCGATCGCCGCGCCAACGCCGACCGCCGCATAGAGCCGCAGCGCGACCGCCCGCTTTCTGCTCGTGCGCATCGCCCGCCTGCCTACCTCATCAGCGCCACGACAGCCCAGAAGCCGGCGGCTACCGCGACAACGCAAAAGCCGGCAGAGGCGACGACATTGAAGGCAGCCCGCCGATTCTCGCCGTCAATCGCCAAGTTCAAGGTTTGCAACGAAAAGGACGACACCGTCGTATAACCGCCGAAAAGACCGACGACGACGAGATCGTGGAACAACTCGTTGACGAAAACGCCGCCGAGCGCGCGCGAGGCGCCGGCGAAGGCGCCGACCGCGAAAGCGCCCGATACATTCACGATCAATGTTCCCCAGGGAAACGTCTGAGCGGCGCGCCGTCCGATCAAGCCGGACAGGAAATATCGCGCGACGCCGCCGAAGAATCCGCCGATGAGGACGAGAGCGCAGGCTGCAAGGCTCATGAGAGGCGATCGCCCGCTTCATATTGGCAGGACCGCGTTCCTATCGAGACGCCCGCCCGGCGCGAAGCTCCGAAATCCTTGCTCGTCACGCCGAAGTCCTCGGCCGCGCAAGGCCCGTGTCATCCTCGCCATAGCGAATGACCGTGACCTTCTCCAGAGTGATCAGGCGGCTCTTGGTGAGGTCCTTGAGGATCGGCAGAAAGGCCTCGATCTTTTCCTCGGTGTCGACGATTTCGATCACGACTGGCAAGTCTTGCGACAAGCGCAGCATCTTAGCGGCGTGGAGACGACTCGATCGCCCGAAACCGAGCGGGCCGCGCAGCACCGTTGCGCCGGCAAGACGCGCGTCCCGCGCCGCCACGACGATTGCTTCGTAGAGCGGCAGGCCGCCGGCCCGGTCGTCCTCGCCGATGAATATCCTGAGGAGCGACGCTTTCTCGGGGATCTGCATCGGTCAAGCGCCTGCCGGACGCGCGCTGCGCGCTCGGGGCAAGCTCTTTGCAAATCGAACCATGCGCGCCTCCGAATAGCGACACGCGAATCTTCCCTCGCGCGTCAACGCTTGCATCTTAGCGACAAAGGATACGGCGAAGGAAACAGCTCCTGCCGCGCCAAGCGCTAAAGCAGGAGTCATCAGCCTTTTCGGCGGTTTCGGGGGACCCCATCCCCATTGATTTCTGAAAGTTAGATCGAAGGCGCGGTTCCGTCAATTCTGAGCGCGCGACCTGCAAGTCGCGCCGGGTCGGCGATGATGGGCGAAGAGCCGGACATTCCCGACTAACGAGCTAGCGGCTCTCCGAGGCGGTCTTTACGTCCGCTCCGCGGCAGTTTTTCGAACGGTTTGAGGCGCAGGGCCGTCACGCGTCCTGGTCGCCGCAGCGGCCGGCCGTGAAGTTCTGGATCGTAGCTTCTTCATGGCGCGCCCCATGTTCAGAGCGCCTGCTTGTACCGAACCGGATTCTTCGCATCCGATTTGAAGATGGTCTCCGCCTCGGCAAGCAGAGAAGACAAGACGTCGGCGTTTAAATCGTCAAATCTTATGAAGCTGAAATTATTGTGGCCCATCCGCAACTCGCCCAGCTTGCCGGCATGGGCGTCCGCGATCGGCGATCCATCCTTCTCGATCGAAAGATAGACGCTGATGTAGTTCTTCTGAAGCGCGACGCCGACGACGGGCCAGGACGCCGTCTTCCCCGATTTAATTGCGTAGCGAAACTTGCCATAGCCGATCATCTTCATGCGCATTCCCGCCTCGCCCGCCTGCGAGCCTTCATGAAAATGACGCTTGAGACGAGGCGCCGACCTCCGGATCAGCGCGTCCAACTTCTTGAGGTCGTCCGTCCGCGCGGGGTCGAAGCCAAAGTAGCCCTCGAGACTATCCGCTGTGACGCGAAACATCGAAAGCCTCGCTCGTGGAACGAGCCAACGAGCGGCCTTGTCAGGCCACACCGAGCTTCTTCTGCAAGCTCGTCGAAGACGTCGTGTATTGGAACAGGAGCTTCTTGTCGGGATAGACGTAGCGATGGGCCTTCTGGGCGGCGAGCGCCGCCTCGTGGAAGCCGGAAAGAATCAGTTTCAGCTTACCGGGGTACGTATTGATGTCGCCGATGGCGAAAATGCCCGGCGCGCTGCTCTCGAATTTCTCGGTATCGACGGGGATGAGATTCTCGTGGAGATTGATGCCCCAGCCGGCGATC
>DATGHD010000276.1:0-10930 GCA_035308145.1 Roseiarcus sp.
CTGGGTGACGGTGAGCACCAGATCGGTGGCGGTGACGCCTTCATGCAATTCGCCGGTGAGCCTGAAGCCGATCACCTCCGGCAGGAGCATTGAGAGCGGCTGGCCGAGCATCGCCGCCTCCGCCTCGATGCCGCCGACCCCCCAGCCGAGAACGGAAAGTCCGTTGACCATCGTCGTATGGCTGTCAGTGCCGACAAGCGTGTCGGGATAGGCGATCTCGACAGATTCGCGCCCGTTCTTTTCCTTGCGCGTCCATACCGTCTGGGCGAGGTATTCCAGGTTGACTTGATGGCAGATGCCGGTGCCAGGCGGCACGACGGAGAAATTGTCGAAGGCCTGCTGGCCCCATTTCAGGAAGCGATAGCGCTCTTGGTTCTGCTCGTATTCGCGCTTGACATTCTGGCCGAGCGCTTTGTTGTTGCCGAAATAGTCGACGACAACCGAATGGTCGATGACGAGATCGACCGGCACCAGCGGATTGATCTTGTTCGGGTCGCCGCCGAGCGCCTCCATGGCGTTGCGCATCGCGGCAAGATCGACGACAGCCGGCACGCCGGTGAAATCCTGCATCAACACACGCGCGGGACGAAAGGCGATCTCGTGCTCTTTCCTGCCGCGATTATTGAGCCAGGCGGCAACCGCCTCGATGTCGCTCTTCGTGACGCTGCGGCCATCCTCGTAACGCAGCAGATTTTCGAGGACCACTTTCATCGAGAACGGCAGTTGAGAAATCCCGGCAAGACCATTCTTCTCAGCCGCCTTCAAAGAAAAATATTCATAGGTTTTCGCGCCGACTTTCAGCTTCTTGCGGCACTTGAAACTGTCGAGAGAGGCCATCGACCTTGTCTCCGAAACGACCCTTAAGCGAGAGCGCCGACTTATAGATAAGTTCGATTGGCCGGGCTACAGAAACAATGGTCGTGGACCGCAGCCATGCGGCCCTTGCAAGGACGTCTCGCATGCGCTTGCGCGCCTCTCAAATCGCCATCGAACGCGGCGGCCGGCGCCTATGTTCCAACCTGTCTTTCGAACTCGGCAAGGGCGAAGCCTTGATCGTTGTCGGGCCAAACGGCGCCGGCAAGACGAGCCTCTTACGGGCCATCGTCGGTTTGCTGCCGCTCGCCGAAGGATCGATTTCCGCCGAGGGCGGCGACGATGAGGCGAGCGTCGGCGAACAAGCTCACTATCTCGGCCATGCCGACGCGCTCAAAGGAGCGCTCACGGCGCGCGAAAATCTGGAATTCTGGGCGGCTTTGCTCGCGCAAGGCGGCTCAGCGAAAACGCCTCTCGAAGCCCTGAAACGGCTCGGCCTCGCCCATGTTCTCGATCTTCCGGTTCGCGCCCTCTCGGCGGGTCAAAAACGCCGCGTCGCGCTCGCCCGGCTTCTTGCGGCTTCGCGGCCTTTATGGCTTCTCGATGAGCCGTTGACCGCGCTCGACGAAGCGGCGCAGCGCCTTTGCCTCGACGTCTTGCGCGAGCATCTTGCCGGCGGCGGCCTCGTTATCGCCGCCACGCATGCGCCGATCGGCCTTGCCGGCGCGAGCGAACTGCGGCTTGGCGGGGCTGAGGCTTTATAAATGACGACGGCCGCCGCAGCGCTCTACTTACGAGAATGGCGGATCGCGCGGCGCATCGGCGGCGGCGCTGAGATCGGGCTCGTCTTCTTCCTCATTCTTGTGGCGCTCGTCCCCTTCGCTATCGGTCCCGACTTGAATTTGCTGGCGCGCATCGGCCCAGCGATCTTGTGGATCGCCGCCTTGCTCTCAACCATGCTCGGCGTCGACAGGCTGTTTCAGAGCGACGAGGAGGACGGCTCCCTCGACCTTCTTCTGACGGCCCGGCTGCCGGTCGAGCTCATCGTGATCGTCAAATGCGCTGCCCATTGGACAGTGAGCGCTTTGCCCTTGGCGATCGCCAGCCCGCTCTTCGGTCTCATGCTCGGCCTTGACGCCAAGGCGCTCGCGCTGGTCGCCGCAAGCCTCGCCGTCGGAACCCCGGCCTTGACGCTGATCGGCGCGATAGGAGCGGCGCTGACGGTCTCTTTGCGCCGAGGCGGCCTGTTGCTGGCGGTTATCGCGCTGCCGCTGACCGTCCCCGTCCTGATTTTCGGCGTCGCCGCGGCCTCCGCGGCGAGCGACGGCCCGACCCCTTTCCTGACGCCCTTTCTCGTTTTGTGCGCTTTGACCCTGCTATCGCTCGGGGGCGCGCCTTTCGCCGCCGCCGCGGCGCTTCGCCACGCCCGCGACTAAAACCTCGTTAAGGCGACGGAATGGTTTACAGGCTAAGCCTCGCCGCGCCTCATTGCCGCCTTTTCGCGGGAGGACTAGAAGTCCCTTAAAGATGCCGAACCTCGCCAATCCGACGGCCTTTCTGGCCTTTGTTGGCCGCGTCCTGCCCGCTTTGTGGACAGCGACCGCGGCGCTCTTCGCGCTTGGCCTTTATCTCGCGCTTTTCGTCGCGCCGCCCGACTATCAGCAGGGCGAAACCGCGCGAATCATGTACCTGCACGTGCCCGCCGCCTGGATGGCGATGTTCGTCTATGCGGTGATGGCTGTCGCCGCGCTCGGCACCTTGGTCTGGCGCCACCCGCTCGCCGACGCCGCGCAGAAGGCCGCCGCCCCGCTCGGCGCCGGCTTCACCTTCATTTGCCTCATCACGGGCTCGCTCTGGGGCAAGCCGATGTGGGGGACCTATTGGGTCTGGGACGCCCGGCTGACTTCGGTGCTGGTCCTCTTCATCCTTTATCTTGGGCTGATCGCCTTATGGCGCGCCACTGAGGATTTCGGGCGCGCGGCGCGGGCAGCGGCGGTTCTGACCCTCGTCGGCAGCGTCAACATCCCGATCATCAAATTTTCCGTCGATTGGTGGAACACCTTGCATCAGCCAGCTTCCGTGTTCCGGCTCGGCGGGCCGACGATCGCGCCCTCGCTGCTCTGGCCGCTCCTCGTCATGGCGGTCGCCTTCACCCTGCTTTTCGTTGCGCTGCATCTGATGGCGATCCGCAACGAAATTCTCCGCCGGAGGGTTGCGCGGCTCGCCACGGCCGCCGCGCGGAGCGGCGACGCCTTCGCCCCCGCCGGCCTTGCCGAAGCGAGAAGCGCATGAGCGAGGCGTCGCATATCGGCTTCGTGATCGCGGCTTACGCCGTGGCGGGCGTCGTGCTGATCGGCATGGTCGTCGCCGTATTCACCGACTACCGCGCGCAACTCAAGGCTCTGCGCCGACTGGAAGGCGGCCGCGGCGGATCGTCCCCGTCGTGAGCGCCGAGCCGATCGACCAGCCGGCCCGCGCCTCGCGGCGGCGCTTGTTTCTCGCGATTCTGCCGCTGATCGTCGTCGCCGGCCTTGGCGCGTTGTTTTTCGCCAGGCTCTTTGCCGGCGACGCCTCGCGCATTCCTTCGGCGCTGATCGGCCAAGGCGCGCCGCCGATCAACTTGCCCGGCCTCGATGGCGCGCCGGGCCTCGCCGACGCCGACCTTCGCCAGGGCCGCGTCTCGATCGTCAACATATTCGGCTCGTGGTGCTTGCCCTGCCATGCCGAACATCCAACGCTCATGGCGCTCGTCGCCGACAAGGACCTCGCCGCCAAGGGCGTCAAGCTCTACGGCGTGGCGCAAAAAGACGATCCCGAGAACCTCCGCCGTTTCCTTGGCGCGAAAGGCGACCCTTACGCCAAGATCGGTCTCGACGCCGATGGGCGGGCCGGCGTCGACTGGGGCGTCTATGGCGTGCCGGAGACATTCATCGTCAAAGGCGACGGAACGATCGCTTACAAGTTCATCGGGCCCATGGACGCCGATACGATGGCGAGCGTGGTGCGGCCGGAGATCGTGAAGGCGATGAATTAAGACCGCGGCCGGCCCGCTCTTCAGTTCACGGTGCGCCTGGCGTAGGGGCTGTCCAGCGAAAAGGCGGGAATGTCGACCTGAAAGACCCGGCCGTTTTCGTCGACCATGCGGTAGGTGCCGACCATGATGCCGCTGGACGTCGCCAAGGGGCAGCCCGACGTATAGCGGAAGGCCTCGCCCGGCTTTAGGGTCGGCTGCTCGCCGACAACGCCTGGTCCCTGCACTTCCTCGTGGCGTCCGCTGGCGTCGACGATTTTCCAATGGCGATGGGTGAGTTGCACGGTCACATCGCCGCCATTGGCGATCTCGATCGTATAAGACCAGAAATAACGATCGTCGTCCGGCTCGGATTGCTCGGCCAGGAATTTCGGCTCGACCGTGACGCGGATATTGTTGCTGACCGCGCTATACATGGGCGAGAGTTTAGCAAGAGCGGCTCGGCGGTCGAGTCCCTTTGAGGTCTCCGACAAGGAAGTTACGTGAACGACGCGATTTTGGCCGAAGCGACCGGCCTTCTCCAGCGGCTCGTCGCCTTCGACACCGAGAGCGACAAGAGCAACCTGGCCCTGATCGATTTCGTCGAGGCCTGGCTCGGCGAACGCGGCGTCGAGACCTTGCGGGCGCCGAACAAAAGCGGCGACAAGGCGGCGCTTTTGGCGACGATCGGCCCCAAAGTCGACGGCGGCGTCCTCCTTTCCGGCCATACCGACGTCGTGTCGGTCGCCGGCCAAAAATGGAGCGGCGATCCGTTCAAGCTTCGCGCCGCGGGAGGTCGCCTCTATGGGCGCGGCGCCTGCGACATGAAAGGCTTCGACGCGATCGCGCTCGCCATGATCCCGCACTTTCAGGCCGCGCGCCTGCGTCGACCGGCGCATATCCTCTTAAGCTACGATGAAGAGACGACCTGCCTTGGCTCGCTCGATTTCATTCAACGCTTTGGCAAGGACTTGCCGCGTCCCGGCGCGGTCATCGTCGGCGAGCCGACGATGATGGACGTCGTCGACGCCCATAAGAGCATCGCCACTTTCATGACGACGGCGACGGGCTTCGAAGCGCATTCCTCGAAGCCGTCGCTGGGCGCCAACGCCATCGAGGCGGCCTGCGAGATCGTTAGCGAAATCTACCGCCTCGCACGGACGTACGAAGTCGGCGAGCTCAATCCGCGCTTCGATCCGCCCTATTCGACCTTGCATGTTGGCACGATCAACGGCGGAACCGCGCGCAATATCTTGGCCCGCCAATGCGCCTTTCACTGGGAGTTTCGCGGCTTGCCCGGCGCTTCAACGATGGAAGCTTACCGCCGTGTCGAAGACTATGTCGAAAAAGTCGCGCTGCCGCGCCTGACGCGCTACGTCAAAGGCCCGACCATCGAAACGATCGTCGAGGTCGATATTCCCGGTCTCCTCGCCAAGCCCGGCTCCCCGGCCGAGGGGCTCGCTTTGAAACTGACCGGCGCCGGTCAAACCAAGGCCGTCCCCTTTGCGACCGAGGCCGGACAGTTCCAGAACGCCGGCCTGCCGACGATCGTCTGCGGCCCCGGCTCGATCGATCAGGCGCATAAGCCCGACGAATTCATCGAGATCGCGCAGGTCGAGGCCTATATCGGCTTCCTCGGCCGCCTCGCCGAGGAGCTCGCGAACTAGCGAACGCGCGATTTCGTGATCGAGAAAGCCTTAGCCGCCGTCACTCGATTTAACCTTGATCAATAATCGCTTGATAGGGTCTCGCTGGCGTAAGGATCGCGCGGGGGCAGGCATGGTTTTAGGATGAGCTCGACGCAAGACAACAAACCCGCCCGGGAGAAGCGCTCAGACAATCGCAAAAGGACGTTCCTGCCGGCGCGGATATCCTTTCGCGAGGGATCGCTGTCGGTGGAATGCACGGTTACGCAATTGTCGCCGGCCGGCGCCCGGCTCATCATCCCGGAGAGCGTCGCGCTGCCCGATCGCTTCGATTTCTCGATTCCGCAACGCTCGTTGAATTGTCGCGCCCGGCTCATCTGGCGCAAAGACGAAGAGGCCGGCGTCGAGTTCGAGTTGGCGGACGACGTTCCGGTGACGATCGAGACTTGTCTCGAGCGCATTCGCGAGCTCGAGGAGACCAACGCCAAGTTGCGCGCGCAAGTCTCTGAGTTGCTCATTCAGGTCCAGCGGCTGACGGATCTCTGAAGCCTAGTTCAACCGATCCTTGAGGTTTGAAATCTCGCGCGAGACGAGGTCCGCGCCCGCCGATCCTTGCGTCTCCTTGCGCAAGACGATTTCAGCCGCCTTGGCGCCCTGATCGGCCGCAGCCGCGCGCACGTCGGCGGCCGCCTGCGCTTCCGCCAGGGCGATCTTGGCCTCGGCCTGCTTGGTCCGCCGCGCGACAAAATCGGCCATGCGCTCGGCCGTTTCCTTGGCGAGCGCTTCCGCCTCGACCCGCGCGCTGGCGACGATCGCCGCGGCGTTGGCCTCGGCTTCGGCGGCCTTTTTCTCGAAACTGGCGAGCAAGGCGACCGCCTCGTCCCGGAGCTTGGCGGCCTCGGCGAGTTCGTCGGCCACCGCCTTGCCGCGGGCGTCGAGCGAGGAAAGGACCATCCGATGCACGCCGAGATAGCCGAGCCCGCACAGAAAGACGATGAAGGCGATGGTGACGAAAAATTCGGCGTCGAACGTCATGGCGCCTCAGCTCCTTAAAGGCTCAGCTCGTTTTGACGGAGGCGACAGCCTCGGCGACCGCCTCCGCACTGGCCGGGCGCCCGAGAAGACGCTCGAAGATCGCCCCGGCCGCCTCGCGGGCGATCGCCTCGACGTTGCTCATCGCCCGCGCCCGCGTCGCGGCGATCTGTTTCTCGGCCACAGCGAGCTTGGCGGCGAGCTCCGCCTCCAGCGCTTTGCGCTTGGCTTCGGCTTCGGCTGCGAGCTTGTCGCGCGCCGCTTGGGCGAGCGCCTGCGCCTTGCCGCGAGCCTCGGCGATCATCTTCTCATGGGCGGCCGCCGCGGCGTCGGCCTTCTGCTGCATCGCCGTCGCATCATCAAGGTCCTGGGCGATGCGCTTCTTCCGCGCGTCGATCAAAGCGCCGAGCTTCGGCAAAGCGACGCGCGCCATGACGATGTACAAAGCGCCGAAGCTGATCGCCAGCCACAGAAGCTGCGAAGGGAATGTGTCGACCGCGAAGGGCGGGAAATTCTCGCGCCCGCCCGGTTGCTGGCCGACTTCGCTCTGAGTCGCCTGTTGTTCCGCCATCAGCCTAAACCCTCATGCCGCCGGGCGGCGTCGCAAAGTCCGCGCCCGCCGGTCGCTGGCGATCAATCAGACCGCGAAGAGCAGCAGAAAGGAGATCAGCAGCGCAAAAATGCCGAGCGCTTCGGTCACCGCGAAGCCGAAGATCAAGCTGCCGAACTGGCCTTCGACCGCCGACGGATTGCGCAAGGCGCCGTTGAGGAACTGGCCGAAAAGCGTGCCGACGCCGATGCCGGCGGCGCCGGTGCCGATCGCAGCAAGTCCGGCGCCGACATATTTGGCGGCTAAGGCGAGTTCGTGGGGCTCCATCAATAACTCCTTTATTGGATGGTTTTGAGCCGATAGGTCGGCCGGTCAGTGGCCGCCGGGGTGAAGCGCGTCGTTAAGGTACATGCACGTCAGCATGGCGAAAACATAGGCCTGCAGGAACGCGACGAGCAGCTCCAGCGCCTCAAGGCCGATCGTCATCGCCAAAGGCAATATCGCGCCGAACTTGATGACGAAAGTCCCCGCGCCGAGCAGCATCACGACGAAGCCGCCGAAGACGTTCAGCGAGATATGGCCGGCGAGCATATTGGCGAAGAGACGGACGGAATGGCTGACCGGCCGCGTAAAGAACGAAATGACTTCGATCGCCACGACCAGCGGCAAGATGTAGATCGGCACGCCGGGCGGCACGAAATTCTTGAAGAAGCGCAGGCCATGCTTGGCGATCCCAACGATCACCACGGTGAAAAACACGGTCAGGGCCAAAGCCGCGGTGACGACGATGTGGCTCGTCACCGAGAACGTATGCGGGATCAGGCCGACGAGATTGAGGATGAGGACGAACATGAAAATGCAGAAGACAAAGGGGAAGAACGCCTCCGCATGATCGCCGACCGCCGATCGCAGCATGCCGGCCATGAACTCATAAGCCATTTCGGCGAGCGCCTGCAGCCGGCCAGGCGCGCCGGTCGAACCATTGGCGCCGATCAGCATCAAGACGGCGACGATCGCCACGGCGATGAGCATGTAGAGCGCGGAATTGGTGAAGGAAAAATCGAGATGGCCGATGTGGATCGGCACGATCGGCGTGACCGAGAATTGCTCGATCGGATTGATCGGGTTCGATTCAGCCGCCACGTCCTAAATCCTTGTCCTCGTCCTTCGCCGGCGCGCTGCGCGACAGCGGTGCCGTCGCGCGGATCACACCCCAGACGCCGGCCGCAACGCCCAAAAAGAAAAAGGCGATGAGAAAAGCCGGCTTCGTTCCCAACCAGGCGTCCGCTTGCCAGCCGATGAAACAGCCGACCGCGATCGACCCCACAAATTCGCCGGCCACGCGTAGCCCTAAGGCCATCGCAGAGCCGAAATTGTCCGAGGAGGCCCCCTCGCCGCTCGCATCGCGTCTTGGTTGAGACGCCTTGCGCTGAGCCTCGAGCGCGCCCGAAAGTCTATCGAGACGCGCTCTTAAGACCCGATCTTCCTCCTCGCCGCTCTCGCGTTCCGCCATTTTCGATCCGCCGCTTGTCTTAGCGGTCGCGGACGCCGATCGTTTCGGCTGAACGTCAAGGCGCTCGAGCCAAACGAACGGCCCGAAAAAGCCGTGAAGTGAAAACGGATGGGAGTCAACCGCCCCTAAAAACCGCGCGCACCATATTGACGGCGCCCCACGCTGTCAAGGAACCCAGCAATTGATATAAATATATGATGTTGCAGGATAATCATCCGCTCTCCCGCAGACCGGAATGACGTCGGCGGACGCGCGCCGCCGGCTGCACGCGGCATGATTTCGTCGTTCGTGCGACATCATTGGCGCGGCGTGACCTTAAGGAGTAAAGCCGAACGCTTGACCCTCGCATCGCGCTCGGGCAGGTCAAGCGCGGCCCGTTGGGGAGGCGCTCCTTGTGCAAACCTTCGCGCGCCGCCGATCGGCGCTCGCATTTCCTTGACGCGATACGACATCGGCCGCGCATCTGCATTTGCGCCGCGCTGATGGTTCTCGTCTATGCCGCGCTGCCGCACGAGATCAGGTTCGCGACGCGCGCGCTGATCGCCTGGAATGTCGCCGCGCTCGCCTTCATCGTCTTGGTCGGATGGATGATGGCGCGATCGACCGAAACTACGATGCGCGCCCATGCGGCTCGCGAAGATGAGCAGCAGTGGGTGCTGCTCATCGTCGGAACGGCGGCGGCCTTGGCCTCCCTCGCGGCGATCATCGCCGAACTCGGCGCCGTCAAGGACATGACAGGATTTAACAAGGGAGCGCATATCGTCCTGGTGACGACGACCATTCTCAGCGCCTGGACCTTCATCCATCTCCTGTTCACCGTGCACTACGCGCATGAATATTACGCGGATGTCGACGACGACCCGGCGACGGCGCCCCTCGCGCGGGCGGGCTTGAACTTTCCGGGCCATGGCAATCCGACCTATGCGGACTTCCTCTATTTCTCCTTCGTCATCGGTTGCGCGTCGCAGACGGCGGATGTCGAGACGGTCTCCTCAGCGATGCGCAGGACGACCCTGGCGCATGGAATCGTCTCGTTCTTCTTCAACACCGTAATCCTGGCGCTGACCATCAATATCGGCGCGGGACTGATTTGAGGGGCGAGCATCTTTACGGTCCTAAGCGCGTTGTCGGATAGTTGCGAGACGCCGTGGGGCTAACCCTCACCCCAGCCCTCTCCCTTAAAGCGGGAGAGGGGCGCGCAGCACCCTTCATCAACCCCTGCGCGTGCCCGATGCGCCGGGTAAATCCCTTCTCCCGCTTTACGGGAGAAGGTGGCGCGAAGCGCCGGATGAGGGTAAGCCTCGGCGCCGATCAGCGCGCTCAATCCGAATTGCTTAAATGACCGACAAAAAAAAGACGTCCCTCGTCCGCCCGGCCTTGCCGCGCGGCCTCATCGACCGCACCGCCGCCGACATCGCCGCGACCGAGGCGATGATGGCGAAGATACGCTCGGTGTACGAGCTTTACGGTTTCGAGGCGGTGGAAACGCCGTTCATCGAATATACCGAGGCCCTGGGCAAATTCCTGCCCGACCTCGACCGGCCGAACGAAGGCGTCTTCTCGTTCAAGGACGACGACGAGCAATGGCTGTCGCTGCGCTATGACCTGACCGCGCCGCTCGCCCGCTATGTCGCGGAGAACTATGACCGCCTGCCGAAACCCTATCGTTCGTACCGCGCCGGCTGGGTCTTTCGCAACGAAAAGCCCGGGCCGGGCCGCTATCGCCAGTTCATGCAATTCGACGCCGACACGGTGGGGGCAAGCTCGCCGGCGGCGGACGCCGAGATTTGCATGATGGCGGCGGATTGCCTGGAGGCGCTGGGGATCGAGAGAGGGCAGTACGTCATCAAGGTCAGCAGTCGCAAAATCCTGGATGGATTATTAGAAGCGATAGGGCTGGCTGGCGAGGAACACGCCGGGCGACGACTCGCGGTGCTACGGGCAATCGACAAGCTAGATCGGCTTGGCGTTGATGGCGTGCGTTTACTCCTCGGCCCAGGGCGCAAAGACGAGAGCGGTGACTTCACCAAGGGCGCTGGCTTAAACGACCATCAAATCAACGTCGTCCTCGCATCTCTGGGTTCGAAAGACGCGGCTAGCCTGAAACAAGTTCTCGATCAGGTAACCGTGACCACGGGAGGCGTTCCCGATCCCTATGGTGGACTTGGGCACATGCCTTACGACGACGCGCTGAACGAAATAATCGAACAGTTTGAACCCTTGATAAGAAGCGCGGGCTACGGCAATGATCGCGTTCACTTCGACCCCTCCGTGGTTCGTGGCCTCGAATATTACACCGGCCCCGTCTTCGAGGCCGAGCTCACCTTCGAAACGCCCGGCGAGGACGGCAAGCCGATCCGCTTCGG